>JACPCS010000129.1 GCA_016184455.1 Acidobacteriota bacterium
AGGTGCGCTGTCACCTGTTGCGCGACGGCTCCCAGGGGTGCCTGCTCGGATTCGTGACGCCGAACCATGGCGACGTGACGCGCGGCCACGGCGTCGAGAGAGAGTGGGACTGATCGGGCTCCAGGCTCTGGGCTTCGGGCTTTGGCCTGAAGCCCACCGCCTGAGGCCCGAAGCCTACGTCGCAACTGTCTTCCAGTTCCCGACCAGATAGTCAGCCGTCCGCCAGGCGAGCGCCTGCACGGTGAGCGTGGGGTTGCGGGCGCCGCTCGTTCCCATGACCGAGGCCCCGAGCACACCGAGGTTCGGCACCTCGTGGGAGAACCCCCAGCGATTGACGACGTTCGTCTCGGGGTTGTCACCCATGCGCGTGCCACCGTACGCATGCGTGGTCGGCCCCATCGTGCCGAGCGGTGTACGTTCTACCGCCACCGCCCCGGCCGCCATGTACCACTGGACCATCAGGTCCTGGATGAACGCGGCGAGCTTCCGGTCGTTGTCCTTGTAGTCCGCCGTGATGCGGATGACGGGGTATCCGAGTGGATCCTTCACGACGGGGTCCAGATCAAGATAGTTGTCCTCGTAGGGCAGCGTGGTTTTCTGCAGGTACGCGGTGTTCCACCGGTCGGCATTCTGCCTGATGAACGCCTTCCACGCCGACCCCCACCGCGGCGCGCGGCCGAACGTGCTCATGTCGGCGGCGGCAATCGGCCGCCGGTCCGAGTAGATCCACAGGTTGCCGCCTCCGATGAAGTCCAGCTTCGAATGATCGAAGTTGTCATCGGCCCAGTTGTCGACAGCCACGCCCTGCGCGGGCAGGCCGTACCACGTGTTCAGCTCGCGCGGGAAGAGCGCCGTGACCGGCGCGCCCTGGTTGTGGCTGAAGTAATGCCGGCCGACCTGCCCGTGGCTGTTCGACAGTCCGTTTGGGAACGCCGCCGACTTCGAGACGAGCAGGAGCCGCACGTTCTCGTACACGTAGCTCGCCAGCAGCACGACGTCCGCCGGCTGGAAGTACTCCATGCCGCCCTTTACATAGCTCACGCCGCGGACGCGGCCGTTGCCGTCCACCTCGACCGTCGTCACGACCGCCTCGGTGACCACCTCGAAGCGCTTCGTCTGCTGGGCCTTGGGAATGGTCGTCACCGCGGTGGAGCTCTTGGCGCGGATGTGGCAGCCGCCGCGCGCGCAAAAGCCGTGATAGGCGCACGCGGGGCGGCCGTCGTACGCGCGGCTCGTGATGGCTGCCGGACCCGGGAAGGGGTGCCACCCGAGCCCGCGCGCGGCGTCCGCCATCGTCTCGGTGAACCCGCTGCCCCGCAGCGGCGGCATCGGGTACTCGCGGCGCCGAAGGCCTTCGAAGATGTTGCCGCGCGCGTCGATCTTGCCCTGAATGTTCCCGGCCTTCCCGGACACCCCCAGCTCGTACTCCACGGTGTCGTAGTACGGCTCGAGCTCCTCCAGTCCGAAAGGCCAGTCCTCGACCGTCGATCCCGCCGGAACGCGCGAGCCGCCGTACCGACGCCGGGTTTCGCTCACGACCTTGAAGTCCCACGGGTTCAGCCGCCAGCTCTGCCCCCAGTAGTGCAGCGTCGTCCCGCCAACAGCGTTCATCATCGGATGGATGGCGGCGCGCGGCGAGTAGGGTGCTGACACGTTGCGCCGGTGCGTCGGGATCTCGCGGTTGGCCTTCTGGACCGCATGCGGCCAGCCGCGCACGTTGTTGCGGACCTCGTCGGGCGCGAAGTCCTCGGGCGTCAGCCACGTGCCCGCTTCGAGGCCGACCACGTCGAGGCCGGCGCGCGCCAGCGGCAGCGCCGCCACGCCCCCGGCCGCACCCAGGCCGACAACGACGACGTCGCGTTTCTTCAACTCGATCGCCATGGTTCGTCGGTGCGGCCGAGACGCGCGCGCGCAGGTCGCTTCTTCGAAAACATCGCGTGGTCGTACGCGGACCGGCGCACGCGCGCGGGACGCCGGTCCATGCGCTGATCGTCCGGCGCGACGGCGAGCCGGATGCCCGGGTACCCAATCAGATCCCAGCCCGCGAAGTTCGCGTTGCCTCCGTAGTACGGATCGCAGAACGTCCCCTGGATGACGTGTGCCCGCACGAGATCGAAGAACGTGGCGGCGTCGGGCGTGAAGCCAGCGGCGACATTGCTCTCCATCTGGATCAGGATCGCGTCCTGATCCGCAGTCGGGAGCTCCGCGAAGGGCCTGCCCGTCGACGCGCGGGCGTAGGCATCGACGGCGGCCAGGCCCGTCCGATACGCTTCCCGCGAGTCGGCCAATGCGCCGCCGAGCGCACGATCGATGTAGCGCGTCGCGCGCGCTTCCGCGGCGCCGGGGCCGTTTCCGTCGCTCGGGATCAGCCGCGCGGCGATCGCATCGAGCGTCGCGGCTTCGGCCGCCATCAACGTTTCCAGAGGCTCGCGAGCGGCTGCGGCCTGAATGGCGCCTGCGGCGGCCGGCGCGGCGCCTGCCGGCCCTCCCCGCACGAGCAGCTCCGCCGGCACGATCGCGCCGGCGCCGAAGAGGACGGCGCGTGTCAGCAGCGCACGCCGCGAAAACGCGCGCCGGTCATTGTGGTCCTCGCTGCTCATGTCTGGTTGCCTCTACCTGTTTTTCTCCAGCAATTCCAGCATCGCGGACGATACAGCTTCCGGTCTTTCCCTGGGCAGGAAGTGTCCGGCGCCCGCGACCACGAGGCGCGCAACACGCGCGGTCAGGAGGGCACGTTCGGCCGGTGTGTCCGCCGGCGGAGGTCCGAGCCCATCGTCGGCCCCATAGAGCACGATTGACGGAACGTCGATCGTGGGACGCTGTGCCAGCCGGTGCTCGACGTCCGCGAAGCGCGGTTCGCCGGGCGCGTTCCCATTCCGATGGCGATACGAATGGATCACGACGTCGACGAAGTCGGGATTGTCGAACGCCGCCGCCGTTCGATTGAACGTGTCGTCCGTGAAACGCCACGTCGGCGACCAGGTGTCCCACAGGAGGCGGCAGATGCCTCGGCGATTTCGCGTAAGGCCCACACGCCCGCGCTCGGTGTTGAAGTACCACTGATACCAGAGCGCCCGCTCCCGTTCCGGCGAGGCTGGCTGGGGTGGCGCAAGCGTGTCCTGAATCGTATAGCCGCCAATCAGAAGGGCCGCTCGCACTCGCTTCGGGTGAAGGGCCGCGGCAATGCATGCAGCGCGGCCACCCCAGTCGTAGCCAGCCACCGCAAATCGCGACACCCCAAGCGCGTCGGCAAGGTCGATCACATCCTGGCCTATCGCGGCCTGCTGTGCCATGCGAGGGCTGGAGGGATCGCGAAAGCGTGTGGCCCCGTACCCGCGCAGGTAGGGAACGATGGCGCGGTACCCCTTGCCTGCGAGCGATGCCGCCACCTCGTCCCAGGCTCGGACGTCGTCGGGAAAGCCGTGCAGGAGGATGATAGGAAAGCCCCGGGCGTCGCCGCTCTCCTCGAAGCCGATGTCCAGCACGGGCGTTTGGACAGAGCGTGTTCGTGGCGGCGTGCGGGCCTGGACCACGGCGTCACGCCGCTCGGCGAGGCCGCTGCCGAGCGCGCCTGCCACAAGCGTTTTGAGGAGGCGTCGACGACTGTGCGGCATCGCAGGCTGCAGGCTCTGAGCCTCAGGCTTTGGGCGTTTCATGCCGAAGCCCGAAGTCTAAAGCCCAAAGCCCGAAGCCCCAACGCCTGATTAGAAGCCGAGCCGCACGCCCACCTGGAGCTGCCGCGGGATCCCGCCCCCGAAGAGCGAACCGACCCTGAGAAAGCTCCCCGACCGCAGGTCACCTGTTGGGTTGCTGAAGTTCGGCTCGTCGGTGACGTTAAAGACCTCGGCAAACATGTCGAGCGTCCGCACGCCGCCGAGATCCAGGCGGTAGCCGACTCGAAGATCCAGTTCGGAATAGGTGGGGCCACGGGCACCGTTGCGGCCCCCCTTGTTCTTCACCTCGATCGCGTTCTGTCCGGTGCCGCGATACGTTCCTGGCGGCAACGGGTCGAACAGCCGTCCGTTGCGATCCGCATCGACGGCGGAATTGATCATGTTGATCGGCCGGCCGCTCATGAAGCGGTGGACCGCACTCACGGTCACACCGCCGGTCCCGGGCACCTCGACGCGGCCGCTCAGCGTGAGCAGGTGCTTCCGGTCGACGGCGAGCGGTCCCCAGTTCAGATCGAGATTGCGCTCCTCGAGAACCTGGAAATTGTTGATGGCATCGGGACTCCCGTCGGTATGCCCGCGGGCGCTGCCGATCGAGTACGACGCGCGCGCGCCCCAGAAGTTGCTGAAGCGCTTCTCCAGCTGCACGCTGAGCACGTCTTGTGCTGACCGGCCGATGTTCTCGCGAATCCACACGTTGTTTGAGAAGGGCGACAGCCCCAGCTGGCTGGCGACGCCGCGCAGGTCGAAGCGCGTCAGCCTCCCCGTGCGGCTCGTATCGACGCGCACGGCGGGGTTGAGATCGTACGCGAAGACTTGATCGCGACCCCAACTGTGCACGTAGTCCGCGGCGTACGACAGCTGCCCACCGAGCTGGCGCTCGTAGCCCATCGACACCTGGTGCGAGTACGGGATCCTCCGATCGGGCGTATCCAGGAACACAGCGCCGTTGTTGCGGGCAAGGGTCCCCGAAGGAAACAGCTGCGCGAGGCGGTCGCGGTTCACGACCGGACCGTTCTGGAGCAGCGGCTCGCTCGGCAGGCGGCCCTGGCTCGGACCCGGATCGGGACGATCGACTGGAAACTCCGTGACGAACGATTGGGCAAACACGCCTTGCCGGACGTAGGGCTCGAACCGATCCGTCCAGAGCTTCTCGTAGAACATCCCGTATCCGGCGCGCACGACCGACTCCCGGCCGAGGCTGTACGCGAAGCCCACGCGCGGCTGGAGGTTGTTCCAATCGACGGGATGGTCGTTCGGATCCGAGAAGAGCGGATTGAATCGCTCTTCAATCGGTGCAATCTCCACGTCGTAGCGGACACCGAGGTTCAACGTGAGATTGTTGGTGACGCGCCACTTGTCCTGCGCGAACAGCGCGATCGAGTGCGTGAACACATACGGGAGCTCCGGAGCGGGTACGCGCACCGACAGCCGTTCCGGGTAGGTCGACGGATCGGCCGCATTGAAGGCGCGGTCGCTCGGGAAGGTGAAGATGCCGTTGAGTGCGTGCTGGACAACCTGACGATGGTCGGCCCAGACATATTGCAGCCCCATCTTCAGGTCGTGGTCCCCTCGCCTGCCCGGCATGAACCAGCTGAACGATTCGTCAAACTGGTAGGAGGTCTGGATCCGATGCAGCGCGAAGTCGGTGGATTGAGTGTCGAAGCTGACGTGGCGTAGCGTCGGAGGCTGGACCAGCATGTCACCGCCGGCCTTGCGGTAGGCCGGCGTTCCGCGATCGACATCTTCCTGCGTGATGGCGGCGCGGATCGTGTTCAAGCGCGTGCCCCCGAAGACCCGGTTGTAGGTGAACATCCCCGTCTGGTCCAGGTCCCACTCGTCTTGCAGCGCCGTCAGTGTCTGGTTCTCATCCGTGACACCGCCAGGGTTGAACCCGACGCCAGATCGGTTGCGGATCGGCTGGTAATCCCCGAGGTAGCGGAACGCGAATGTGTTCTGGCCGTTTACCTGATGGTCCAGGCGAGCCAGGGTGTTCCAGAAATTGGAGTACACGACGTCCGAAAAACTCATGTCCGGTCTCGACGGGTACACGCGACTGAGCCCTTCATCGACGTTGACGGCCTCGAAGCTGGCGAAGAAGTGAGTCCTGTCCCGGATGATCGGGCCGCCAATCGTGCCGCCCCACTGCCGCTTGGACGTATCCGGCCGTGCGAGATTCTGCTGCTTGGCGAAAAAACTCGGGGCCGTCAGGCTCGAGTTGGTGAAGAAGCCGAACGCGCTGCCACGCAAGTTGTTGGTGCCCTGCCTGGTGATCGCGTTCACGATCCCCCCGGAGCCGCGGCCGTACTCGGCGTCGTACTGGTTGGTGATGACCTGGAACTCCTGGATCGTCTCGAGCGCCGGCCGCGCCTGGGGACCCGCCCCGCCGCCGCGCATGTCGTCGTTGTTGTTGCCGCCGTCGATGACGTAGATGACCTGGCTCCCATGCTGACCGTTGATGACGACGGAACCGGGTCCAATCGCCGACGGGTTGTACTGGACGCCGGGCAGCAGCGCGACGAATCCCATAACGCTGCGGTTGGCCGACGGCAACTCGGTCATCTCGGCCGAGGTCACGTTTCCGGCCACCTGCGTCGATGTGATGTCCACGAGGGGCGCCTCGGCCGTCACGGTCACCGATTCGGTGAGCGCCCCGACCTCCAGCCTGAGATCGACCGTTGTCGTCTCGCCGATCTGCAGCCGGACGTCCTGCGTGAATCTCCGGAAGCCCTGCAGCTCGGCGGTGATGCGGTACGGCCCGGGCACGATCCCGGTGATGAAGTAGGTCCCGTCCGGGCCGGTCGTGGTTTCCCGGAACGTCCCGTTCTCCATGTGCGTGGCGACGATGGCGACGCCGGGCAGGACACCCTGCTGAGCGTCGACCGCGCGCCCGCGAACCGCGGATCCTCCGGCCTGTTGTGCTTCAGCGAATCCACCGACGAGCAGCACGCCAGATGCGAGCAGCAGGGTGAGCGAACGGAAACGACGCATGGGACCCTCCCTTTTCGCAGGCACGTAAAAAGCCCGTCCGACCAATGAAAGGGGACGCCACGTCGATGAGGTGCTGGGGGTTATAGCACAAGTCGCGGGCTATAATCGGCCCGCATTCGACATGTCACGCAAGCTGGCTGGCGGGATGGCGCTTGCGTTCCTGGCGGCTGTGACCGCAGTCGCGGGACAGTCCACTGGCGCCTCCGAGCACCGCGCCGTGATGGATAAGTACTGCGTCACCTGCCACAGCGACCGGCTGCGCACGGCCGGTCTCTCCCTCGAAAGCCTCGACCTCAGCCGCCCGGACCGCGCGCCCGACGTCTGGGAGAAAGTCGTCGGCAAGCTGCGCGGCGGCGCCATGCCGCCGGCCGGCATGCCGCGCCCCGCGCCCGACAGCGTGGCGGCGCTGCTGGCGCACCTCGAGACGTCGCTCGATCGCGCGGCCGCGGAACGTCCCAATCCCGGTCGGCCCTCGCTGCGGCGTCTGACGCGCACCGAGTACCGCAACGCGATCCGCGATCTGCTCGCGGTGGAGATCGACGTCGAGTCGCTCCTGCCGGCAGACGACTCCCGGTTCGGTTTCGACAACGTCGGCAGCGTCCTGACACTGTCGCCGCTGCTCGCGGAGCGGTATCTGGCGGTGGCGCGGCAGGTGCGTCGGCTCGCACTCGGCGACGCCACGACCCGTCCTGCCCTCGAGATCTACGAGGTGTCCAAGCAGCTCCTCCAGGACGACCGTGCCGGCGAGGATCTGCCGTTCGGCACGCGCGGCGGCATGGCTGTGCGCCACCACTTCCCGGCCGACGGCGAGTACGTCTTCCAGGTTCGCCTGCAGCGGAATTCGCGCGAGTACATCCGCGGGCTGCAGCGCACGCACGAGCTCGACGTGCGGCTCGACGGCCGGCGGATCCAGCGCTTCACGATCGGCGGCGAGCGCCGCGGACGATCGGCAGGCATCTTTTCCACCGCCGCGATGGGCGACGTCGCCCAGGAGCAGTACGAGCGCCGGGCCGACGACGCGCTCGACGTGCGCCAGTGGGTGACCGCGGGCACGCATCTGGTGAGCGCCGCATTCGTGAAGGACGGCTCGGTTCCCGAAGGTCCGCTCCAGCCGCGCATGACGATGTACGACTACTCGCAGTACAAGGGCGGCGAGCCGGGCGTCGCCACGCTCGGCATCGATGGGCCGTACAACGTCACGGGCGTGAGCGAGGACGCCAGCCGCCGCGCGATCTTCGTCTGCCGGCCGGCTGCAGCGCCCGAGGAGGAACCCTGCGCGAGAACAGTCCTGGCGAGGCTGGCGCGCCGCGCGTATCGACGTCCGGTCACGGACGCCGATCTCCAGACGCTTCTGGAGTTCTATCGCACAGGCCGGCGTCAGGGCGGCTTCGAATCAGGCATCGGACTCGCGCTCGAACGCATGCTGGTTGGCCCCGAGTTTCTGTTTCGCCTCGAGCGCGAGCCGTCTGGTCTCGCGCCTGGCACGCCCTACCGGACGAGCGACGTGGAGCTCGCGTCGCGCCTCTCGTTTTTCCTCTGGAGCAGCATCCCGGACGAGGAGCTGCTGACGATGGCCGAACGCAGACGGCTGGGGGAGCCAGGCGTCCTCGAGCAGCAGGTCCGGCGCATGCTCGCCGACGCCCGCGCGAGCACGTTGACGACGAACTTCGCCGCGCAGTGGCTGCACCTGCGGACCCTCGGGATCGTGGCGCCCGATCTCGAGCGGTTCCCGTACTTCGACGAGAACCTCCGTCAGGCGTTTCGCACCGAGACCGACCTGTTCTTCGAGAGCGTGCTGCGCGAGGACCGCAGTGTGCTCGATCTGCTGAACGCCGACGACACCTTCCTCAACGAACCTCTTGCGCTGCACTACGGGATTCCGGGCGTCTACGGCAGCCATTTCCGTCGGGTGCGCCTCGCCGACCTCACTCGCGGCGGACTGCTGGGGCACGGCAGCATCCTGACGGTCACGTCGTACGCCAACCGCACGTCGCCGGTCGTCCGCGGCAAGTGGATTCTGGACAACGTCCTGAACGCGCCGCCGCCGCCCCCACCGCCGAACGTGCCGGAGCTGAAGCCGCGCGACCAGCAGGGGAAGGTGCTGTCGATGCGCGCGCAGATGGAGCAGCACCGGTCGAATCCAGTCTGCGCGAGCTGCCATCGGGTGATGGATCCGCTCGGCTTCGCGCTCGAGAACTTCGATGGGATTGGCCGGTGGCGGACCGCGGACGCTGGCGAGGCGATCGACGCGTCGGGCGTGCTGCCCGACGGCACGACGTTCAACGGCCCTCGCGAGTTCCGCCGGATGCTGGCCGAGCAGCGGCGCGAGCCGTTCGTCTCGACGGTGACCGACCGGCTGCTCACCTACGCGCTCGGACGCGGTCTCGAGTACTACGACGCGCCGGTGGTCCGCCGCATCGTCCGCGATGCGGCACCCCGCGGGTACCGGTTCTCGTCGCTCGTGCTCGGCGTGGTGACGAGCACGCCGTTCCAGATGCGAAGGTCGGAAGAGCCATGATCATCACCAGGAAGGCCATTCCCCGCCGCGCGGTGCTGCGCGGCATCGGTGCGACAGTGGCGCTGCCGCTGCTCGACGGCATGCTGCCGGCGTTGGCGTCACAGCGTCCGCCGGTCAGTCGCCTGTCGATCGTCTTCGCGCCGAACGGTATGAACATGGCGACGTGGACGCCGGCGGGCGACCCTTCGACAAGCTCAGGGTCGCCCCGAGCATCGTCGAGGGGCGAGGACGCCGCATTCCAGTTCAGCCCCACGCTCGAGCCGCTGGCGCCGTTCCGCGATCGGCTCCTCGTGCTGAGCGGACTCGACAACAGCATCGGCGATGCGCGGCCCGGGGAAGGCGAATCGGCGCCGCACGAGCGCGCCGGCGGCGTCTTCCTCACGAGCGTGCATCCGGAGCGCGAAGGACGTGCGGGCGTGTCGATGGACCAGGTGCTCGCCCGGGAGCTGGGCCGCCAGACCGAGCTCGCCTCCCTCGAGCTCGGCCTCCACGCCAACGACATCGTCGGCCAGTGCGAGAAGGGATGGAGCTGCGCGTACATGAACACGCTGTCGTGGCGGACGCCGACTACGCCGCTGCCGGTGGAGTACCGGCCGCGCGCGGTGTTCGAGCGGCTGTTCGGTGACAGCGACAGCAGCGACCCGGCGGTCCGCCGGGCGCGGATCGAGCGCGACCGCAGCCTGCTCGATTCGGTCACCGACGCGGCGGCGCGCCTGATGCGGTCGGTGGGCGCGGCGGATCGCGCACGGCTGACCGAGTATCTGGAAGGCATGCGCGACATCGAGCGCCGGATTCAGCGCGCCGAAGAGCAGTCGGCGCGCGAGCTGCCGGCCGTCGATCGTCCGGCCGGCATTCCGACGACGTTCGAGGAACACGCCAGGCTGATGTTCGACCTGCAGGTGCTGGCGCTGCAGGCGGATCTGACGCGCGTCATCACCTTCATGCTCGGGCCCGAGCAGAGCAATCGCGCGTATCCGGAGATCGGCGTCCCCGACGTGCACCACGGGTTGTCGCATCATCAGGGCGACGCCCGGAAGCTCTCGAAGATCGCGCAGATCGACGCGTACCACACGAGGACGTTCGCGTACTATCTGGAGGCGCTCCAGGCGACCCGCGAAGGCGACGGATCGCTGCTCGATCACGCGACGGTCGTCTTCGGCTGTTCGATGAGCGACGGCAACGATCACCTGCTGCAGAACCTGCCGATCGTGGTGGCTGGCGGCAGCAACGGGCAGCTGAAGGGCGGGCGGCACGTCAGGTTCCCGAAGGGCACGCCCGTTTCGAACCTGTATCTGGCGCTCATGGATATGGTCGGCGTGCATCTGGATCGCTTCGGCGACAGCACGGGGAGGCTGTCGCTGTGAACACTGTATTGGTGTTCTTCGTGATCGTCGTGGTTCCGGTTGTGGCCATGGGGCAGAGCCTTGCCGACGCCGGCGCGACGGAACTGCACTGGGCGGCGCACCGCGACGACGTCGCGCTCGTCGAGCGGCTGATTCGCTCAGGCGCGGATGTGAACGCGGCCAACGAGTATGGCGTCACGGCGCTGACGCTGGCGTGTACGAACGGCAGCACCGCCGTCGTGGAGAAGCTGCTGGCTGCGGGCGCCAATCCGAACGTGGCGCAGGTGAACGGGGTCACCCCGCTCATGGAATGTGCCCGTACGGGCTCGGCCGCGGCGGTGGCCGCGCTCCTGGCGCGCGGCGCGTCGGTCGATGCCTCGCACGCCAGGACCGGACAAACCGCGCTCATGTGGGCCGCGGCGGGACGGCACGCCGAGGTGGTCACGCGGCTCATCGAGCGTGGCGCACACGTGCGCGCGCGATCGAATGGAGGATTCACGCCGCTGCTCTTCGCGGCGCGTTCGGGTGACGAGCCGTCCGCGCGGCTGCTGGTCGACGCGGGCGCGGACGTCGACGAGGCGACGCCGGAGCACGGCTCGGCGCTGGTCGTCGCGAGCGCCGGCGGCCACGAACCTCTCGCGCGGTTGCTCCTCGAGCGCGGCGCGAACCCGAACGCGGCCGATCGGTACGGCATCACGCCGCTGCACAACGCGGTGCGGCGCGGGCTGACATCGCTCGTCGGCATGCGCTTCGACGAGTCGTACCGCGTGCAGCCGCCGAACATGCCCGAGCTCGCGGCGGCGCTCGTGAAGCGCGGCGCGAATCCGAACGCTCGCATGACCGCGACCGACACCCGCGGCCCCGACGGCACGCCGTTCGAGATGAAAGGCGCCACGCCGTATTTCCTTGCCGCCGTCGCGGGCGACGGGGAGCTGATGCGGCTGCTGGGACGGGCCGGCGCCGATCCGAGGCTGGGCGTCGACGGCGGCGCCACGCCGCTGATGGCGGCGGCCCGCTCCGCCTGCACCGGGTCGTGTGAGTTCCGCGGCGCCAATCTCGCGGTCGATCCTGCAGCCGCCGCGGCCGCGCTCGAGGCCGTCGAAGTCGCCGTGGAGCTCGGCGCCGACGTCGATGCCGCCAACGAGGATGGCCAGACGGCGATGCACATGGCGGCGTTCACGGGCGCGGACGGGGTCGTGCAGCTTCTGGCCGACCGCGGCGCGGCGGTGGACGTGCAGGACACGCGCGGCGAAACGCCGTGGAGCATGGCGGCGGGGCTCAGCACGGTGCTGCGGTACCGCGGCCAGTACGGTACGCACGACAGTACTGCCGCGCTCCTGCTGAAGCTCGGCGCGAAACCGATCACGCAGCAGGAGCTCGAGGCGCGCGCGGCCGCCCTGGTGGGGCGGTGAGGACGCTTTTGAATGTGGCGCGAACCCTTCGGGTTCGCGAGGCGAGCCTGAAAGGCTCGCCCCACAGCCTACGCGCGCAGGAACGCGCGCAGTTCTCTCAACAGCTGCTCCGGCGCCTCGAGCTGGATGTTGTGGCCGGATGGCATCGGCCCGCCCCGCACATCCGCCGCGCGCTCGCGCCAGATCGCCATCGGATCGAACAGCCGCCCCACGTTGCCGCGCTCGCCCCACAGCACGAGCAGCGGACACGCGATCGTTCGACCCGCCCGCAGGTCGGCATCGTCGTGTTCGAGGTCGATCGAGGCGCCCGCGCGATAGTCCTCGCACATCGCGTGAACCGTCGCGGGGTTCTTGAACGCGCGCAGGAACTCCGCCTGTGGCTCCTCGCCGCCCGCACCAACGTAGGTGTCGATGCTGTTGTTGAGAAGATTTTCCGGAAACGGCGCGGGCCGGATCAGGAAGAACCAGTGGTAGTACGCCGTCGCGCGCTCCCGCGTCACGTGATGGTAGAAGTAGTGGGTCGGGATGATGTCCAGCACCGCCGCCCGGATCACGGCATTGGGGTGATCGAGCGCCAGCCGATGCGTCACCCGCGCGCCGCGATCGTGGCCGACCACGGCGAACCGGTCGAAGCCGAAGCGCTTCATGACTTCGATCTGATCCAGCGCCATCGCCCGCTTGGAGTAGTTCACATGATTCGGTCCGCCGTCGGGCTTGCTGCTGTCGCCGTAGCCGCGCAGGTCGGCCGCGACCACGGTGTGGGTCTTCGCCAGCTCGGGCGCCACCTTGTGCCAGATGGCGTGGGTCTGCGGGGCGCCATGCAGGAGGAGGAGCGGCGGGCCGCTGCCGCCGACGACCACGTTGATCGTCGCGCCCGAGGTCGGCACCTTCACGGTCTTGAAGCCTGGGAACAGGTACGCCGACCCGTCGGCACGCTGCTCGGCCCGAACCGTTCTGAGGCCCCCGGCTGCCGCACCAGTCACCAGAGTCGCCGTCTGCCGAAGCCAGCCGCGCCGGTCGATCATGATGGCCTCCTTGGCATTTGCGATTTGCGATTCATGATGTGCGATTTCAAATCACAAATCACAAATCACAAATCACTAATCGCGAATCATAGATGCATTGGCGTAAGATACGCCGCATCGGACCGCTATGCGGGCCGCAAACGCGAATTCCGTACTCATTATTGGTCCGCATAGCGGTCCCAGGCGCGCGAAGCGCGCCAAGCAAGCACTGCCAACCAGCCAAGGGCGAGACTCTTCAGATATCGAGATATCAAGGGCGAGCCCTTGGCTGGTTCGACGGAGGATGGTTATGCGCAGATCGCTCATCTCAGGCGGATTCGGCGTGCTCCTCTGGGCGGCGGGGGCCGCGCCGGGCTCGTTCGAGGCGGCGCAGCAGGCGCCGGCGGCTCCCTCCCTCGACTACGAAATCTACAAGACGCGCGTCGAGCCGATCTTCCTCGCGCGGCGCGCCGGGCACGCGCGCTGCTACACGTGCCACGCGCTCGGCGCGGGCGAAGGGAATGCGCCGGCGGCGATGCGCCTGCAGGTGCTCGCGCCCGGCAGGACGACCTGGACGGACGAGCAGTCGCGGATGAATTTCGAGGCGGTCGGCAGGAAAGTCGTGCCCGGGAATCCGCTGACCAGCCCGCTCCTGATTCACCCGCTGCGCTACGAAGCGGGGGGTCACCAGTGGCATGGCGGCGGGGCGCAGTTCGCCTCGGCCAACGATCCCGACTGGCAGACGATCGCGGCGTGGGTCCAGGGAAAGGCGACGGTCGGCGAGGCGCCGGCCCGCACGGCGGCGGCCGGCCCGGCGCGGCACCCCGCTCCCGCGGGCACCGGACGCGCGGCCCGAGGCCTGAAGCTGCGCATCGTCCAGACCAACATGGCGGGCGACAGCCTCCACATCATCGATCCGGCGACCAATCGCGTGGTAGGCGAGATCACCGGCATCGAAGCGAACCACGGCGTCGCCGCGGCGCCGGACGGCAGCCGGCTCTACGTCTCCAACGAAGCCGACCGCACCGTCGACGTCGTCGACATGCGCACGCTCGAGGTCATCCGGCAGATCCCGCTCAGCGGTCCACCGAACAACATCGCGATCAGCAAGGACGGCCGGCGGTTGTATCAGGCCATTCACGGCGAGCCGTTCGGCGTCGACGTGATCGACACGGCGGCGCTCGCGAACGTCAAGCGGCTGCCGCTCGACGGCATGCGCATCCACAACACCTACGTCACGCCGGATGGGAAGTACGTGATCGCGGCGTCCGACGATCAGACGTTCACGGTGGCGATCATCGACCAGAAGACCGAACAGCCCGTGCGATCGATCACGTTCACCAACCGTCCGCGGCCGCTGGCGTTCTCGACCAGTCCCGACGGCTCCACGAAATGGATCTTCGCCGGGCTCAGCGAGCTGCACGGCTTCGTCGTCGCCGACTTCGAGACCGGCCGGGAGCTCCACCGGATCGCGTTCCCGGATCTGGGCGGGCCGGTGAAGTACCGCGCAGTCCGGGCATCGGCCGCCAATCCGAACCACGGCATCGGCGTGCAGCCCGACAACCGCGCGGTGTGGGTGAGCGACCGTTGGTACAACGTCGTGCATGCGTACTCGCTGCCCGACCTGAAATACCTCGGCGCCGTGCAGACGGCGGTCGACCCGTTCTGGATGACCTTCACGCCCGACAGCCGGTTCGTCTACGTGGCGAACGACGCGTCCGCCTCGGTCTCGGCCATCGACACCGAGACGCTGCAGGAGGTCGCTCGGATTCCGGTCGGGCAGGTCCCGAAGCGGAACATCACGGCGATGCTTCCCTGACGACGTGTCCGGCACGGCGATGCGAACCGCGCTCGCCATCGGGCTGCTCGTGGCCGCGTCGGCCGCCGATCTCCAGGCGCAGTCGCTCCTCGTCAGCGGCGGCACGCTCATCGACGGCACCGGGCGGCCGCCGGTGGAAAACGCATACATCCTGGTGCGCGACGGCGTGATCACGGAGGTCACGACATCGCCGCCCTCGGCCGCCGGCGTCGCCGTCGTCGACGCGCGCGGCAAGTACATCCTGCCGGGCCTGATCGATTCCCACGTGCACTACCGCGACTGGAAGGGGGAGCTGTTTCTCGCACACGGGGTCGCGACCGTCTACGATCTCGGCAACCCGCACTACTACCAGGCTGCACTGAAACGCGGCTTCAACACCGGCCGCCTGCGGGGGCCGCGCTACTTCTTCTGCGGTGAAGTCAACCTGCCCTCCGATGAGCAGGGGCCATCGGTGCTTCGTCGCGGCCTCGACGTCATTCACGCACCGGACGACGCGACCGCCATCGTGGCGCGCCTGAAGAACACAGGCGTCGACTGCCTCAAGCTCAACGAGCAGTTCAGCGGCGATCTGTTCTCCGCGCTCGCGCGGGCGGCCGGGCAGGCCGGTCTTCGCGTCATCTCCCATTCGTGGAATGCGCGCGACTCCGCGGCCTGGGGCATCGGCGGCATCGAGCACATGGAAGGCATTGCGCGTGCGACCGCCACGAGTCCGCGCGCCCGGGACGCGGTTGGCCGCATGCATCTCGAGGCCGGGCACAAGAACACCGCGCTCTATCAATGGATGGAGCCCTCCGAGTTCGATCGCCTCGTGCAGGAGCTCGTCGAGCGGCGCGTGTTTCTCAACCCCACGCTGGCGTTCGAATGGAAGGCGCTGACGCCGCGCCGCCGCGAGCACGAGCAGGAGGACGAGCGGCTCTTTCGGACGCCCGCGCTCGCGTACGTGCCGCGCGACGATCGCCTCGTGATCCTCGGCCAGTACCACTGGGCCGACGGACGATCCGCCGAGGAGCGGCGGCAGTTCGAAGACGGCTACCGCAACGTGCAGCAGTTTCTCGCGCGCTTCGTGCGGGCGGGAGGGAAGATCTACGCCGGCACCGATTCGTCCGCGGCGACGACGCCGGGACTGAGCCTGCATCATGAGATGCAGCTGCTCGTCGACGCAGGCCTTACGCCGATGCAGGCGCTCCTGGCCGCCACCGCCAACGCCGCCGAGTTGATCGGGCTGGAGCGGATAGTGGGGACGGTTGAAAGAGGCAAAGCCGCCGATCTCCTGCTCGTCGATGCGAACCCGCTTCAGGACATCGCGAACACGAAGAAGATCGCCAGGGTGATCAAGGACGGCCGCATCGTCGACACGGCGTATCACGCGGAGTACGCGATCCCGATCCGCCGGCCTGGCCCCGAGTCGAAGCATCTCTACAACCCGGCGCCGGCGCTGCGGGACGTGGTGCCACCAGTCGTCCCGGAGGGCACCGCGGTCACGGTGCGCGTCGTCGGGCGCGGATTCACCTCCGGTTCGGTGGTCAAGATCGACGGCCGCGCGCTCGACACGCGGTGGGTCAGCGCGACGGAGCTGGCGGCAACGCTGACGCCGCGGGAGACGGGCAGCGTCGGCACGTTTCTCGTCACCGTAGAGACACCGCCGCCGGGCGGCGGCGCCTCCGATCCGGTGGAGCTCATCGTCACGTTCAGGTAAATGTCAAAAACACACCTGGCGATTCTGATCGTGGCATTCACGTTGGAGGGAACGCTGATCGCGCAACACGTAGGCGACCTGCTGTCGCCGGATCGGGCCCACGCGGCGCTGCCCGCGGCAGTCTTCGACACACTCGGCTGGGAGCTGCCCGACGGCGGCCGCACCGTGAAGGCCATCGCCGATGCGGCGCCGGGCGGCGCCTTCGACCCGCGGCAGCTCGAGAAAGCCGGGTCCGCGGCTCTCGGCTACAGGGCTCGCTGGCACGTCGTTCGGTATCGCTCTTACGGCCTCGACTGGGACATGACCGGTCTGCAGCTCACACCGAACCGCCCCGAGCCCGGTCTGCCGACGCTCGCCATCATTCACGGCGGTTCCGCAAACTGGTACGAGTTCTTCGTGGACCCGCTGAACCGGCCGGGGCTGGCGCAGTACCTCGCGCAGCGTCTGCCGGTCGTGTTGATTACGATTCCCGGCAACTTTGCGGAGGGCGGATGGACGGAGGCGAGCTTCGCCGAGCGGATTCCCGGGTACGTGCTCGCACGGGCGATCTCACGCGACGAGGCGCGAGTCCGCCACGCGGTGTTCACGTTCCAGTTGATCGCCGAAGGCGTCAGGCGCCTGCTGGAGCAGACGACGACCGGTCCGCTGCTGATTCTCGGGCACTCGACGGGCGGGGAGCTGCAGTTCCTGCTGAAGGAGTCCTCGCTCACGAACCGCCTCGACGGGCGCTCGATCGGATGGGGGACGGGCGGGCCGGCGCTCATCACGAAAGCGATTGACGAGGAGTTCGGAGAGCGCGCCGATGCCGTGCGGCAGTACGCGCGCTATCCCCGCGTCGATCGTCTGCGGCCGCGCGACCCGGCGGGATACATTTCGTCGCGATACGTTGGACCGCTCAATCCGGTGCGCGGCGGGTCGCCGCTCGAGGTGGCGCAGGCGTGGTTCGCGGCCGAGAACCGGCGGCGACCCCAGTTCAAGCAGGTGCTGCAGGACATGGAGCACCAGGGCATGGTCGAGCACCGCGCGCGGCTGGAAATGGAAATCCGCGACACGCTCCGCGGCACGATGGTCGATCCCGCCGACGTGATTCGAGATCTCTTCTCGACCATGGCCGCGCCGCTGACGGGGTACCGCAGAATGGCGTGGGTCGTCGGCCGGCTCGACGACGGGCACTGGGCGGAGCGGCCCGAGAAGGCGCGCGAGTGGAAGATGGCGGAGCGCTTCCGGAAGGAGAATCCCGGCGCGGCGATCCGTGTGCTGCTGGTCGACGCGCCGGTCACGCATTACGGCCACATCGAGCGGCCGAAGCAGCTCGCCTCGGTCCTGCTCGATGTCGTCCGGTGGCTCTGGTCCGCCTAAAGGCGGACCAAGGACCATTACGGCGCGAGCGGTTCGATCCGCGTGATCGTGTTGCCGTGCTGGTCGCCGAGCCAGAGACTCGAGACCCCGCCCGACTTCTGCACCCGCACCGACCGCACGTTCGTGCGATGCGGGAGCAGGTACTCGGTGAACTCGCCGGTCTCGACGTTCAGCCGTACTGCGAGGTCCCCGTCCATCCCCGCCGTCCAGAGAGAACCGCGGTCGTCGAACTCCGCGTCGTACGGGCGCGTCCACTCGGTCGGCACCTTCCACTCCGTGATCTTCTTCGTCTGGGGATCGAACATCGCCACGCGGTTGCCCTGGAAGACGCCGCACCAGAGGCGATCCTTCGCGTCGACGTGCCCGCGCCGGCAGCCCGGCCCTTTCGTCGGCAGGTCGTACCAGACGGTCTCGAGCGTCTTGCCGTTCGTCACCCAGATCTTGTCGACGGTGAGGCCGATGCCGTACATGTCGTTCTTCGAGTTGGCGACCACGTCGTACGCGCGCGCCGACGGACTTCCGGGCGGGTATTTCACCTGCGTCCACTTGTTGCTGGCCAGGTCGACCTGCCAGGTACCGCCCGCCGTGCCCGTGTCGTAGGCGACGTTCACCCACAGCTTCCCGTCGAGATGTTGAAACGCCGGATCGATCATCGTCAGATGGCCGTCGCCGTAGGCCGACTCGGGCATCGGGAGCTTGTGGGCCTCGAAGGTTTCGGTTTTCGGGTCGAAGCGGACGAGCGCCATCTGGAACATGTTGCCGAAGTAGAGCTTTCCGTCCCTGTCGACGTCGATCTGCAGGCCGCCCTGCGCCGTCTGGAGCCCCCGGCTCTGCGGCACGACGTAGTCGACGACCTTCCCGGTCTTGAGATCGAGCTTCCCGATGAACTGGGAGTTGAAGTCGGAGTACCAGAGGTTCCCCTGGCTGTCGAACACGGTATCGTGCGGCGAGGCGTCGGGCCGCGGCAGCTCGTAGACCGTGTACATTACCTCGGTCGCCTTGCCTGTCGGGCGCGGCAGCGTCTTCAGCGGGAATTCGAACGTGTCCCGCCCGCTCAGGTTGATCGTGCTGAGGTACTTGCCGAAATCGATCTGCGCGGCAGTGGGCGGACCGTGCGGAAAGTCGTCCGCTGGCCGCATCCACGGGTGCAGCAGCGACGAGTTGTTCGTGTGCCGGCGCATCCGCTGCACCACCTGGGCCATCTCTTCGGCATTGAAGCGCGAGAAGAGCACCCGCTGCAGGGTGTGGCAGTTGACGCAGCCGCTGAGCGCCAGCTTCTGCCCGGGTGTGCCTGGCACGCTCGCCAGCCATTCCGTGTTCGAGAGCTGCATGCCGAGCTCGGTCGCCCTCGTGACCTTCTCGAGCGGCAGATCGAGCCGCGCGCCGTGCGGCGTCACGTCGACCGAGGCCGGGGCCGTCTTGTAGCCCACGGCGCGGATCCGGATGGTGTAAGTGCCGGGCTCCAGCCGCTCGCGCAGAAAACGGTACTCACCCTGCGCGTTGGTCACCACCCAGGTGGCGATGGTCGAGCCCGTCTTCCTGGCGCCGACGAGCACACCTTCCATTGCGCCTTCCGCGTGCGACGTCACCGTGCCCGTCAGCGCGGGAGGCGACTGGGTCTGCGCCGTCACCACTGCGGCGACAGCCACGCACGAGAAAGCCACTGCCATGAGGATCCGAGTACGACGTGCCGCTCTCGTCATGAGGATGCTCCGTTCCTGTTATGTCGAGCTGCGCTCGTGTGCCGCTTCCTTGCCGGCGATGAATCCCTGGGTAATTGCACGCCCCTGCCCGTGCTGGCTGCAGCCGCCGGCCGACTCGCCGCCGCAGTAGAGGCCGGGAATCACCTGCCCGCTGACGTCGAGCACCTGGCACTTCATGTTGATGCGCAGGCCCGCGTACGTGTCGTGGACGACGGGCGTGGCCCATGCGGCGTGGAAGGGGGGTGTCTGGATCTTGTACTTCGGGTTCGGCTTCTCGAAATCCGGGTCGTACCCGAAATCGACGATCTGGTTGTAGCGCGCCACCGTCGCCTCGAGATTTCTGACCGGCAGGTCGACTCGTGAGAACGGATTCTTCCGGATCTGCGGCGCCAGCTCCGCGAGCGTGTGTGCGCTGAAGAAGAAGAGCGGATCGGTGGCCGGCGGCGACAGGTCCCACTTCTCACGCGTCACCGCGTCGGCATCGAAGATCGCCCAGATCGGACCGGCCGAGTAGTCGGGCGGCTGCGATCCCTCGTTCGGCGCCAGTGCGGCATCGAGGAAATTCTGCGGCTTGTACGTGATGCGCCGCCCGTTGCGCCAGTCGCCCTGCACGTACGGATCGAGAAAGCCGTGGTGCGTGCCGTACGGCCAGCCTTCGGCCGTCTCGTCGTAGAACCGCCTGCTGGCCTGGTTGACGAGAATCAGATTCTGCCAGTCGTCGACGTGCAGCCCGGTGGCCCTCACGAGCGGGAATACCGGACTCCGCGGCGTCCATTCGGGATAGATGTGCTGCGCGCCGATCACCGGCCGCTTGCGGAGCGCGCCGTTGCGCTCGAGCGTCTGGTTCGCCGTGCCCCAGAGCGACGCGCCGATCGCCATCCCGGCCAGCTCGCCGCTCGCGTCCTGCGACGAATACGGCTCGCCCGCGACCTGATACTCCTCGGTGAGCCGCGGATCGAAGACGCGGCGGAAGTTGACGTTGCTGCTGCTGCCGCCGGTGGCGATGATGACGGCCTTCCGCGCGCGCACGGTCACGTCCCTGGCGGTCATCGTGAGGACGCCGTCGGACCGGAACGGCTTCAGCGGCGTGGTGCTCCCCGGCAGGAACTTCGGCGAGTAGTGCGCCTTGAGGCCGAGCACGCGGCCCGAGGACGGCGTCTCGCGGAAGAGGACGTCCATGTGGTGGTTCAGCAGGAAGCGGACGCCCTTCTTCTTCGCGCTGTTCTCGAGCGCGCGATAGACCACCGTGCCGCCGCCGCCCCGCGGGCTCTCGGCGCTCTGCCCCTTGTCCCAGATCGCGTAGTTCTCGCGCGGCGCCGAGATGCCGATCGCATGGCCGCCCTGCACGCCGGGCGGCATGTCCGCGAATCTCACGCCGTTGTCGAGGAGGAACTCGTATGCAGCCGCCTCGTTGTCGGCAAGCGCCCGCTGGACGCCGCGATCGTTGAACCGGTATTCCGGCATCCCGTTCGTCTCGACGACCGACCAGTCGGTCAGATCCCTGAACAGGATGTCGGGCGAGTCGACGATCCCGTGCTTCTTCTGCGCGCTGGTGCCGCCGCCGAGCGGCACCTGGCCGCCGTTGATGATGCCGTGGCCGCCGATGTCGTAGTTCGCCTCGACGACGATCACGGACGCGCCCTGATCGACCGCGCGGATGGCGGCGGGGAGTCCGCAGGCGCCGGAGCCGACGACGACGACGTCGGCCTCGAGGTCCCACTTGGCTGGACGCGTCGCCGCGGTGCGCGGCTGCGCCTGCAGGCCGAGGCCCGACATCGCCGACGCGCCGGTCAGCGCGGCCGCGCCGATCCCGGCACCGCCGACGAAGGCACGGCGGCTGATCCGCTTCCTATTTCCCCCCATAGAAGCCCTTCGTGTGCTCGTGGATGCCGGTTTTCCCTGCGGCTCTGAGGGCTCGTCCCGCTCCCAGCGCGAGCTCGGGTTTATACCCCTCGTGACACGCGACCTCGAAGAACTGGTAGTTCCTGTCTTTGTTTCGGCCCATGGTGAACGCGATCGTCCACGGCCGCGCAAACACCTTCGGGTCGGTGATCGTGGCTGCGTACCGGATCGTCGTGGCGTCGGCCAGCGTCCAGCGCTCGACCACGTGCAGGGCATCGCTGTAAAAGCTCCCGTGACCGTCGAGCCACGGCTGATGGTTGTAGTTCTTCGGATCGACGTGGAAATTCGTCACGTCGACGACCAGCGTGTCACCCTCCCAGCGGCCGCGGGAGTCCCCGTTCCACAGCTGGATGCCTTTGGCGAGGTGCGGACGGCCGTCCAGCGGGATGAAGCGGTAGGCGTGGATCCACTCGTAGAGCATCAGCACCGACTCGGGGCGCTGAACGATCTGCATCTGGCCACGCAGATTGATGCGCGGCACGCCGTTCAGCAGGCAGCGGTCTTCGGGCTCGACGTGCGCCGGTTCCGTCGGGGCAAAGAGGTGTCTGAGGTGTTCGCGCCTCTTGTCCTCCGCCCACCTCTGGTAGGGAATCCTCCCGTCCGGCGTCGGGTCGACGATGATCGTGGGACGTTCACCGCTCGGCGCAGGGTCGCCCTGAATGATGGCCGCCTCCGGGTCGCCTCCCTCTTCGAAGGTGTGCCCCCCGGCGGTCGGGGCCCACATGCCCTGGAGATCCGGCTTGCCGTCCGCCGTGCGTGGCGGATTCCACGCCCCTCCCGTTCCGCGCGGCGCCTGTCCGGCAGCGGCTGTCGATGCGAGCGCCAGCACCATCACCACCACGGCTGCTCTCATCTCACACCTCCTCGCGCCAACCGAATTACCGTCTGTACCAGTCGTGAAGCGTGTCGCCCGGCGGCACCTTCCGCGTGATGTCGACGATGATCGTCTCGCCTTCCCAGCGCTTGACGAGCGGTTCCTTGCGCAGGTTGCCCCACAGGAACTCCTCGACGAACTCGATGCAGCGGTACTCGAGCAGCTCCATGTTCGGCTCGAGCCGGCGAGAGAGCGGCATCGAGATGCGCCACGGCCGCGTGAACGTCTTCGGGTCGTCGACGGTCACGTCGTACTGGATGGCGTCGCGCGTGAGCGGCGTGAAGCGCTCGGTGAGATGCAGCACCTCGCTGTGGAAGTTGCCGGCGCGATCGAACCAGGTCTCCCCGTTGAAGTGCGTCACGTCGACGACGAGCGTGTCGCCCTCCCAGCG
The DNA here is from genome assembly GCA_016184455.1 of Acidobacteriota bacterium. Taxonomy (GTDB): domain Bacteria; phylum Acidobacteriota; class Vicinamibacteria; order Vicinamibacterales; family UBA2999; genus MELF01. The sequence goes on from JACPCS010000129.1 coordinate 22,684, forward strand.
GGCGACCGAGTGCCCCATGTAGGTGTCGTCGGGCGGCGGATCCACCTTGTCGAAGTGAATCGTGCGCGCCGCGTTGGTGAACTCGAACGCCATCTGGATCTTCGTCGTGCCCTGCACGATCTGGAAGGGATACGGCATGTACATCGCGCGCGGGATGCCCGGCAGGTAGCACTTCAGCTCCGGATCGCGATCGATCCAGTTGTCGGCGTTCGCCTTCTTGATCGCGGCCGCCTCCGGCGTGTACGGAATCTCGCCGTCGCCGGCAACCACGCCGAGCGACCCGGGGACTCCGCCGGCCGCGCCCAGCGCGAGCACCGGCGCCGCCGGCACGCGCGCGTACTCGTACGGGTAGACGCCCGGCTGCGTGACGATGCCGGGCCGCGCGGCATGTGCCTGCAGATCCCAGTGCGCTTCGTTCATCGCCTGCCAGATGCCGCTGAAATCGGGATGGCCGTCCGCGGTGCGCGGGATCCCCGCCTCCTGTGCCTGCGCCTCGGTCGGCCGCGGCAGGAGGAGCGCGGCCGCTGCGCCGAGCACGGCGGCGACCAGCGCCACGACAACGATCGAGCCAGTAGACCAGCGTCGCATGACAATCGCTCCTTCGCGCTAGCGGGTGAGCGGGTTGGCTTCGTCGCCCGAGTCGTCGAATCCGGCGGCGAATCCGCCGCATCCCGCGGTGCACTTGGTGGCCGGGTCGGGGCCGCGCCCCGCCGCAAAGTCACGCTCCTCGGCGCGGGAGCCCGACAGGAGCGCCGTCATGCCGTAGTTCCCTTCGTGGCAGCGCGGCTCCTTGTAGACGCGGTTCTCGGCGTCGCTCTGCTTCTTGTATTCCTGCTTCACGGTCCACGGCCGCGTCCACGCCGTCGGATCCTCCATCGTCACGGTGTATTCGATCGTCCGGTCATCGAGCCGCCGCCACCGTTCGGTGAGGTGGAGGTTCTCGTAGGCGCCGTTGAAGTACGTCTTGGGGCTGAAGTTCGTCACGTCGACGACGAGCGTGTCGCCCTCCCAGCGGCCGCGCGCGTTGCCCCACCACTGGCGCACGTTCTGCGGCACGTGCGGGGTGTCGCTCACGGGTATCACGCGCTGCCACCCCTGCCCCTGGGCGGTGTCGTAGAAGATCGCCACCGATCCCCGCGACTGGATGATCTGCAGCAGGAACCCCGTGTTGCCGCCGAAGTCTGGGAGAATCGCGCCCATGCACCGCTCGCCGAGGTTGCGGTCCTCGGGATTGAAGGAGCGATTGATGACGCCCCCGCCGCCGCCGGGTCCGCCGGCGCCGACGACCGTGAGGTAGTGTGGAGCCACCTCGTTGCGCCGCGGCGAGGGCGGTCCATACTTCCCGCCCGCGCACCCCGGCATGTTGTTCTTGCACGTGTCGGTCGCCTGGAGGAGCGCAAGCTGGTACGCGCGAATCTCGGCGCGCTTCCTCAGCGCCTCGGGCGTGAGGGGCGGAATCTGGCCGTTCGGCGGATCGACGATGAGCGACGTCCGCTGGCCGGTCGGCCGGTGGGTCGTGAAGATCGCGGCGTTGTACGCCCCGCCGACGTCCTGCTCGGTGCCGCGCTCGTAGCGGCGGACGCCGTCCGCCGTCCTGCCGAGGATGGTCGCGCGTTCCTTGTCGAGCGCGGCGCGTTCCTCGTCGGTCAGGAACTCGCGGTCGCCGTAGCGCGCGGGCCGCTGGAGCGGGATTTCGACCTCGTAGGTCCAGAGGCCCTGCAGGTCCGGATCGCCCCACGGGGTGTGCAGCGCCGGGTCCGTTGCCGCCGGCCTGAGAAACACGACCGCGGCCCCAACGACCGCCGCCGCACCGATGACCAGGAGAAGCCGTTTCATCATCTCGGACCTCCCAACGGCACCCCATCGCGCAGGCGCGCGATGGGGGCCCCGCCTTCTGAGGCGCGTCTGCCTGTTGTGGCTGGGCAGCGTTGTAGCGCCGGCCCCGGTCCCTGTCAACGGCGATTCCAGGATCTGGAGAATCGGGTCAAAAAGGCGCAGAATGGGGGACTCAGGAGGAGGGCGATGACGCGGTACCCCTTGGTGCTTCTGTTTCTGCTGACGGCCGGCCCGCCGGCGGCGCTGGCTCAGCAGGCCTCCGACGGCCTGACCGACCAGCAGCGGCTCGGCCGGCAGGTCCTGTCACAGTCGTGCGGCGTCTGCCACCTGCCGCCCGCGCGGAACGCGCCAACCTACGGTCCCATGCTGCACAAGGGATCGACGAGTGGAGACGACGCGCTGATGCGCAAGATCATCATGGAAGGGACGCCGCGGATGCCGGCGTTCAAATATTTTCTGCAGCCCAATCAGATAGACGCCATCGTTGCGTACGTGAGAACAGTTCCGCCGCCGCCCGCACCCGCTGCGGGCGGGGCGCGTTGAGGGATAGAGGAGAGGCGTTATGACGAAGCTCCGAACCCTGCTCCTGGTGGGAGCGGCCAGCGTGTTGTTCATGACGGCGACCCAGGCGTCCGACCAGGCGCTGACGGGCGCGATCACCTCGGCGTCGGGGCAGAAGCTCGACGGCGTGACGGTCTACGCGAAGATGGACGGTTCGACCATCACGACGGCCGTCTACACGGACGAGACCGGCACGTATCACTTCCCGCCGCTGCCTGCGGGCAAGTACCGCGTCTGGGCGCAGGCGCTCGGCTACGAGGCGGCGACCGGCACGGTCGACCTCGGTTCGAAGCGGAAACAGGATCTCGCGCTGGAGCCGATCGCCGATCCCGAGCGGCGGTTCCGGCAGATGCCGAGCGAGATGGTCGCGGCGGCGCTGCCCGACCGAACCCCGACCGACGCGCGCATGAAGAAGATCTTCATGAACAACTGCACCGGCTGCCATCCGCCCGGCTACATCCTGCAGTTCCGTTTCGACGAGGCCGGCTGGAACAAGGTGATCAACCTGATGAAGGTGGTGCCGGGCACGGGCGTCTTTCCCGGTCCGAATGCGCGGGTCAACGCCATCATGGACCGTAACCAGAAGGAGTTGGCGGCGTATCTCGCGCGCGCGCGTGGACCTGCTGAGACCTCGATGAAGTTCACCGAGCGGCCGCGGCCGAGGGGCGAAGCCTCGCGCGCGGTCTGGAAGATCTATGACCTGCCGCTCAACCCGGACGTCGGCCTCGGCATCAAGTACAACGACAACGACGGCATGAGCAACTGGGCGCTCGGCCAGCCGTCGAAGCTCGCCGAGCTGCCGCACGACGGCAGCATGGGGCTCGACGGCAACCTGTATTACACCGTCAACAACCCGAACCGTTCCGTCACGATCGGCAAGGTCGACACGAAGACCGGGGAGGTGACGTACTTCAAGGCGGACGGCCGCAACGGCGAGGCCGCGACCGCGCACGGGCTCACGCGCGACGCGCAGGGGAACTTCTGGTTCGACATCAACCCGGGCCGCCGCGGGCTCGGAAAGCTCGATCCGAAGACCGGCAAGATCACCATCTATCAGACGCCGTCGGACATGACGCCGGTCGGCGGCGCCGTGACGATGGACGTCGACGGCCAGGGGAAGATCTGGGCGTCGGCGCCCGAGGGGGCGGTGCGGTTCGATCCGGTGACGGAGACCTTCACCGCGTACCGGTCCCTCACGTCGAAGAGCCCGAAGGGCACCGTGGGGACCTACGGCGCCGCGGGCGATCGCGACGGCAACGGCTGGTGGGCGCAGATGGCGATCGACACGATCGGTCATGCGAACGTGAAGACCGGCGAGGTGTCCGAGATCAAGCTGCCGCCGATCAAGGCCGAGATGGAGCGCTTCGCCGAGGATCGCGCGTTTTATGAGAGCTTCAACGACGCCGGCTTCAGCGTGCCGATTCCGTGGTCGCTCGGGCCGCGGCGCATGGGGACCGACAAGAACGCCGACGTGCTCTGGGTCGGCAACTCGTGGGGGGCGTCGCTGACGCGCATCAACACCAAGACGAAGGAGACGAGGATCATCCCGCTGCCGAGCCCGGCGCACCAGGCGTACCACATCCACGTCGACAGCCGGCACAACGCGTGGGGGAACCTCTGGACGTCGGATCAGATCTTCAAGTACGACCCGGCGGCGAACCGGTTCACGATGTTCGACATCCCGGTGCACGGCACCGAGTCGCGGCACATCTCGCTGCTCGAGCAGAACGGCCAGCTCCACGTCGTCATTCCCGTCTACCGGGCGAACCAGATGGGCGTGATGACCGTCCGCAGCGAAGCGGACCTCCGGGCCCTGCGCGCCGGGCGCTGACCGTCCTTCCCGGGCGCGCGGCCGTTCACGCGGCCGCGCGCCCGCTCCCGCCTGCGCGGTCGTGAACCTGTGTGGCCTGGCAATCCGCGCTATGCTGTGGCCGCGGTCCGGCTAGAGCCGGACGCCACCTACGCTCGATGTCTCGCAGGGAGGCAGAGATGCTCAAAGTCATGTTCGCAATCGTTCTCTCCCTGGCGTTCTCGCTGACTGCCCTCGCGCAGGAGCGGATGGGCCCGATGCCCGCCGAGAAGATGACCCCGGCGCAGAAGCAGGCCGCCGACGACCACACCAAGGCACGCGGGTCGCTGACGGGACCCTGGAACGTGCTGCTGCGCAGCCCGGAGCTGATGGGACGCGTGCGCGGCCTGAGCGACTACGTGCGCTTCAACGGTGCGCTCCCGCCGCGGCTCTCGGAGTTCGTCATTCTCATCACCGCGCGGCAGTGGTCGCAGGCGTACGAATGGAATGCCCACTATACGCTCGCGGTCAAAGGCGGCCTCAATCCCGAGATTGCGAAGGCGATTGGCGACGGCCGCCGGCCGCACGGCATGGCCGAGGACGAAGAGATCCTGTACGACTTCGCGACCGAGCTGCTGCAGAACCGCAGCGTCAGCGACGCGACCTATACGCGCGCCATCGCGAAGTTTGGCGAGAAGGCCATGCTCGATACGATTGGCCTGATGGGCCACTACTCGTTGATCGCGATGGTGCTGAACACGGCGCGCACGCCGGTTGCCCCGGGCGGCCCGCCGCTCCTCGAGCGGTTCCCGCGGTAGTCGAATCCATGGCCGAGACGCTCACCTTCGATCAGGTGCACCTCGGCGTGCCCGACCCTGAGGCGGCGGCGCGCTGGTACGTCGAGACGCTCGGCGCGTCGCCTGGCGAGCACGTCGATCGGGTCTGGTTCGGCGGCGTGCGTGTGATCTTCCTGAAGAACGAGGCGCCCGGCCCGAGCGACGGCGCTGCGATCGACCACTTCGCACTCTCCTACGGCGACGTGACCGCGGCCACGCAGACCCTCGCACACTCGGGCGTGCGCGTGACGACCCCGGTGTCCATGGCGCCGGGCCTCGGCCGCTACGCCTTCATCGAGGATCCGTGGGGGTCGAAGATCCAGCTCGTGGAAGATCCCGATGCGCTCGGTTTCCACCACGTACACCTGCGCGTGCCCGAGCCGGACCGCGCGCGCGCCTGGTACCTGGAGCGTTTCGGCGGCACGCCTGCGCGGCACAAGGGGACGCTCGACGGCCTGCAGTACGGCCGCATCTGGGTCTTCCTCGATGCGGGCACGGCGCCCCCGAGCCGCGGGCGCGCGATCGACCACGTCGGCTGGCGAATGCCCGACCTGCAGGAGAAGGCCGAGGAGCTGAGAGGCAAAGGCGTCACTTTCACCGTCGAGCCGAAGCCGGGCCCGGCGTCGCCGGGCGCGCCGGTGCTGATGTCGTTTACCGAGGATCCCTGGGGCGTGAAAATCGAGCTGCTCCAGCGAGCCGAGGACTGATATATTCCCCCAGCGAAGGAGTATTCACATGTCCCGCACTTCCATCCATGTCGTCGTCGGGTTTCTGTCGGCGTTGGTGCTCACCGGGAGCCTGACCACCGAGCGGTCAGCCGCCCAGGCGCCAGCGAACGGCGCCACCGCGCTGACCAACGTGCGCATCATCGACGGGACCGGCGCCGCGCCCGTCGAGCGGGGGACGATCGTGACGAGCAACGGCAGGATCACGGCGGCCGGCGCGTCGGTGCAGGTGCCCGCGGGCGCCACGCGCGTCGACTTCACCGGCAAGACCGTGATGCCCGGGATGGTCAATGCGCACGCGCACGTGCAGAACCTGACGAAGTCGATGCCGATGCGCGACGACCTGGTGCGGCGGCTGCGCCTGTACGCGGCGTACGGCATCACCACCGCGGTCAGCCTGGGCCAGGTGGACACGGCCGAGCAGATGGAGGTCGTCCGCCTGCGCGACGAGCAGGACCGGGGTCCGCTCGACCGCGCGCGGGTGTACACGTCGGGACCGAGCATCCGCGGGCTGAAGACGATGGATGAGGTGCGACAGACGGTCGATCGCTACGTCGATCAGAAGGTCGACCGCATCAAGACGCACGTCACGCCGCAGATGACGCCGGATCAGTACGCCGCGCTCATCGAGCAGGCGCACAAGCGCGGGATGCGCGTCAACGCGCACATCTTCACCCTCGACGAGGCGAAGATGGTGCTCGAGCGGGGCGTCGACGTCATCGCCCACAGCGTGCGCGACCGCGACGTCGACCAGGCGCTCATCAACGCCATGAAGGCGCGCAACGTCGGCTACATCCCGACGCTGACGCGCGATCTCTCGCTCGTCGTCTACCAGTCGACGCCGGCGTTCTTCAAGGAGCCGTTCTTCCAGCGCGGCATGGCGGTGTACGAGGAGCAGGTCAAGGTCCTCAGCAGCCCGGAGCGGCAGGCGAAGTTCCGCGCCGATCCGCAGACGAAGATGATCGAGAAGGCGCTCGAGCAGGGCACGCGCAACCTGAAGCTCCTGTCGGATGCCGGCGTGACCATCGCCATGGGGACCGACAGCGGCACTGACGAGGGGCGCTGGCAGGGGTACTTCGAGCAGGTCGAGGTGGAGATGATGGTCAAGGCCGGGTTGACGCCGATGCAGGCGATCGTCGCCGCCACGGGCGCCGCGGCCCGCGTGTCGAAGCTCGACCACGTCGGCACGATCGCCGCCGGCAAGGCCGCCGACCTGGTCGTGCTGGACGCGAACCCGCTCCAGGACATCCGCAACCTGCGGCAGATCAACTCGGTGTGGGTCGCCGGCCGCCGCATGGGGACGACGGGGACGAACTGAATTGTGGGGCGAGCCTTTCGGGCTCGCCGCGCGAACCCGAAGGGTTCGCGCCACATCATCCCGGGTAGCCGGAGGCCTTCCCGCCTCCGGCCTTTTTTTCGGAGGGAACTATGCACCGCGTCGTCCTGTTCACGTGGTTGGTCGTCTGCGTCACGTGCGCTGCGGTCGTCGCCGGGCAGGAGAATCGCACCGGAACGGGCGGTGCCAGCCTGCAGCTCATCGACGACCTCGTGGTCGCCAACCGCATCCTGGCCAACGAGGGGATCCTCGACGGCCTCGGACACATCAGCACGCGTCACGATTCGCGTCCGGATCGTTTCCTGCTCTCGCGCGACCTCGCGCCAGGCCTCGTCACCGCCGCGGACCTGGCGGAGTACGACCTGGAGGGCAACCCCGTGAACGGCCAGGCGCCGCGCGGCTATCAGGAGCGGTTCATCCACGCGGCGATCTACAAGGCGCGGCCCGACGTGCGATCGGTGGTCCACGCGCACACGCCGTCGGTCCTGACGTTTGCGGTTTCGACGATCCCGCTGCGGCCCATCTACCACATGGCCGCGTTCCTCGTGCCCGGCGTGCCGATGTACGAGATCCGCAAGGTCGCGGGGCATCAGGGGATGCTCGTCAACGACATGCGCACCGGCACGGCGCTCGCGCAGACGCTCGGCGACAAGCCGGTCGCACTGATGCGCGGCCACGGGTTCGTGGCCGTCGGACCGAACGTGCCCGAGGCGGTGAGCCGCGCCATCTTTCTCGACGTGAACGCGCGCGTGCAGCTCCAGGCGATCCAGCTGGGCGGCACGGTCAATTACCTGACCGCGGCCGACGTCGCGCCGGGCGGCGGGCAGACGGCGCAGCCGAACCAGACGACGGCCTACCCGCGAAGCTGGGGGATTTGGAAAGAGCGCGCGATGAGCCGCTGAAGAGGAGGCACGATGAGGACTGATCGGATGCGGATCGCGGCGGTCGCCGGCGCCGTCGGCCTGGCGCTCGGCATCGCCACCACGCTCGTCGCCCAGAATCGGCAGCCGTCGGGCGCGGCGGCCTCCGCACGGCGCGTGATCCGTCCGGAGCGGGCGCCGAACACCGGGCTGCCGTTCAGCGCCGGCATCCTGGTCGGCAACACGTTGTATATCGCCGGCCATCTGGGGCGCGACCCCGTCGGCTCCGAGCTCGCCAAAGGCGGGATCGAGGCCGAGACGCGCCAGGCGCTCGCCAACATCGGCGAGGTGCTGAAGACGGCCGGCATGAGCTTTCGCGACGTGACGACGGTGACGGCCTACATCACCGACTTCAAGGAGTTCGACCGCTTCAACGCGGTCTATCGCGAGTTCTTTCCGACCGATCCGCCGGCGAGAGCCACCGTGCAGGTGGCGGCGCTCAACGCGGGCGCGCGCGTCGAGCTGCAGATGATCGCGGTAAGACCCTGAGGGGGCAGACGTGACGACACTTCGGAAGATGCGTTGGACCGCTATGCGGCTCGTTACGAGGATCTTGTGCCCGTTCCTTTGCCCGACCGCCAGCCGCATAGCGGTCCTAGGCGGGCGAAGCGCGCCCAAGAGATACTGCCAACCAGCCAAGGGCGAAGGAGATATCAAGGGCGGAGCCCTTGGCTGGTTATTGTGCGGGATCTGTGTCGTGGCGATCGGCGCGCTCGGCCGGGGGCAGGTACGCGACACGATGCCGTACGACCACATTCACCTGACGGCGTCGGATCCCGAGAAGGCGTACGACTGGTATCTGGCGAATCTCGAGGGGCGCGCTGCCGAGAACGCCGGCCGGCTCATGTTCGAGCCGTTCACGAGCGGCCGTCCGCTGCCGCTGCAACTGATGTTCATCAAGGCGCCCGACGCCGGACCGAGCCAGGGGAGCGTGATCGAGAGCATCGGCTTCTCGTTCCACGACGTTGGCGCCAAGGTGAAGGCGCTCGAGGCCGCCGGTGCGCGCGTCGTCGCCCCCGTCCGCGACACGCCCGGGTTCGGGAAGCGCGCGGCCGTCGTCGATCCCTGGGGCGTCACGATCGAGCTCGTCGAGGACCACGCGCAGCTCGGCTTCCATCACATCACGCTGCGCCTCGCGGATCCCGCGGCGACGATCGAGTGGCTGCTCGCCGCCTTTGGCGGCGAGCGCGTGAAGATGGGCGGCACACTCGACGCGCTGCGCTACGGCCGCACGTACGTGGCCGTTGTGCAGGGGGCGGGGGCCGCGCCGAGTCAGGGTCGGGCCATCGACCATCTCGGCTGGGGACCGCGCGACATCGACGCGACCGCCGCCGCGCTGAAGGCGAAGGGCGTCGCGTTCACGGCGGCGCCGTCGCCGAAGCCGAACCAGTTCGGCCATCGCACGGCGTACGTCGACGCACCCGGCGGCGTGCGGATCGAGCTGGTCCAGCACGCCGAGTGCGCGTGGGGGAAGAACTAGGCTACTTCAGCTCGCGGATCTGGATGTTCCGGTAGCGCACCAGTCCGCCCGCGGCCTGGATGGCGATCGGCCCGCGCGCGTACTTCGTGTCGGTCGCCTCGGCGACGAGCATGCCGTTCATGCGCGCCGTGAACTTCGGCCCCCGCACGGTCAGCTCGACGGTCGTCCACTTATTGCCGGAGTCGTACTGCACGAGTGGCTTGGCGACGTTGACGATCGAGCCGGTGCGTCCCGACTGGTCCTTGCGCTGATCGTTGATGTTCAGCTCGTAGGCGTTCTGGATCCCCGGGTCCTTGACGTCGGTGATCCGGAACATGATGCCGGCGTTCGATTCGGGCCGCACCCAGACGTCGGCGCGCAGCTCGAAATCGGTGTACGACGCCTTCGAGACGAGATAGCCGCGCGGCATGTCGGCCTCGATCACCCCGTCGGCCACACGCCAGTTGGCGTTGCCCGTCGTGACCCACTGGTCGAGGCTCTTGCCGTCGAACAGGCTGACCCAGCCGGCGCTGCTCTGGCCGGCGACTACGAGAGCAAGTATCAGGGCGGAGACGCGCATCGGTTTCACTCCTTGAAACAGTATCGGCCAGCAATATACCCCGGCTCTGCGGCGGCCCGCCGCCTTGGCCGTACTTCTCCTTTTCTGGAGGCTGTTATGAAAAGGTGTCTCGCGGTCCTGGCGCTTGGGGCGCTCGCCACGCTGCCGGCGGCGGCGCAGGGGAGCCGGCCGCTCGTCGTGCAGACCAACTCCGCCGGCGACAGCGTGATGCTGATCGACCCCGCCAGCGACCGCATCGTGGCCGAAATCCCCGACGCGGAGGTGATTCACGGCGCCGCCGCCGCTCCCGACGGCAGCCACCTGTACCTGAGCAACGAGTCCCTGAGCACGGTGGACGTCGTCGACACGCGGACGATGCGGATCATCAAGCGCATCCCGCTGAGCGGCCATCCGAACAACATCGCGATCCACAGGAACGGCCGCCGCGCGTATGTCGCCATCACGGGCGCGCAGGGCGGCGTCGACGTGATCGACCTGGTCAACGAGACGCGCGCCAAGACGATCCGCGTCCTCGGCGGCGTGCACAACCCGTTCATCACGCCCGACAGCAAGTTCGTGGTCGCCGGCTCGACCGGAGGTGCGGTCGCAACGGTCATCGACACCGAGCTCGAGCGGCCGGTGTGGTCGATTCACTTCGAGGGCGGCGTCCGGCCGGTGACGTTCGAGACGAACCCGGATGGCTCGACCAAGCGCATGTTCGCGCAGATCACGAATTTCCACGGCTTCGCCGTCGTCGACTGGGCCCAAAAGCGGGAAGTCACCCGCATCGCGCTGCCGGACATTCCCGAGGCGCAGCGGAACAAGGACGGCATCCAGGGTTCGCCCGCGCACGGCCTGCTCGTGACCCCCGACGGCAAGACGCTCTGGTCGACGAGCAAGTTCAACAGCGCCGTCTACGCCTATTCGTTGCCGGACCTGAAGTACCTCGGCGAGGTGAAGGTCGGCACGGTGCCCGACTGGATGACGATCACGCCCGACGGCAAGAAGTTGTACGTCGCCAACGCGCATGACAATACGGTGTCGGTCATCGACCAGCCCGCGCGAAAGGAGCTCATGCGCATCAGGGTCGGACAGGTACCGAAGCGGAACATCACGGCGATTCTGCCGGTGCCTCCGGCGACCAACTAGGCGATGGCCATGGCACGTTGGGCTCTGTATCTGCCAGAACGCCTTAACGGCGTTCCGGTATTTTTGATTCTCATCCTGCTCGTGGTCTCGCCGGGGCACCCGGCGGCGCAGCAGGGGGGAAGCGCCGCGCCGGCGGTCCTCGACTACGAGGTCTTCAAGGCGCGCGTGCAGCCGATTCTGCTGAGCCCCCGCAAGGGGAACGCACGCTGCTCGGCGTGCCACGCGACCGGAGGCGGCAACTCCTATCTGGAGCCGCTGCCGCCCGGCAGCACGACGTACACGGAAGAACAGACGCGCCGCAACTACGAGCGCGTCATGCGGCTGGTCGTGCCGGGCGAGCCGCTGAAGAGCCTGCTGCTGGTCAATCCGCTGGCGCAGGAGGCGGGTGGCAGCCACTGGCACGGCGGCGGCAAGCACTGGCAGTCGCAGGACAACCCTGAATGGCAGACGCTGGCGGCGTGGGTGCGCAGCACGACCGGGAAGATGCCGCCGCCACCCGCGTCGGCCTCGTCGGCGGGCGCGGCGTCGGTGTCGAACGCGCCGCTCGACTACGAGGTGTTCAAGACGCGCGTGCAGCCGATTCTGCTGAGTCCGCGGAAGGGGAACGCGCGCTGCTCGGCGTGCCACGCGACCGGCGGCGGCAACTCCTACCTCGAGCCGCTGCCGCCCGGCAGCACCACGTACACCGAGGAGCAGACGCGGCGGAACTTCGAGCGCGTGCTGCGGCTGGTGGTGCCCGGTGAGCCGATGAAGAGCATCCTGCTCCTCAATCCGCTCGCCCAGGAGGCGGGCGGCAGCCACTGGCACGGCGGCGGCAAGCACTGGACGTCGCAGGACAATCCCGAATGGGAGACGCTCGCGTCGTGGGTTCGCAGTGGTCGGCCGTAGGGGATTCCTGGCCACGCTCGTCGTGAGTGCTCTGGGTCTCGCGCGCCGCGCGTGGACCCAGGGCGCCCACCTTCTGCGCTACCGGCCTCTGGCGCGCCCGGTCGCCATACCACTGGAGGACATGCAGACGCAGTGGCGGGCGCGCCCCTTCGTTGCCGACGGCGTGACGCTTGATACAGCCGCCGCGCCCAATCAGCCGATCCGCATCAGCGGCATGGTGGTCCGGACGGGGCCGCCGGGAGAGAACACCCCCGAGCGGTTCCAGGCCGTCTGCCTGCGATGTCCGCATGAAGGGTGCGACGTCGACTACGTCAGCGATCCGAAGACGCTTCCGCCCGAGCTCGTGGCCGAGATCGGTCATCCGGTGACCGAGCCCGTCTACGTGTGTCCGTGCCACAACAGCACGTTCACCGTGGAGGAGGGCCAGCGGCTGGCCGGTCCGGCGCCGCGCGGGCTCTATCGGTTCCGCGTGACCAGCGTGAGCGGCGCCGCGATCGAGATCGGCGAGGTCGAGGAGGACGTGCTGCTCTTCGTCTGAGGACGCGTACGCAGGGCGCGCTTCTGCTGTCTTGACAGGCGCGCCTCTCCCGTCTTGACCCTACTCGGTCCCCAGCCTAGACTACCCGGCACTGAAGAAAACTCTGCTCTTCTCTCGCGTGAATCATCCGCGTGCACGGGAGGATTTCATGGAGTGCTGCCGTCGGATTGGTACGTGTTGGGTCGTCATCGCTCTGCTGCTGGCGTGTCTGGCCGCGGCGAGCGCGCCCGCCGCGGCGCAGGGCGAAACCGGCGTCATCGCCGGCACGGTCCGGGACGCCCAGGGCGGCGTGCTGCCCGGCGTCACCGTCACGCTGCGCAACGCGGAGAGTGGCGTATTGCGATCGGCCGTCACCGAAGGCGACGGCACATACCGGCTGCCCGGGCTTCCGCCGGGGCGGTACGACCTCACGACCGAACTCGCGGGCTTCGCAAACGCTGCAGTTCTGGACATCACCATCACGATCGGCCTCGAGCTGCGGCGCGATCTCGCCATGGCGCTGCAGGCGCTCCAGGAGACGGTGTCGGTGACGGCGGAAGCGCCCGTGGTCGAAACAACGCAGACGGAAGTGGCGGCGGTGGTGACGCAGGAGCAGATCGAGCAGCTGCCCGTGGCGAACCGCATGCCGATCTCGCTGGCGCTGCTGCTGCCGGGCACCAGCCAGAACAACCTGTCGGGGCGCCGGCCGACGGCCACGATCGGCGCGGGCGGCGGCAACGGCGGCCAGATGAACCTGTACTACGCCGACGGCGGCATGAACATGTCGAACAACTCGGGGCAGCAGCACCTGGAGGTGCCCCAGTCCGCGGTCCGGGAATTCAAGGTGAACATCAGCCAGGCGTCGGCCGAGTTCAATGCCGTCGGCGGCGTCGTCCAGGTGGTGAGCAAGAGCGGCACGAACCAGTACCACGGCGAGCTGTTCGAGTTCTTCCGCGACAAGAGCCTCAATGCGTTCGACAAGCTCGAGAAGGAGCTGCACGATCGGACGGGCGAGCCGAAGCCCGATTACCGGCGTCATTCCGCCGGGGCAGGGCTGGGCGGTCCGATCATCCGCGACCGCCTGCACTTCTTCGCGTCCTTCGAGCGCGCCAAGGAGGAGGAGCGCGCCATCGTCGAGACCGGTCAGCCGCAATTCTACTCGGCGCTCGAAGGTGGCTTCCCTCGGACGTACATGCGGCGCGCGTGGCTGGCGCGCGTGGATTTCCAAATCAACCAGCAGCAGCAGCTCTTCTGGCGGTACGTCACCGACCTCGAGCACATTCAGTGCGAGAGCTGCGGCGGCTTCAACGCGGCCAACGTCGGCGCCAACGTCTGGTCGCCGCGCGATTCGAACCTGGTGGCCCACACGTGGGTGATCGGCTCACGGATGCTGAACGAGGTCCGGGTGCAGCTGCCGCCGTCGCATCTGGACAACCGGAATGCGCCGCCCGGAGTGCCGTTCTGGGATCCGGCCAGGAAAGGGGAATTTCCGCCGGAGCGGTTCGCGGTCTACCCGCCGGCGATCTTTCAGTTTCCGAGCCTGACGTGGGGCTCGAACAGCCTCTCCCTGAACTGGACCGACCGCCAGGAGTACCGCGACGACTTCTCCTGGTCGATGGGCAGTCACGCGGTGAAATTCGGCGGCGCGTACGTCCGGCTCTACTCGCCCGAGGAGCAAGGGGTGAACCTCGGCACGTGGGTCTTCGACCGCGACCAGTTCTTCGACGGCACGGCCGCGTCGATTCGCAACCTCCGGAATCCGATTCAGTTCACCGCGTCGTTCCCGCCGCTGCCGCGACAGCTCGAGAACCACTGGATTCAGGGGTACGTGACGGATCAGTGGCGGCCCCGTTCCAACGTCACAGTCGACCTCGGGCTGCGGTACGACAATCAGTACCATTCGTTCAATTACCACATCAGTCTGGCGGGCCGCGAGCGCCTGGGCCAGTTGGTCAATCCGAGGTCGCGTGGTGACAACAACAATGTTGCGCCGCGCCTCGGCGTCGCGTGGGATGTGAACAGCAACGGGCGATCGGTGGTTCGGGCCGCGTACGGCTGGTATTACCAGTACGTCATGCAGGGCGGCCTTCGCCCCGAGCTGACGGCGCTGCTGCAGAGCCAGGTCAACATCCGGAATCCCCCGTATCCCGACCCCTACGGCGGGCTGTCGCCGCAGACGTTCGTCGTGGTGTCGGCGGCGCCGAACGTGAACATCGTGAGCGACGACCTCGAGAACGCGGAGGCGAAGGGCGCGACGATCGGCTACTCACACGAGCTTCGCCCGAACCTGGCCGTGCACGTCGACGGCGTCTTCACGAATGTGGACAAGATGATTCAGTCGGCCAACATCAACACGCCCGATCCGGTGACGCGGGCGCGCCCGATCGCCGGGTGGGGCAACATCGTTCAGCTGCGGTCGTTCGGCTTTCACGACTATCGGGCGATGTACGTCCGGCTCGACAAGCGCTTCGCCGATCGGCACCAGTACATGCTCTCCTACACGCTGGCCAAGGAGACGAACCAGGGGCCGACGGGCACCATCACCGATTTCTACAATCCAGGGCTCGACCGCGGGCCGGGCAGCGGTGACCGTCGTCACGGCTTCGTGGCCAGCGGGTCGGTGGTCCTGCCGTTCGACATCAACGTCGGCGGCGTCTGGACGCTGCGCTCGACGATGCCGCTCAGCGCGCGGGCGGGGCGCGACCTGAACACCGACGGAGCTGCGAATACCGACTACGTGCCCGGGACCACGCGAAACCAGGGCAACCGCGGAAACAACGAGGCGTTTCTCGCCGCGGTGAACGCGTTTCGGGCGCAGAACGGCCGGGCGCCGATTCCGGCGAGCCAGATCGCCACCAACGAGTACAACCGCTTCGACGTCCGGGCCAGCAAAGCGGTGACGTTGGGCACTCGACGCGTCGAGTTCATCGCGCAGGTGTTCAATCTCTTCGGGCGAGATAACTTCGGCGTCGGGCTCTCGGGCGCCACGCAGAGTCCCTACCAGGAGAACGCGCTGTCGGATTCGTTCGGGCGCATTCTCGAGGTGCAGCCGCGGCAGCAGGCGGAGCTCGCGGTCCGCTTCACGTTCTAAGGTCCTGGGAATGGATCGAACCCAGAGGGCGCGGCATGCGGCCGCGCCCTGCCTTTTCGTAGGCCTCGTCGCGTGGGCGCTGTCCGGCCCCGCGGCTGGCCAGTCCTCCGCCCCCTTTGCCACGCCGCTGCCCGGTTCGCCGCCGGCGAAGATTCGACCCTACGGCGAGGTGGCCGGCTGTCCTGAGGAGCCGGCGCTGTTTCACCGCTGTGCGCTCGAGAAGGCGAAGACGTTCAACCCGCCGCGGACGCCTGACGGCGTGCCCGACTTTCAGGGCTCCTGGAGCCGCGTCGCCATCCGCAACATGGAGAACATCGAGGAGCACCCCGAGACGATGGACGGGTCCGGCGGCCGCAGCGCGATCGTCGATCCGCCCGACGGCCGGATTCCGTACCAGCAATGGGCGGCGGCCAAGCGCGACGCGCACTTCTCGAGCTACCTCGACGCCGCGCAGTACTGCCTGCCGCACGGCTCGCCCCGGTTCGCGTACGGCGGCACGAAGTTCGTGCTGCAGAGCCGCGGGTACGTGTTCATGCTCAACGACTATGCGGACACCTACCGGATCATTCCGACCGACGGCCGTCCGCATCTCGGGCCGGGCATCCGGCTGTGGGAAGGGGACCTGCGCGGCCGCTGGGAGGGCAATGCGCTCGTCATCGACGTCACGAATCAGCTGGCGATGGGGCCGATCGACCACGTCGGCAACTTCGTGAGCGAGTACGCGCACGTCGTCGAGCGCCTGACGATGATCGATCCCAACGTCATCTACTACACGGCGACGATCGAGGATCCGAAGGTCTTCACGCGGCCCTGGACGATCGCCTTCGGGTGGCGGCGCAATCAGAACCCCGCCGAGATGTGGGAGCAGGGGTGCTGGGAGGGCGTGCAGCTCTCGTTGAAGTTCACCGATTACGGCTTGAAGCGGTATCCAGGGGCCTTCGCGAAATGACGCGCACGATCGTGTTCGTCGTGACGGCCTGCTGTGCCGTCCCGCTGGCAGCCGCGCAGGCTCCGTCGAACGCGGCGGCCGTGCCACGCACGGCCGACGGCCGGCCGGATTTTTCTGGCATCTGGCAGGCGCTCACCACGGCGTCGTGGAACATTCAGGACCATTCCGCCGAGAAGGACGTTCCGGCCGGCCAGGGCATCGTCGAGGGCAACGAGATCCCGTATCTCCCGTCGGCCCGCGAGAAGCGCGGCGAGAATTCCCGCAACCGGCTGACGGCCGATCCGGTGACGAAGTGCTCGCAGCCGGGCGTCCCGCGCATCATGTACATGCCGTACCCCTTCCAGATCGCGCAGAGCCCGGCGTATCTCGCGTTCCTGTTCGAGTACGGCCACACGACGCGCCACATCCGGCTGAACAGCCCGCATCCGCCCGGCCCCATTGAGTGGGCGCTCGGCGATTCGCGCGCCCGCTGGGACGGCGATACGCTGGTCGTCGACGTCGTCCATTTCAACGACCAGACGTGGTTCGATCGGGCGGGGAACTTTCACAGCGAGGAGATGCACCTGGTCGAGCGGTTCGCGCTGCTCGATCGCGATCACATCCGGTACGAGGTCACCGTCGAGGACCCGAAGGTCTTCTCGCGGCCGTGGAAGATGTCGATGATCCTGTACCGGCGGGTCGAATCGAACCTGCAGATTCTCGATTACGAGTGCCAGTCGTTCGAGTCCTGACGCCGTAGAGGCGGACCTTCGGGTCCGCCTGGGAGAGATCGCATGATGCGAACGTTGCTGTGCGTGGCGGCCGCCGTGCTCGCGGCCGTGGCCCTCTCGGCGCAGAGCCGCGCCGCCCGGACGCTGGACATCTACGTGGTCGACGTCGAAGGCGGCAATGCGACGCTCTTCGTGTCGCCGTCCGGCGGGTCGCTCCTGGTGGACGCGGGCAACGGCGGGGCGGGCGCCGTGCGCGACGCCAGCCGGATCGTCGAGGCGGCGAAGGCCGCAGGCCTGACGCAGATCGATCACATGGTCGTGACGCACTGGCACGGCGACCATTACGGCGGCCTCGCCGAGCTGGCGGCGCGGATGCCGATCCGTCACTTCATCGACCACGGGCCGCCCACCGAGCCGCCTGCCGAGGCCGTCCAGCAGTTCCTGCAGACGACGTATCCGAAGCTGTCCGCGGCAGCGACGCACACGGTCGCGAGACCCGGCGATACCATCCCGGTCGCGGGTCTCGGCGTGCGCGTGGTCACGTCGAATGGCGACGTCATCCGCACGTCGCTTCCGGGCGCCGGCCGGCCGAATCCGCTCTGCGGCACCCCGCCGGACGTGAAGTTCATCCCCGACGATCACGAGTCGGTGGGCGCCTACGTCACCTTCGGCCGGTTCCGCGCGCTGCATCTCGGCGACCTCACGAGCAACAAGGAGTACGAGCTCGTGTGCCCGACGAACCGGATCGGCACCATCGACGCGCTGCTCGGTCTCCATCACGGGCAGGACACCTCGAACTCGATGCCGTTCGTCCATGCCGTCCGGCCGCGTGTGGCGGTCATGAACAACGGCACGCGCAAGGGCGGCTGGCCGGAGGTGATGAAGACGCTGTTCACCTCGCCTGGCTTCGAGGATCTCTGGCAGATGCACTTCTCGCTGCTGAGCGGCCAGGAGTACACGGTGCCCGGCGTGTTCATCGCCAACGGCGTCGACGATCAGCCGGGCGCGATGCCGATTGCGCCGCAGCCGCTGCCGCCGCCCGGATCGAATGCGCCCCCGCCGCCCGCGCACAACGGGCCGGCGCACTGGATCAAGCTGTCGGCGCAGGAGGACGGCACGTTCACCGTGACCAACACGCGCAACGGCTTCTCGAAGGTGTACCGGCGCGAGGCAGCTCTGGGAACGCGCTGAGCCAACCGTCTGGCTGATCTGAAATGGCGAGAGTGAATGCTCGCTGGCACGAACGGCATCCGATGCCGCGCCATCCGACGCTGGATCAGCGTGTGAAGTGGCATGTCGCGCACGCGAAGGCGTGCGGCTGCCGGACGATGCCGCCGGGTATTGCCGCGGAACTGTCCGCCCGCGGGATTGCGCCTCCACCTCGCAAACGATGACACCGCGGCAAGAAAGATGACTCCCCGATCGCGTCCGGCGCTCGTCGGCGGTCTCGCGGTCGGTATCACGGTCGCTGTCATCGCGGCGGCCGGCACGTGGTGGAGGAGTGCGGCCGATTCCTCCGGCTGTCCGCGCACGCTCGCGCGCTCGGCGCCGTCGACGCTCGACGAGGCGTCCTGGCTCATTGCCGAGTGCGGCGGCCAGGGCGTCCAGGCCCGTCTGCGAGGTGCCCCGCTGACTGACCTTGTCAGCTACCGCAACCGGGACCTTCCGCCCGCTGTGTGGTTCGTGCCGACATCGCTCCTGTATCGCCAGCTGTCCGAGGTCGGGTTCGAGTTCGCCGACGACATGTCGTTTGCGGTGCTGGCGGCGGCATGGCACCGCACGCGCGGGCTGCCGTTCGACGCGAAAGCCACCGCCGACTGTCTGCGCGCCTGGAACCGCAAGATGCGGCTGTGGATCGAGTCGGTCCCGCCCGGGTCGTCGGTCCCGGCGCCGGAGTTCGGCTGCGCAACGCCGGAGGAGATCGACAAGGGCCGACATCTGTGGCCGAAGGAGTAGGGCCGGCTGCAGCCGGACCGGCTGCCGTGAAGGCAAGGCGGAGCGCCTGGGCGTTGGTCCCCCAACCCGGCTCGCGCTTTCGGTGGCTCTTCAGCGCGTCTCGACGGCTCGCATCGCGGCGCAGGCGCGGCGGATCCCAGACGAGAGGTTCCTTCGACAAGCGCGTTCCTCGGTGACGCTTTCATCGACTGCGACGGCTTGCGGCTTCGCTCTTCAGGTGATCTGACGAGCCATGAGGCATGCGGGAGTGAGCTCGACACGGGCGTTCTCAGATTCAATTCGACGGTGGCATCAGGTTGTCCGCAGGCCTCGAAGTAGAGCAGTGCGAGCTCCAAACGGGTCCAACGCCTGCTCGGTTCAGGAGAGCTGGATAAGACGGTTCCCAAAACCCACCTGGAGAGCGTGTCGGAACTCGCTGGTTCTCATCTGATCAACGGAAGGCGGTTTCGCGTCCCGTTGACAGGTGTCGTCTGGACAGGAACGGCGACGTAACGCCGGGCGCCTTCGGTTTCCAGGGAGCCGCTGGTGGGGATCACCTGACCACGCACACGTTTCGCTAGCCCCCGCAGAGGGCCTCGTTGTTCGATACCGTCAACGGGAATCGCCGAAGCTCCGCGAGAGCAACGCGCGATCGATCTCGACGGACGGGTCGCCGGTAGGCGTCCGGCGTGTCCGCCGCGCGTATTCGTCGGCGAACGCCTGCCGTAGACCCGCCGATGTCGACAACTCCGCGAGATTCGCCCGCGAATATTCGCGGCCGGACCGGGCCAGGAGATCCGGCCGGCCGAGTAAAGCCCTCCCGACTGCGACCAGATTGGCGCCGCCTTGGAGGAAGAATTCCGCTTCCGCGGCCGTCCGAATGCCGGTGCCCTCGACCAACGGAACCGTGATGCCATGACGGCGAAGAACGCCCGAGAACGCGCAGGGCCGTGGCGCCTGCTCCGCCTTCCCGCGGTAGATGTGCAGGTAGTCCACTCCCGCCTCGGTGAGAGCGTTCGCGAGATCGACGAATGAGCCGAGGGACCGCCGATCGGCTCGATCCTCTCCGTCGACGGAGAACGGGCTGAGTGTGTAGCCGACCAGAAAGCGGCGGGGGAGGCGCTGTCGCACTCGACGCACGATCAGCGTCGGCAGGAGATCAGGGGATCGCCATTCGTCGGATCGGCCGTTCGTTCGAGGGTCGCTGAACGCATGGATGAGATATCCGTTGGCGCCGTGCAGCTCGACACCGGCGAAGCCGGCGCGGCAGGCGCGCCAGGCGGCCGCCTCAAACCGCTCGACCAGCCGTTCGATGTCGTGCGCGCTGAGTGCGCGTGCGGCGTCGTAGCGTACGGAGCGTGCGGCTGCCGCCGACGGCGCGACAACCTCGTGTCCCGACACCTGGGTGCTGGTTTTCGGACCGGCATGAAACAACTGCGCAATGGCCGGCGCGTACCGTTGAATCCCGTCCGCAAGCCTCGAAAAGGCGGGAAGCTTGCCATCGTCGTCCATGCCCATCTGGTTGGGAAAGCCCTTCCCCTCGGGTGAGACATACGTCGCGCCCACGATGACCAGTCCGACGCCGCGGCGCGCTCTGTCGACATAGAACTCGATGTGATGCGAGGTCGGTCGATCCGCGATCTCCGGAAACAGCGTCACCATCGGAGCCATCGCCCAGCGGTTTCGAAGCTGGAGGGGACCGAACGAGACCGGCGCATCGACCGTGTTGGGGTTACTCATCGATCGGATTGCGCGAGAGGGGCGTGTGGTCGGGCATCTTGATATCCCTGTACGCGGAGTAGAAGGCACGGTAGACGGCGCGGGCGAAAATCTTGATGAACTTGTCCTTCGCCAGCCAGAATATCGATGTGGCCACAATGGTGCCGCCGACAATGGCGGCGATCAGGACGTAGTCGCTCGGCGGCAGCGGTTTGGGTTGCCTGATGACGAGCCACGACTCGAGCGTCCCGACGACGATCGTCACGAACACCATGCTTCGGCACAGTGCGTATGTCGCGTAATGGTTCTCCACATAGATCCCTTTTCCCTGCTGAATCACGTAGTCGTAGCAGCCGTTGAACATCATTTGCTGGGCTGCGCGATCGCCTGATGCCGGCAGCTTGAAGAGATCCTCGAAGGCCGCCTTCGTCTGCCGCTTGAACTCTGGGGTGAACGTGACGTCGCCCTCCTTCATAAGGATAAGTGCGGCCTCGTCTTCGTGCAGGAACCGGCTGCCTACTTGATGCAGGAGGAGGCCGACGACATACGCGATCGGCAGCATCGCCAGAGTGGCCCCCCAGTCCAGTTGGCCCGCTCCAACGCGTCCGATCCTGATGAGAAAGAAGTACACAGCGGCGCAGACCACGGCGCCCGGGAACAACACTCCGAAGAGATCGTGGAGGTTGAGCTTCTTCTCCATCCGCCGCTACTCTTCGACGGCATCCACGAGCGAGCGCACCGTGGCGCGTGGGTTCGCACACGTGTCCTTGGACTGCAGGTAACGAACGGCTTGTTCGATCACCGACGAGGACGCATGTTCCCGCACCCGCCCACGCGCGGCTTCGCTGAGCGCGAAGCCGGTCACCTCGTGGACATAGGCCACGTGCGCGAAGTGGTACGCTACCCACGGCTCCACCCAACGGCTCCTTGTGCCGAGATCGATGGTGCGGCGGGCCATCGCTTCGAGAAATCCCCGCTCGTGAAGCGCGGCACTCCGTGGGTCGTAGAGAACCGCATCGGCCGTGAGCGTCACGCAGTCGAGAAAATCGCTGATCGAAGTCACCTGCGGCGTCTGCCCGGCGATGGTCAGCTCGAGCTCCGCCCGCCAGATGTCGACGGCAAATCCGCTGACGCCCAGTTTCATACCGCCGAAGCGGTTGCGCCCCGGCCGCTCGCTGGCGAACGCGTCGTGCAGCTGCTGGTCGCTCATCACTCCAAACACGACGAAATCCAGGTCTCTCAATGCCATCGACGTCTGGAGCATCTCGGCGAGGACGGCATTCCTCAGCACGCCGCCAAACACGAACGTCTGGGCCGGAGCTGCAACATGGCCGACGACCTCGTCGATCGCCATCGCCACGGCCGGCTGTTCCAGAACGCCCTTGATGCAGCGGAGAGCAAAAGACCGGTCCGGCGATGACGTGGAAACCGCGCGCACGATGATCCTAGTGTAGATGAAACCTTGACATACTCGCAGAATGGGGGCGACACACCCATTAGCCTGCGGCGTGTGTGTTCGGGTCGAGCCAGTCTCCTGACCATTCCCTTGCCTGGACCCCTGTCCCGTAAAGAACCGTTGACGGGACAACGCCGCAGGGATGGCGAAAGCGATGGTTTCTCAACACGAGTGTGCCGACATAGGCACGAAACCCGCGGGTTTACGGAACGACTTCCCGATCAATCCGCAGTAACGCCGCAGCAGCGATCGATGCGTGACTGTCGGAGTTCTCGTCGCTGCGCGACTACAGGATACCAATCCCCGAAGCGGCTTTCTTCGTCTACCTGAAGCTACTTGCTCAAGTGCGCAAGAATCGAGTGAATCCAGGTCCACACTGAAGGTTGCGCTGCGGTGGCGATCAAGCTCCCGATCGCTCCTTCGGTGATATTCCGAATCGACTGGCCCGCCGCGCGCACGATCACGTCCGAGCTGCGCGGTCTGAGTGAATTGCTGGCTATTCTGAGCCACGTTTCCGACGGACCCGTGGAAGACATTCTGGATGATCGGTTGTAGCCCCTCTGGAGGCACGGGCTCGGTATCCGGTTCAGCCTCGCCGGCGTTCGGATTCGCCCCTTCGATCTCCAAGACGAAATCGAGAACCCTGGTCCTAACGGCGCTCAAGAGCTGCTGAAATTCGTTCCCGCCGATCTCCATCCATGCGCCGACGCAGTTCAGATCAGGATACATTTTGCCTTGGACGAGGAGGCCCAGCTCGGGCCGAGGGACGATTCCCCCTTTCGAGAGTGCCTGAACTTTTGCGATGCCGTCGCGAAACTCGACGGGATTCAACTTGTCGTACGCGTCTTTCCCCAGAACGGGCCATAGAAACGGCTGTTTGGGCGCGTTCCAACCCGCCTTCATGAAGTTCGCGAAGTACTGCGCGTTCAGCTTCCGGTAGGGCGGAACCTGTTGTCCGTCTGGGTAGCCGTCCAGCTCCCAGGAAATCCATTGACCGAACTCTTGACTCTTTAGGCGGACTGCAAGGATCTTGAACTTTCGCAGGACTGCCCCGAGATCGCTGTTCGCCTTTGCCACCTCGGTTTGGATCTCTCGCAGGAGCGTCATTTCAGGCACGCGTCCATTCTATTGCTCAACTGTGAGGTGCTTTCCTAGACCGCCGCCTGCTCCTGCCGCGACTGCTCCGGTGGACGTAGTACTGATCCCATGAGCGAGCTTAACTTCGGCTCGTCGCAAACGATTGCGCGCTCCCGACGCTGGCTCCCGCGCTCGAGATGGCGGCGCCCTTCGGGACATGTCGGTAACGAGTAATGTTGACCAGCGGCGCTTCCAGTTCATCCTGGAACACGCTACCGTCGCCCGGCGAGAGGCTGAGACGGCGGGCCGTTGCCAATGTTCGACATCGCTCAAATGTCCGATAACTGAGATCGATGATTGAGCAGTTTGTCACCGGCGGCGTACTGATCGGGTCGGGATGCTTGGCGGTGGCGGCAAGCCGGGCCGTGCTGGTCGGTGTCCTCCGCCTGATGACCGCGAAGGCGCTGCTGCACGCTTTTCGCCGCCCCGACACATTCCTGCTCAAGGCGCAGCGGTTGCTCGCAAAGAGCGCTGCGATGGACGGTTTGCTCTCTATAACCGTCTCTACGAACGGCGACGCTCAGCCGCTGTGACTTTTCGTCTTGCGACCCTCGCCTGCATTGACCTTCCCCTTGACGAACGCGCCGTCGACCATGAGCAGTCGGGGTGCGCTGATGTCGCCTTCGATGGATCCCGTCGCCTGCAGGTCGACTCGCTCCGTCGCGGTGACGTTCCCCGTCACTGCTCCACTGATCAGGATCGATCTGGCGACGAGATTCGCTTTGACGGCAGCACGTGGCCCCACCGTGAGCACGTGGTTGCCGACCTCGATCACACCTTCGACGTTGCCGTCGATCCGGAGATCCAGAGAGCTGGTGATTCGACCCTCGACGACGACACCGTGGCCGATCCAGGCTGTGGTGCGGCGTTCCTCGACCTCGGATCGGCCTGCGGGTGAGGAATTGGTTCGAGTCTGGTTGCGCACGCTACCTCCGGTTGCCATTCGCTGCCAACGGTCGCGAAGAATGTACCTGATTCCGGCTGTGAAGTGAGAGCAATCAACTCACCACCAGGCGACCACACAGAAGTACTATCGCGGACGTGTTGGACGGCGTGACACCGAACGATCTCGTCGCGACCTGATGGGGCACCGCCCACCACATCGAGCGGGGCGCACCGCGCGTGAGCATTCGGTCAGCACGCGCGGGAAGTGTTCGTCTGTCGTTCTTCAGACCGGCCCCCTGGAGCGAGCCGTCTTCCTCGGGCGCCCGAACCGCTTTCTCGTGAGGTTCCGCAACGGCGCCGCCGAGGGACTCGCCCATCTCGCCAATTCCGGTCGCCTCGCCGAAGTCCTCCTTCCCGGCACCGAGCTGCTCCTCGAGCGTTGCCCGCAGAACCGAATCGGCTGGAAGGCGATTGGCGCCACGTGGTTGGCGCGCTGGCCCGGCGACCAGCCACGCACGGTCTACCTCGACGCCACGCGGATGAACCGAGTGGCCGAAGAGCTCATTGCGCAGGGGCTGATCCCCGAGCTCCGCGGCTACCAGATCGACAAGAGGGAGATCTCCATGGGCGGGTCGCGCTTCGATTTCCTGTTGCGCTCGGGGCCCCGCTGCTTCCTCCTGGAAGTGAAATCGGTCACGCTCGCCGAACGCGGCCTGGCCTTTTTCCCCGATGCCCGAACAGAGCGCGGGCGCCGTCACCTCCAGGTGCTCGCCCGTTACGGCGGCCGACCCGGCCGCCGCGCGGGCGTCCTCTTCCTGGTGCAGGGGGCGGTGGACACCTTCCTGCCCGACTTCCATAACGACCTGGAGTTCGCCCGAACGTGTTGCGCCGTCCGGAACCGTGTGGAGTTTCTCGCTTACCGCGTCGACCCCGCGCTCGGCAGCGATGGATCCCTGGCGTTTGCCGGCCCGCCCACGCGACTCCGGGTCCCCTGGCGGCTTCTCGATGCGGGTGTGCACGATGCTGGCTTGTACCTGCTTGTCTTGCGGCTGCCGCAGCAGGCGTGCATCGAGGTGGGCGGCCTTGGACCGCACACGTTCCGGAGCGGATTCTACGTATACACGGGTTCGGCCCGGCGCGGGCTCGGCGCGCGTGTTGCACGCCACCTCCGTCGGCGCAAGCGCTTCCACTGGCACATCGACTTCCTGCGGGCACACAGCTCGCACGTGCAGGCGTTCCCGATCCGCGCGGCGTCGGATGAATGCGAACTCGCTGCCGAGGTGTCCCGCATCGGAGGCGAGCTCGTCAGGGGCTTTGGCGCCTCTGACTGCCGTTGTGCCGGGCACCTTGTCTGGTTTCCGGAGATTCCAGTGCATATGGCGGCGTTCCAGGAGATGCTCATCCGGAGGCGCCACATGCCCGTGGGGATGCGGGGGGATTCGGGCGGTCACTTCATCCGGAGCCGGCGCATCGATAGCTGACGATCAACGGCCCCTCTATCGAATCGTGATGATGGCAGTAACCGCTTCGCGCCCTTGAACCGACAGATCGCGCTGTTCAAGAACGCGCAAGGGGACCCGTCCCTGCTGCGCCGTTGCAATGGTAGTGGCGAGAACGACCAACATTGCGACTGTTCGAACGTTCATGTCAGCTCCTCTATATGCCACGTACGTCAGCTCGGAGTGCCGTCGAGGGCGAGGCGGAGCACCTGTGCAAGATGGATGGCGCGGCGGCCGGTGAGCTGCGCGATCTGCTCCTGACAGCTGAACCCGTCGGCCACGATGAGCGTGTCGTTGGAGGCGTTCCGCACGGCCGGCAGCAGCACGCGCTCGCCGATCGCCTTCGAGACGTCGATCTTTTCCGCTGAGAAGCCGAACGGTCCCGCCATCCCGCAGCAGCCCGCGTCGGGCACCTGCACCTTCGCGCCGGTACGTTCGAGCAGCGCCACCTCGTGATCCATCTTCATGATGGCCTTCTGATGGCAGTGCCCGTGCAGAAGGACGGTGCGCGCGAGCGCGGGCGCGAAGTCGGGCGCGTGCTTCGTGAGGAACTCGCTCAACACGAACGTCTGCGCCCGCAGCCGCCGTGCGCGCGGATCTTCGGGGAAGAGATTCCGCAGCTCGTCACGGAAAACCGACGCGCAACTCGGCTCGAGCACGACCATCGGGACGCCCGCATCGATCTCGCGGCCGAGCACGTCCATGACCGTCCGCAGGTAGCTCTTCGCGCGATCGAGCATGCCGAAGTCGTAGAGCGGCCTGCCGCAGCAGAGATGCCCCGCCGGCACGCGGACCGAAAAGCCGGCCGCGCCGAGCACGTCATGAGCGGCGATCGCCGCATCCGGATGGAAGTAGTTGTTGAACGTGTCGGCCCAGAGAATCACAGCCGACGATGCGCCGTTGCCCGCCCGCACCCCCTGCTGCCGCGCCCAGCGCCGGAACGTAGTCGTCGCAAACCGCGGGAGCTCGCGCTCGGGCGCCAGATGCAGCGCGCGGCGCACGAGCGCGCGCACTCCCGGCATCCGCGCGCCGGCGTTGGCCAGGCGCGGAAAGCCGGAGGCGAGCCGCGCCCATCGATCGATCAGGCCGAACGCGTAGGCCTCGAGCGGCCGCCGGTGCGTCTCGTAGTAGTGCGAGAGGAATTCCGACCGGTAGGTGGCCAGGTCGACGTTGGCGGGGCACTCCGACTTGCACGCCTTGCACGAGAGGCACAGGTCGAGCGAGCGCTTCACCGCCTCGTTGTTCCACGCGTCCTTCAGCACCTCGCCCTGGAGGACCTCGAAGAACATGTGCGCGCGCCCGCGCGTGCTGTGTTCCTCCTCGAGCGTCGCCATGTAGCTCGGGCACATCGTCCCGTAGTCGTGCTTGCGGCACTCGCCGACGCCGATGCAGCGGAGCGACGCCTTCGCAAACGAGCCGTTGTCGTCGGGGAAGCGGAAGTGCGTCGGCGGATCCTCGGGCTTGTAGTCGGCGCCGAGCCGCAGGTTCTCCGTCGGCGGGAAAGCGTCGACGAGCTTCCCGGGGTTCATCTTCCAGTCGGGATCCCAGATCGACTTGAACTCGCGGAGCGCCTGCATCAGCTCCGGGCCGAACATCTTCGGCAGGAGCGCCCCGCGCGACTGCCCGTCGCCGTGCTCGCCCGAGATCGATCCGCCGTAGCGGACGACGAGATCGGCCGCGCGTTCGACGAACTCGCCGTACGTGCGGATGCCAGGCTCGCTGCGCAGATCGAAGCTGATCTGCATGTGAATGCAGGCGTGGCCGAAGTGGCCGTAGTAGACCGCCTGGTAGTTGTAGTCGTTGAGCAGCGCGCGCAGATCCCGCAGGTAGCCGCCGAGCTTCGGAGGCGGAACCGCGGAATCGTCCCATCCCTCGTAGCGGGGCGGCGCGCCCGGCGCCGAGATCGCCGCGCGCGGTCCGGCCTCGCGGATGCGCCACACCGCCTTGGCTTCGGGGCGCGTGTAGACGCGCATGCTGGGCGTGCCCGGCAGCCGTCGCAGCTTTTCGACGAGCCTTGCCGCCGCCGCGTCCGCCGCCGCCGCCTCGTCTGCGCCGAACTCGACGAGCAGGTAGCCGCCACCCTCGGGCATCAGCTCCAGGTTCGGCGCGCCCTTGCGGCGCAGCGCATCGACCATGACGCCCTCGAAGCCCTCGAGCCCGATCGGCTGCAGCTCGAGAATCTCCGGAACGGCATCGGCGGCCTCGTAGACATCGCGGTAGCCGAGCCCCACGAGCGATCGATGCTGCGGGCTTGGAATCAGCCGCGCCCGCGCCTCGAGCACCACCGCGCAGGTCCCTTCGCTGCCCACGAGCGAGCCGGCCACGTTGAACCCGTGCTCGGGCAGGAGCTGGTCGAGGTTGTAGCCTGAGACACGCCGCGGAATGTCGGGGTACCGCTCGCGGATGAGCGAGGCGTACCGATCGCGGATCGCCTTCAGGCGCGCGTAGATGTCGCCGCGGCGTCCACCCGCCCGAATGATCGCCTCGAGCTCCTCGTCGCTCGTGCGGCCGACGGTCAGCTCGGTCCCGTCGTACAGCGCGGCGCGGAGCCACTCGATGTTGTCGACCGTCTTGCCCGCGAGCAGCGAATGGGTGCCGCACGAGTTGTTGCCGATCATGCCGCCCAGCGTGCACCGGCTGTGCGTCGACGGATCGGGCCCCCACGTGAGCTGGTGCCGCTCCGCGGCGTTGCGCAGCGTGTCGCAGACGACGCCCGGCTGGATACGCGCCGACCGGCTCGCCGGATCGAGCTCGAGGATCCGGTTCATGTACTTCGAGAAGTCGAGCACCACCGCCACGTTGCAGCACTGGCCCGCGAGGCTCGTACCGCCGCCCCGCGGCAGCACCGGCGCGCCGTACTTGCGGCACAGCGCGATCGTGGCGACGACGTCGGCGTCGGTGCGCGGGACGACGAGGCCGATCGGAATCTGCCGGTAATTCGAGGCGTCGGAGGCGTACAGGGCACGGCTGCCGCGATCGAACCGCACCTCGCCCGACACCGCGTGCCCGAGCTCGCGTTCGAGCTCGGCGGCGCGCGCGAAACTGTCGACGGGCTTGGCGTGGGAACTGGGCGGCAGCGGAGCCAGGGTCAGCACACGACTGGGTCGTCCACTAGGACATCACGGGTTCGCCGACCGGCGCGCTCAGCACCTCGAGCGCAGCCATGACGCCGCCGGTCTTGTGCGGCACGCCGGCGAGGCGCAGCCCCATCTCGACGCCCGCGAGCGTGCCCGCCAGCATCAGGTCGTTGAACGACCCGAGGTGGCCGATCCGGAACGCCTTGCCCGCGAGCTTCCCGAGCCCGGTGCCGAGCGACATGTCGTAGGTGTCGAGGATCACGTTCCGCAGGCGGTCCGCGTCGTGCCCCTCTGGCGTGAAGATGGCCGTGAGCGAGCTCGAGTACTCGCGCGGATCCTCGCAGACGATCTCCAGGCCCCACGCGCGCACGGCTGCCCGCGTCGCTTCGGCATGACGCCGATGGCGCCGGAAGACGTTCGCCGTCCCTTCTTCGTGGAGCATCGTGAGCGCCTCGCGCAGGCCGTACAGCAGATTCGTCGCAGGCGTGTAGGGGAAGAATCCCGCCGCGTTGTTCTTGAGGATCGCCTCCCAGTCCCAGTACGACCGCGGCATCCTGGCGCTCCTGCTGGCCGCGAGCGCCTTCTCGGAGATCGCGTTGAACCCGAGCCCCGGCGGCAGCATCAGGCCCTTCTGCGAGCCGGCGACAGTGACGTCGACCTCCCACTCGTCGTGACGATAGTCGATCGACGCCAGCGACGAGATCGTGTCGACGATGAGCAGCGCGGGATGCCGCGCGTCGTTCATCGCGCGTCGGACGTCGCCGATACGGCTCGTCACGCCGGTCGACGTCTCGTTATGGACGACGATGACCGCCTTGATCGCGTGCGCCGTGTCGGCGCGCAGGCGCTCCTCGACCTCTTCCGGTGAGGCGCCCCGGCGCCAGGTGCCGGGCGCGTACTCGACCTGCAGGCCGAGCTTCTCCGCCTGATGCCGCCACGCGATGTGGGAAAACCACCCCGTCTCCATGATCAGCACGCGGTCGCCGGGCGACAGCGTGTTCATCATGGCGGCCTCGCACGCACCCGTCCCCGACGAAGGGAAGATGATGACGCGCCCGCGCGTCTGGAAGACGGGCTCGAGCGCCTCCAGCACGTCGCGCGTCAGGCGCGCGAACTCGGGCCCGCGATGGTCGATCGTCGGGAAGTCCATCGCCCGGAGCACACGATCGGGAACGTTGGTGGGCCCGGGGATCTGCAGGAAGTGGCGGCCTGAGCGACTCATGAAGGACTCCTCAAATCCCAACACCCAAATCCCAAAACCCAAATCTCAGTTGCGCATTGAGTTTGGAATGTGGGATTTGGTCATTGGGATTTGCCATCTTACTCCAGCGTGGACCCGCCTGGGATCGGCGGCGTTCGTGCAGTATTCAGAACCATCGCGAGCATCGAGTAATAGCCGGTGATGGCGACCGCCTCCACGACGCCTCGCTCGCCGAACGCTTCGAGCGCGCGCGCGTAGGTCGCGTCGCTCACGCCCTGGGTCTGCAGCAGCTCCGTGCACAGATCGTAGAGGATGTCCTGCTCGCGCGACAGGCGCTCCGGCCGGCGACCCGCCGCAACGGCATCCGCGACCTCCGGGGCAACCCCCGCCTGCAGCGCGATCGGGCAGTGCAGCGACCATTCGTACTGCTGCGACCAGTGCCGTGCCGCAATCAGGATCATGAGCTCGCTGAGGTGCGGCGGGAAGACGCTGCGCTCACGGAGGTACTCGCCGAGCGCCGCCGCGCGCACCATCACCTCCGGGCTCCACAGCAGCGGGAGGAACGGACCGAAGACCTCTGTCCCGCGCGACTGCCTGAATGCCGCCCTGGCCTCTCGGTGCTGCGGCGTCAGGTGCTCGTCTGGGATCGCCCCGAGACGCTCGGGACCGAACAGGTGTCTGGACGTCACGAGCCCAGCATATGATGTTTTTGGCACCCCAACGCGCAAAGTCCGCGCGTTGGGGACCCCGCCTGATGAAGGGATCCTCGATGGCGACGTGCGACGCGCTCCTGATCATGGGCGGTGGCGTCATGGGGCAGGGCATGGCGCGGCTCTTCTCGAAGGCCGGCATGCGCGTGACGCTCGTGGAACCGCGCGAGATTGCGTTCGCGCATCCCGGCGTGGCGGTCGTGCGCGAGGCGCCGCCGGATTTCGTGCCAGACCTCGTGATCGAAGCGGTGTTCGAGGTCCGCGAGGTCAAGCAGTCGGTCTATGCGACCATCGAACGGCTGTACGGCGGACGGCCCGTGCTGGCGACCAACACTTCGGGCCTGCCGCTCGACGAGCTGGGCGCGCCGCTCACGTACCCGCACCGGTTTCTCGCAATGCACTTCTTCCAGCCCGCCGACGTGTTTCCGATGATCGAAGTGGTCCGAGGTGAACACACGGAAGACGCGGCCATGGCGGTCGCCGTTGCCGCCGTGAAGCGGGCCGGCCGCGAGCCGATTGTCCTCGAGCGGGCGGTCAACGGGTATCTCATCAACCGGTTGCAGCACTCGATCCTGCACGAGGCGTATCACATCCTCGAATCGGGCATCGCGACCGCGGAGATGATCGACAAGGTGGCAAAGTTCCTCCTCGGGCCGCGCATGTGCATCACGGGGCTGCTCGAGCAGAAGGACCTCGCGGGCCTGGAGATGCACGCGCAGGCGCAGCGGTCGATCGTGCCGACGCTGTCCCACACCAACGTGCCGTCGCCGTATCTGCAGGACATGGTGGCGCGCGGCGATGTCGGCGTGCGCAGCGGGAAAGGGTTCTACGACTGGCGCGGGCGCGACGGCGCCGCCGCCCAGCGGCGCGCGGCCGAGCGGCTCGAGCGGCTGCTCGCCTATCTGCAGCAGGACGCTCGCCAGTGACCGGCCGCAAGGGTCTCGACGCGCGGCTCACCCACTACGGCGACCCGGAATTCGCCCGGTATCTCCGCCGGTCGTTCGCCAAGTCGATGGGCTACTCGAGCGCGATGCTCGACCGGCCCGTCGTGGGCATCGCCACCTCCGCCAGCGGCTTCAACAACTGCCATCGCCTCATCCCGGAGCTGACCGAGGCGGTCAAGCGCGGCGTCCTCGGTGCGGGCGGGCTGCCCCTGGAGTTCCCGACCATTTCGCTGGGCGAAGTGTTCCTGAGCCCGACCAGCCTCGTCTTCCGGAACCTGATGGCCATGGACGTGGAGGAGATGATCCGCGCGCAGCCGATGAGCGCGGTGGTCCTCATTGGCGGCTGCGACAAGACCGTGCCCGCCCAGCTCATGGGCGCGCTCTCCGCCGGCCTCCCCGCCATCCAGCTCGTCGTGGGGCCGATGATGACCGGACGGTACCTGGGCGAGCGGCTCGGCGCCTGCACCGACTGCCGGCGATTCTGGGCGCGCTACCGGTCGGGCGAGGTCAGCGAGGAGGAAATCTCCGCTGTGGAAGACACCCTCGCCGTGACCGCCGGCACCTGCGCGGTTATGGGCACCGCGAGCACCATGGCGTGCCTGACCGAGGCGCTCGGCATGACTGTGCCGGGGAGCGCCGCGACGCCGGCCGTGCACGCCGATCGGCTGCGGATTGCCGAAGCGACGGGTGCCGAGGCCGTCCGGTTGTCGGCCGACGGCCGAACGCCGGATCACATCGTGACTCGCGAATCGATCGAGAACGCGATTCGCGTGCTGCTGGCCGTCGGCGGCTCGACCAACGCCGTCATCCACCTGGCCGCCATCGCCGGACGCGTCGGCCTGACGGTGGACCTGCGCCGCCTCAACGAGCTCAGCGACTCGACGCCCGTGCTCGTCGACTTGAAGCCGACGGGGCAGCACTACATGGAGGACTTCCACGCCGCAGGCGGTGTCGGCGCCGTCCTGCACGAGTTGCGGCCGCTGCTCAACCTCCAATGCCAGTCGGTGACGGGGCAGACGCTCGACGAGCGGCTGCGCGAGCGCCCCATGTTCGTCGATCGCACCGTGATTCGATCGTTCGACGATCCGTTTCAGCGGGGCGGCGGCCTGCTGGCGCTCTTCGGCAACCTCGCGCCGAACGGCGCGATTCTCAAGCGATCGGCCGCCGACGAGCGGCTGTTCGAGCACGAGGGCCGGGCGGTCGTCTTTACGGGCCTGGAGGACCTCGCCGCGCGCATCGACGATCCGAACCTCGACGTCAGGCCGGACGACGTGCTCGTGCTGCAGAATGCAGGGCCGATCGGCGCAGGCATGCCGGAGGCGGGATACCTGCCGATTCCGGCGACGCTCGCGCGTGCGGGCGTGAAGGACATGGTCCGCATCTCCGACGCGCGGATGAGCGGCACCGCGTTCGGGACGGTGATCCTGCACGTCTCGCCCGAGTGCGCGATCGGCGGTCCGCTCGGACTCGTGCGCTCGGGCGATCGCATCCGCGTCAGCGTGAAGGAACGCCGCCTCGACGTGCTGGTCGGCGACCGGGAATTGGGGAGTCGACGGTCAGACGTGGTGCGCCCCACGCTGCCGCCGCGCGGCTACGCGCGGCTCTACGCGCAGTCGGTGCTCGGCGCCGAGCTCGGGTGTGATTTCGGTTTCCTGAGGAAGGCCTGAGGTACGTAGGGCGGGGCTCGCCGCGTGGGAGCGTCAGGAGACGCGGCAGCCCCGCCGCGTGTTGACATGCGTGTGGCGCGAACCCTTCGGGTTCGCGAGGCGAGCCTGAAAGGCTCGCCCCACAACATCTGAAATCCGCGCTAAAGCGTTCTGAAAAACGCTTTAGACGGACGACGCCGCAGGCGCCGTCTCCGGACGCGTCACCCAGCCAGCCCGAAGCGCCGCATACGCCGCAATCGCGAGGCCGGCCATGACCGCCATCCCGACGACCCCTGACAGCCAGATGCCGCGGTACTCGGCGAGCGCGTTCCCCGGCGTGGCGTTGAGCGAGATGCCGACGTAGCCGCTGACAGCGAGCGCCGTGGCGCCGGACAGCTGCGCCATCGTGTTGCAGAACGACGAGAGCGACGAGGTCCGCTGCGTGCCGAACGTGTCGGAAATGCCCGCCGGCACCAGCGAGAAGAGATTGACCGAGGTGCCGAGGAGCGCGGCGACAATGGCGAGCGCCCAGACCGCCGTCACGCCCATCGAGAGGATCTGGAGCAGCGCCATCCCGAGCACGAGCCAGCCGATGAGGACGGCCGTCCGCGAGATGCCCCGGCGGAGGCACAGGTCCGAGAACCGGCCGGCCAGCGGACACCCGGCCGCGCGGCCGATGAGCGAGTAGGCGACGAGCGCGAGCACGCCGCCGGCGACGACGGCGTCGTTCAGCGATCGGCCACCCGAGAGGTAGACGTCGGCTGCGTACACCGCAATCCAGATCTGGGTAATCCGGATGCCGATGACGAAGCCCGACCAGAGAAACGCGTAGCACCAGAGCTGCAGATCGCGCAGCAGCCGCCACTCGAACGGCTTGCGCGTCGTCGCCGCCTCGCCGGGCGGGGCGGAGCGGAAGAGCACCAGGCAGATCACGCCGATGAGCGCGATCGCCACCGCGATCATGTGCATGCCCTGCCGCCAGCCGGAGGCGAAGTAGATCGACAGGATCGGAAGCAGCGCGTACGCGGCGCCCTCGCCGAGCGCGCCGCCGACGCCGCCGGCCGTCCCCTGGCTCAGCCCGCGCTCCGACGTCGAAAACCATCTGGCGATGCCGCCGGTAAGCGGCACATAGACGGCGGCCGCGGCCACGCCGCTCATGATGCGCCAGAAGACGAGCGACCCGGTCGTCTCGCCCATCGCAAACGCTGACATCGTCGCCGCCGTGAGCAGGATGCCGAGGCCGATCACCCAGCGGCTGCCGACGCGGTCCGAGGCGAGGCCGCTCGGCATCTGGAACAGCGCGTAGGAATAGAAGAACGCGGAGCCCATCAGCCCGAGCGCGCCGCGGTCGAGGCCGAGATCCGCGGCGATGAACTTCTGCACGCCGGCGTAGTTCTGCCGCGAGAACTGGCTGGTGCCGTACGCGAGGATGCCGATCCCGAGAATGACCCAGCGATAGGGCGAGGAGCTGGTGGACATCGCGCGTGACCGCGCGGATGGTAACCCAAGGCACCGGCCGCCGCAAACAGAGGTGCCGCTGGCATCCCCAACGGGCCACGGAGACACAGCGTCACGGAGAAACCACGTTACACTCCGTGTCGCCGTAGCAAGTAGAAAAGGAGCGTGCGACATGACGAGGCGAATCCTCACGGGCGCGGGCGCGTTGGGCGTCGCCCTGGCGGCGACGCTCGGGCACGCCCGATCGGACGGCAGCGTCTTCGCTCAGGAGGCGGGGCGGGTCTTGCCGATCTTCGGGGTCGATCCCTTCTTCCCGAAGATGCCGGACGGTGTGGTGCTGGGTGGGGTTGGCGGTAATGCCGCGGATTCGCATGGCAACGTGTGGGTGTTTCATCGCCCGCACACGCTCGAGGAGGGCAACGCGCACGAGAACGGGTACAAGCCGGCACCCCCGGTCGTGATGTTCGACGCGAAGGGGAACTACGTGCGCGGGTGGGGCGGTCCGTCGGCGACCGGGCAATACGAGTGGACCAATCGCGGCGGCCTCTTTTCGAAATACGTCCCGTGCGCGTCGTGCTCGACCGAGCGCCGCACCAATGGCGACGGACGGCCTGGCAGCGGCGAACACGGGATCTTCGTCGACCATCGCGACAACGTCTGGCTGACGGGGAATGGCGACGGGGACGGCCAGATCCTCAAGTTCACGCGCGACGGGACGTTCCTGCTGCAGATCGGCCGCGGAGGCGTCGAGGCCGACAGCCACGACACCTCGCACGTGAGCCGGGCGGCAAGCGTGGCGGTCTCCCCGAAGACCAACGAGCTGTTCGTGGCCGACGGGTACGGCAACCGGCGTGTGATTGTCTTCGATGCCGACACCGGCGCCTACAAGCGGCACTGGGGCGCGTACGGCAACAAGGCGGATGACCGCGCTTCTCGCGCGCGCGTGGCCGCAGGCGCGGGCGCCCAGCAGTTCAACACCGTCCACGGCGTGGCGGTTTCCGAGGACGGCATCGTCTATGTGGCCGATCGGGCCAACAACCGGGTCCAGGCGTTCACGCTGGACGGAAAGTTCCTCCGCGAAGGCTACAACCGGCGGGAGTCGCAGGGTACGGGATCCGCCTTCGGCGTCGCGCTCTCACGCGATCCACAGCAGCGTTTCGTCTACGTCGCCGACGGCTCGAACGAACGGGTCGCGATCATGGATCGCCGGACGCTCGACGTGATCGGGCACATCGGGCGCCCGGGCCGCATGGCGGGTGAGTTCTTCCACATTCACAGCCTCGCGACCGATCCGGCGGGCAACATCATCACCGGCGAGTCGCAAGGCTATCGCATCCAGCGGTTCCTCTATAAGGGCCTGACAACCGGCACCACCCGGTAGCGCGTGGAAGGAACGTTGTCAGTTGCCAGAAGGACCTTTGCCTGACAACTGACAACTGCCTTGAGACGGCTAGAAGAGGAACCGCAGCCCGATCTGCGCCTGGCGCGGATAGCCGATGCCGGCGACGAAGTTGTTCGGCTGACGGAAGGCCGAGCTCCGCGCGTTGTTCGTATAGCGCTCACCGAAGTTCGCGGTGTTGAACAGGTTGAAGAACTCGGCGAAGAGGCCGAGCCGCCGATCGCCGCCGAGCTCGATGAACTTGGTCGTTCGCAGGTCGAACACGACGGTGTTGTCCCCGCGCTCCGAGTTGATCGACACCTGTTGCCCGGTGGCCGGATCAACGTAGCGATCACCGCCGTTGCCAGTCGTGGTTCCGTCGCGATTCAAGTCGACCCCTGCGAGGAGGTTGTACGGACGCGCGGTGGCGGCCTGGAAGACCGGCGAGAGTTGAATCCCGTACCCCACTTCGAAGACGCCCATGGCGACGACGCGGTGGCGCTCGTCCTGCGCGGTCGGCCCCCATTCGCTCTCGGCAAACGGCTCGAAGGCGTTCATCGGCTGCGGCGCCGCGCCGCGGGCGGCGATCGACCCGCCGTACGCATAGGCACCGGCAAGCGTGTAGTGCGCCTGCAACGTTGCCCGCGGCAGACGCCGCTGCGCCTTGAACGTCAGCGCGTCGTAGCGCGACCGGTTGTTCGACGACAGGATGCGGACGTCGCTCAGGTAGTTCGGAATCCCGAAGACCCGCTGGAAATCGTCTGCGAGGACGCGCCGTCCGTTGACGATCGGGTTGATGTTCATCGTCCGGAGCTCGTTCCGACCCTCGACGTGCGTGTAGTCGACCGAGACGCTCGTGTTGTCGGCGAGCTGCTGCGCGTACCCGACATGTCCCTGATACGTGCGGGGATTGACGAGATCCGGGCTGATCCACTCGCCGCGCGATCCGAGCTGCAGCGTGTTGGAACGGCCGGGCCCCGACGGCAGCGGATCGACGCCGAAGCGGAAGGTCGACAGCTGGCCCACGCCGATGGCGGTGTTGGTGAGCGTGGCCAGGACGTTCAGAGGCCGTTTGTTCTGCGAGAAAATGTCGGACACGTTGCCGCCGTTGATGTTGAACTGATCGAAGTAGACGCCGCCACCGCCGCGGAGGATCCGCCGCCCGTCGCCGGACAGGTCATAGGCGATGCCGAAGCGCGGCGAGACGCTGCCGTACGGCGTCTTCGGCGCCCGCGCGTTCGGGTTGCCGATCGCCTCCAGCACCAGCCGGGTCGCGTTGTTCGCGCTGTGCGACTGGTGGTAGAAGTTGACGTCGATGTCGTAGCGGATGCCGAGGTTCAGCGTCAGCCGCGGCGTCACGCGCCAGTCGTCCTGGACCCACGTGGCGATCTGATGCGCGTCGAGCAGCGAGTCGGCCAGATCCGGGTTCGCCCGTTCCCACTGTCGCACGACTCCAGGCGTTTGGAATCCCTGGGGATAGCGGCCGTTCGTGTTGTTCAGGATGGTCGACGGGTCGTCGAAGAACGACAGGATCCCGTAGAGCGCATTCCCGTTCAGCAGGCCGATGTTGTTCAGGAAGTTATAGTTCACGCCGAACTTCATCGCGTGCGTGCCCGTCTGGAGCGACACCTCGTCCTTGAGCTGGACGAGCTGCGTGTCGGTGATCGAGCCCGCCTGACCGCCGGCGCCGGTGTTGACCGACGGGAAGGCGAGGCGCAGCGGGAAGAGCGGCACGTTCGGGTAGTCGCGCATGAAGTGCTCGCCCGTGATCTCGCTGACGGTGTCGCTCAGCCGCGTCAGGCTGTTCGCCTGCACGACAACCTGGTTCAGCGCGTTGTTGCCGAGCACCCAGTTGTGCTGGCCGACGACGCTCCACATCGAGAGGTCGGTGTTTTCCGGCTCGCGGTTGTCGTTCGAGGTCTGAAACGTGGCCGCGCCCTTGTAGTCCTCGTGGCCGGCGTAGCGCACCATCAGGCCGTGCGCGTTGGTCAGCTGCAGGTTCACCTTTCCCGTCGTCAAGAGCACGCGCGAGGGCTGTGCGACCGACGTGGGGTTGTTCGGATTGACGAAGCCCTGCGGAATGAGCCCGCGTGCCTGCGCGTCGACGAGCAGCTGCTTTTCCCGGAAGAGGTTTGCCGGCACCGACAGCTCGAAGTTCTCGCGAATGCGCTCGACGGCACCGAAGAAGAACGCCCGGTTGCGGAGGATCGGGCCGCCGACAGCCCCGCCGAACTGCTGGCGATCGTACGGCGTCTTTTCGCGGTTCGCCTCCCGCGTGAAGAAATCTTTCGCGGTGAGCTTGTCGCTCCGGCCGAAACCGAACGCCGATCCGTGCAGCACGTTCGTACCCGACTTGGTGACCATCGTCAGCGCCGCGCCGCCCGTGCGGCCGTCGGCCGCGTTGAACTGGCTCGTGGCGAGCTGGAACTGCTCGAGCGCCTCGGTCGAGAAGGCGAGCAGCGGGCCGCCAAACTGGTTGTCGCGATTGTCGGCGCCGTCGACCGACGGGATCACGTTCGTCCCCGACGAGCCGCCGTACGAGACGCTGCCGACGTTCGTCTTGCTGCGGTGCGTCGGCTCGATCTGCACCGCCCCGGGCAGCAGTGCGAGCATGGCGCTGACGGTGCGGGTGCTCATCGGCAGGTTCTGGAGCTCGGTGGTCTCGATGCTCGAGGCGACCTTCGACTGCGTCACCTCGATGAGCGGGGCCTCGCCGGTGACGGTGAGCGTTTCCTGCAGACCAGCGACCTGCATCCGGAAGTCGATGGTGATGGTGGCGTTCACGCCGAGCGTCACGCCGGTGCGCACGCCGGCGGCGAAACCCTGGAGGTCGGTACTGACGTTATAAGTCCCTGGTTCGAGCCCGGGCATGAAATAGACGCCTTCTTCGTTGGTGACGGCCGTACGGACGACGCCGGTGGCCTGATTCGTCACCGTGACGGTGACGCCGGGAAGTACCGCATCACCCTGATCGAGCACGCGCCCGTTGATGGTGCTCGACGCCTGGGCGAACGCCAGCCCGGCGCTGGTCAGCACGATCAGCGCTGCCAGACGCGAGACGAGGCTGAATTGCCGCATACGCACTACCTCCTTAAATCCCTCGGAAAAAGCGACGAAAACGGGTTGAAGCTGGGATGCGACGATAGCCCGGCGGGGTACCCCTGTCAAATAGGGCGCAGGCCGTGTCAGGTGAGCGCAGGGCGAGCCTCAGGCTCGCCCCACGGCGTCGATCGGGCGTCGGATCCGGAGGCCGTCAGGCCTCCGGTCCTGGTCAGAACAGGAAGCGCGCCCCGAGCTGCACCTGGCGTGGGTAGCCGATGCTCTGAATGAACCCCGTCGGCTTCTGGAACGTCGCCGCGCGCGCGTTGCCGTTGTAGAGGTTGCCGTGATTCACCGTGTTGAGCACGTTGCCGTTGTAGAGGTTGCCGTGATTCACCGTGTTGAGCACGTTGAACAGCTCGACGAACAGGCCGAGCTTCCGATCACCGCCGAACGGCACGAACTTCGTCGCCCGCAGGTCGAAGACGAACGTCGGGTCGCCGCGCCCCGCGTTGACCGACACCTGCCTGCCGCTCGCGTCGATGTAGCGGTCGTTGTTCAATCCGTCGCGGTTCAGGTCCTGGCCGGCAATCAGGTTGTACGGGCGGGCGCTGGCCGCCTGCACGACGGGCGAGAGCTGGATACCATACGGCATCTCGAACACGCCGAGGAACACGAACCGGTGCCGTTCGTCCGTCTGGTTCGGCCCCCACTCGCCCTCGCCCCTCGGCTGGTCCCACACCATCGGCCGCGACGACCCGCCGCCGGCGTTGGCGCCGCCGCCGGTGAAGTTCCCGACCGTGCCGCCGTACGAGTAGGAGCTCGCCAGCGTGTAGTGCGCCTGGAGCGTCGCGCGCGGCGTGCGCCGCTGCACCAGGAACGTCAGCGCGTTGTACTCCGCCTCGTTCACCGGCGCCTGGATGATGACGTCGGAGAGGAATTCGGGCTCTCCGAACGCTCGCTGGAACTCCGGCGCCAGCCGCCGCCGGCCGTTGAGGATCGGGTTGATGTTGGTCTGCCGTTTCTCCTTCAGGCTCTTGTGGTACGAGTAGTCGACCGAGAGCGTCGTATTCGCAAACAGCTCATGGGCGTACCCGAGGTGGACCTGATGCGTCCGCGGGTCGACCATCGCCGGGTCGATCCACTGCCCTTCGGACCCGAGCGGCAGGGCGTTCCCTTCGGTCGGCTGCGCCGGCACCGGATCGATCCCGAACCGGTACGTCGCCAGCTCGCCGACGCCGAACGTCGTGTTGGTCAGCGTGGCGAGGGCATTGAGCGGCCGGCGCGCCTGTCCAGTGATGTCTCCGGCGGAGGCGGCCGTGTTGTACTGGTCGAAGTAGAGTCCCCACCCGCCGCGCAGCACGCGGCGCCCCTCGCCGGTGAGGTCGTACGCGAACCCGACGCGCGGCGAGATGTCCTTGGTCGGCGTCTGCGGGTACCCGCCATACGGGCTGCCGATCGCTTCCAGAGCCTGGCGGGTGGCGTTCATCGAGAAGTTCTTCTGGTCCATCATCTCGAGGTCCAGGTCGTAGCGGACGCCGAGGTTCAGGGTCAACTGCGGCGTCGCACGCCAGTCATCCTGGAACCACCACGAGAACTGGTACGGCGTGTTCTGCGTGTCCTGCCAGGATCCCTGCCCATTGATGGCGCCGCCGTTGGCCTGCTGCCACTG
>JACPCS010000041.1 GCA_016184455.1 Acidobacteriota bacterium
GATTGGTCGCGATCCCCTGCTCGTGCTCCACGTAGTTGCCGCCGGCATTGAGCTGCACGGACGGCCGCACGGGCGGGAGAACCTTCACCGCGCTGACCTGGACGACATACGCAGGCGGACTGGAGGCGCTCGACACCGACTTGGCGATCGCCG
This sequence comes from Acidobacteriota bacterium, assembly GCA_016184455.1. Taxonomy (GTDB): domain Bacteria; phylum Acidobacteriota; class Vicinamibacteria; order Vicinamibacterales; family UBA2999; genus MELF01. The sequence goes on from JACPCS010000041.1 coordinate 154, forward strand.
CGAGCCGCTGCCGCCACTCGGCGTCGTAGCGCGCGATCAGCTGCTTCATGTCGGTCGGCGCGGTCAACCGCGGGGCCGAGCCGTTCGCCGCCTCGTACGCCGCGTTCCCGCGCGCGATGTCGACCACCTGGGTATCACGAAGAATAAGGCCGAGAAACGTCCGGCCGTTCTGCTCGAACGTGCCGAGCTTGAACGGAACGGCGCCGCCGCCCTGCGCGCCAGCGCGATCCGACGCGGTGACGACAAGCGCCAGCGCGAGAGCAAGAATCGTCAGTCTTGGTGCCACATCCACCTCCATCGCTGCCGAAGAGGCCCGTATTCTACACCTTCGTGCGGTATCATTCGCCGGACGTCGGCCATGACCTATCCGTCCGTCTCGACCTGTCTGCGGCGTCACTTCCGGCACTTCAACCTAGCGGTCGTCATCGAGGCAGCCGACGCGTGGCGCGCGCTCGGTCTCGGACACTAGGCCTGCGGGGGGACCCATGCGCTTCATCGGGCGTGCGGCCGTCGTTCTCGCCATGCTGGCGCTCGGCGTACTGGCAGCATCGGCCCAGTCGGCGTTCGGCCGGCTTGCCGGGACGGTCTTCGACCACACCGACGCGGTGGTGCCCGGCGTCACCGTCACGCTGGAGAACGCGCGCACCGGCCAGACGCAGACGACGACCACCGGCGAGGCGGGCACGTTTCTCTTTCCCCAGGTGCAGCCCGGCATCTACGCGGTGACGCTGACGCTCGCGGGCTTCCGGCCGGCGACCTTCACCGACGTCGAGATTCACGTCGGCGTCGAGCGCTCGCTGACCGCGCGTCTCGAAGTCGGATCGGTGACCGAAGCGGTCACCGTGGTCGGCGGCGGCGCGCCCGTACAGACAACGACGCCCGAGGTGACGCAGACCGTGGTGCAGCGGCAGATCGTCGACCTGCCGCTCGACGGACGGAATCCGATCGAGCTGATCCGTCTTCAGGCGGGCGTGCCGGGCATCCCCGTACCCGGCCTCTCGTACACCGCCATCAACGGCGGCCGCGCGACGTGGACGCAGGTGACGATCGATGGCATCAACGTCCAGGACAACTTCATCCGCGTCAACGCGCTCGATTTCGTCCCGAACCGGCCGACGGCCGACACGGTCGCCGAGTTCTCGATTACGACGGCCCTCCCCGGCGCCGACGCCGCCGGCGGCGCAACCGCCGTGCGGCTCGTCACCCCGTCGGGCACCAACGACTTCCGCGGCAACGCGTTCGGCTTCAACCGCACGAACGCGCGCGGGTCGAACTCGTTCTTCAACGAGCGGAGCGGGCTGCCGGCGCCGGAGCTCCGGCGCAACCAGTTCGGCGGCACCCTCGGCGGACCGATCGTGCGGAACCGGTTCTTCTTCTACGGCTATTACGAAGGCTTCCGGCTGCGGACGCAGGTGACGCAGAACAGCGTCATCCCGCTGCACGACGATCTGCTGCAGGGTGTCTTTCGCTATGCCGGCGCCGACGGCCAGGTCCGGGCGGTCAACGTGTTGCAGGTGTCGGGGCTGCGGCCTGACGCGGTGGTCCAGCGCGAGATTCTCGCGCGGCTGCCTGGCGCGCACCTGGTGAACAACTTCGACGTCGGCAGCTCCACCGAGACGCGGCGGCTCAACACGGCGGGGCATCGCTTCCTCCAGCGCGCCCAGACGAACCGGAATCAGTGGGGGCTGCGGCTCGACTACGAGGCGTCGCCCGCCCATCGCTTCGAGGCGAACTACGCGTGGTTCCGCGAGATCGACGACCGGCCGGACCTCGACGAGATCCATGAGCGGCCGCTCGTCTTCACCGACTCGACCGTGAAGCGGTACGTCGGTGCGTGGCGCTGGAGCCGGTCGACGATGACCAACGAGGTGCGGGGCGGCGGCAACCTCGCGCCCGTCGCCTTCGAGAACCCCGAAGAGATTGGGCGCGCACGGCTTGTCCTGCCGTTCGTGACCGACCCGTTCACCGGGATGGACCCGCAGGGGCGCGACACACGCACGTACCACTACAGCCACACCGGCTCGTGGCTCCGAGGCCGGCACGAGCTGCAGTTCGGCGGCCAGCTCCAGCAGATCCGGGTGCGTGCGTACGATGTCTCGGGCCGCGTGCCGGACGTCGCGTTCGGGTTCAGCGCCGCGGCGCCCGCCGCCGTGCAGCTCACCGCGGCGCACTTCCCGGGCGGCATCAGCGCGGCCGACCTCGCCGCCGCCAACGACTGGCTGGCGCTCCTGTCGGGAACGATCGACTCGGTCGGCCAGACGTTCCGTGTCCGCAACCGCACGTCGGGCTTCGTCGCCGGCGCGCCGTACGACGCCGTCTACAGCCTGAACAACACGGCTCTCTTCCTGCAGGACCACTGGCGCTGGCAGCCGAACTTCACCGTCCGCGCGGGCCTGAAGTGGGAGTACTACAGCCCGCTGCGCGAGCGCGACCACCTGGCGCTCCAGCCGTCTCGCACGGGCCGCTCGATCCGTGACGCGCTGCTCGATCCGAGCGGACGCGTCACCTTCGTCGACGGCGGCTTCTACGGGCGTGACCTCGACAACTTCGGGCCATCGGTCGGGTTTGCCTGGGATCCGTTCCGGAACGGGCGCACGGCCGTCCGCGGCGGGTACGCGCTCACCTTCGTCAACGAAGAGACGTTCACGGCGGGGATCAACGCGACGACCGCCAACATCGGTCTCGAGGCCGACGCGGTCCTGCCCAATCTCTACACGACGCTCGCGCAGGGGATCCCCGTCGTCCCCACGCCGGAGTTCACGCGCGTCCGCGGCTACGCCGACCAGCTCGACGTGTCGCTCACCGCGGCCGCCTTCGCGATCGATCCCGAAATCGAGCAGCCGCGCGTGCACCAGGTCAGCCTCGGGGTTGCGCGCGAGCTGCCGTGGTACCTGACGGGCGAGGCGCGGTACGTCGGGACGTTCGGTCGCGGGCTGTGGCGCGGCATCGACCTGAACCAGATGAACCCGCACGGCGCGTTCGGCCAGGACTTCCTGCGGGCGCGGACGAACGGCTTTCTCGCACTGGCGGCCACCGGCGTCTTCAACCCTGCGTTCAACGCGGCGATCGCCGGGAGCCAGCCGCTCACGGTGATTCCGCGGTTCGGCGGCGGGTTTCTGGGGAACGCCACCGTGCGCGGCCTGATTCAGACCGGCCAGGTCGCGGCGCTCGCGGACCTGTACATGACGAGCGCGGGGCCGGCCGTCGCGGCGCTCGCGCGCGAGATGTTCCTGCCGAACCCCGGCATCTACGTCGCGGACCTCCTGTCCAACGGCGGCTTCACCGACTATCACGCCCTGCAGCTCGAGCTGCGCCGACAGCTCCGCGGCGGCGTGCTCGGCCAGATCAACTACACGCTCGCCGACAGCCGCGCGAACTCGTTCGGTACGACCCAGGAGCGGTTCGAGCCGTTCCTCGACAACGCCCGGCCGGAGCTCAACGAGGGACGATCGCCCTATCACGTCACGCATGCGATCAACGCGAACGTCATCGTGGAGCTGCCGTTCGGCGAGGGGAGGCGGTGGCTCACCCGAGGGGGGATCGCCGGCCTGCTGGTGGGAGACTGGCAGACGAGCGCGATCGTCCACTGGCAGAGCGGATCGCCGATTTCCCTCCTGGCGCCTCGCGGCACGTTCAATAGAAGGGGGCGGTCCGGCAATCAGACGGCGCGGAGCACGCTCAGCGCGGACGAGATCCGCAAGCTGCTCGGCGTGCGCGAGGTCGATGGGCAGATCTACTGGATCGATCCGAAGGTGATCGATCCGAATACCGGGCGGGCGGTCGGGCCCGATACGCTCACCAATGCGCCCGGCTTCCCGGGGCAGGTGTTCTTCAATCCGATGGCGGGCGAGGTCGGCACCCTCGAGCTTCTCGGCTTCGACAGCCCCTCGCAGTTCCTGATGGATCTGGCGATCGCCAAGCGCGTGCGGCTGCGGGACCGGTGGGCGCTGCAGATCCGCGCCGACGTGTTCAACGTGTTCAATACGGTGAACTTCTTCGTCGGCGACTACGACATCAACAGCCCGTCGTTCGGCCGCATCAGCAGCACCAACACCGACCCGCGCCTCGTGCAGTTAGTGGTGAAATTGGAGTTCTGAGGTCCGGCTAAAGCCGGACCGGGATCAGAAGATCGCCATCGGATTGACTGGGGATCCCGTCCCTCCCTCGACCGGCAGCGGCGAGAACGAGATGAGGAACTCATAGCGTTTCAGCTTGCGCGCGATCGTCACCGCCTGCTCGAGATCGAGGCACTCGACGATGTTGATGCCCATCCAGTTGAGCACGGCGACGTGGATCGGATTGCGCATCCCCTCCCAGCCGGGGCGCGGGTTCCAGTCGATGTTGAAGTCGTGGCCGATGAACGCCGGCATCCGCTCGTGCATCCACGGGATCGTGTCGGCGTAGTAGCCCGACACCTGCCCCGCCCACGGGCCGACCGCCGCGCGCCGCTTCCAGCGTCCGATGTAGAGCAGCACCACGTCGCCCGGGCCGGCCTTCACGCCCATCTTCTTCTCCCACGCCTCGAGGTCGGCGCGGCGGATTGGCGTGCCCGGCTCGACCCAGTCGACGCCCTTCAACTGCGCGATGTCGTACAGCACGGCGCGCGTGAAAATGCCGTCCTTCCAGTTCATCACGCTGCCCTTGGCGCAGCCGGTCTCGGGCGACAGGTTCCCCTTCACGGGGACGCCGTTGTACATCATCCCGTTCTCGAAGAAGTGGCACCACGTGTCCATGTGCGACACGGTGAGGCCGTGATAGCTGACCTGATAGTTGTCCGTCGTTCCGCCGTCGGTGATGTTGTTCGTCGTCCGCCGGAAGAGGCCGGCCGGCTGGACGTCGGCCGCCGCCACCTGCGGCACCGGCGCCGCCAGCGACACGACAATGCCGCTGCGCACGAGGCGGACAGCGCTCATCACCTTCTGCGGCGTGATCAGGTTCGACGTTCCCTTGTTGTCGTCGTTGCCCCACTTGCCCCACGTCTTGAACTCGGTGCGCCACTTCTCGTACGCGGCGCGGAGCTCCGCGGTGTCGGGCGGCGGCGGACCCGCGGGCGGCTGCGCTGCCGGAGCCTGAGCGGCCGCGGGTGCCGGCGCTTGTGCCCGCAGATGGAATCCGCCGGCCACGCCCACGAGAACAAGGCCCGCAGAGATGGCAACTGACTTCAGATGACGTCGCATGGATCCTCCACTCGCTGGTAGTCGGTAGCTGGTAGCTGGTAGCTGGTAGCTGGTAGCCGATAGCTTAGCGCGTACGCGTGCGCCGATGTTCTTTGAAAAAGTCGACAATCCGCTCCGACGTGCCTCGCGGAAAACTGTGGCCGCCCGGATGAATCCACGTCGTGACCGGCGCGGCTGTCTCGGCGCCGTACGTCGTGCATCCGTCGCCGCATGTCGCGGTGGTGGCGCGCACGCCGTTCACCGCGATCGCCGTGACGATGGCGGCCTTCTGGTCCGCGAACGGGATCTGCGGGTCGCGCTCCCCCGCCACCGCAAGGAGCGGACGCGGCATCTTCGGACGCACGGACGGCCGCAGCCGTCCCGCGACCACCGCGTAGGCGGCGAAGACGCCGGGACGCTCGGCCCACAGCAGATACGTGAACCCCGCGCCGTTGGAGAACCCGGTTGCGTAGATCCGGTCGTCGTCGACCGGGTACTTCGTCCGCAGCGCCGCCAGCGCCGCGTCGACGAGCTTCAGGTCGCGGTCGGCGTCCTGCCCGCGCTCGGTCTGCCAGCCCGAGAGCCCGTCGCGATCGAGCGCCTGGACGTAGACGACGATCGCGTCGCGCCAGGCGATGTGCAGGTTGACGTACTGAAAGTCGCCGATGTTGTCGCCGCGGCCGTGGAAGGCGAGCACGACCGGCAGCTTCGCGCCGGCGGGCGAGGGCGAGGGCGCGAAGACGAACGCCTGGCGCATCTCGCCGCCCACCGGAAACGTAGCGAGCTGCGCCGCTGCCGGCGACGCCCCGGCCAGCAGCAGCGCAGCGACGATCAGAACGCGCGGCACTACGTGGTTGGCTTCGCGGCCATGAACCTGGCGCGCAGCCCGGCACGATCGACCGCCGTCCCGCGGATGTAGACGGCATTGATCCGCCGTGTGTTGGTGATGTCGTCGATCGGGTTGGCGTCGAGCACGATGAAGTCGGCGCTCTTGCCCGCCGCGATCGTGCCGAGATCGGTCAAGCCCATCACCTCCGCCGAATTGCGGGTGGCCGCAACGATGACATCATGCGCCGGCATGCCGGTCGCCACCATGTCCGCCATCTCGATGTGCGGCCCGTACGGGGTGTTGCCGTCGGTCCCCATCGCGATCTTGATGCCGGCCGCGTGCAGCTTCGCGAGGTTGCGCGCCTGAATGCCGAACAACTTCTGCGCCTCCGGGTCGTCCTTGGCGGCCGCGGCCTGCAGCTTCTCCAACTGTCCGGGCTGGACCGTGTCGCTCACCCAGCTCAGATCCATCGCAACGCCGCGGTTGGGCAGGTTGGGAACGAGAATCACCTGCGGCCGTGCCTGCCACATCTTGACGAACTCCTCGTCGATGTCGCGGTCGCGGACGCCGTGCGCGAACGCGTCGAGACCCGCCTTGAGGAGCCCCTTCGCGTCAGTGAGCTCGTAGATGTGGGCGGTCACGCGAATCCCGTTCTTGTGCGCCTCCTCGATGGCGGCGCCGTACAGCTCGGGCGTGAGCTTCTTGTACTTGTTGTCGCGATCGTCCACCCAGAGCTTGATGATGTCGACCTTGCGCTTCGCGTTGTCCTGCACCGCCGCGCGCGCCTCGTCGGGCGTCGTCACCCAGAACGGTACTTCGGTCCGCCCCGGCTCGGGCGCCGTGAGGCCGCGCCCGGCCGTCTCGAACCGGGCCATGTTCGGCGCGGTCATGCTTTCGGTGCGCACCTGGTACGGAATGTCGCCCTGGTCCTGCCCCATGCTCACCGCCGCGACGACGCCGTAGTAGGCGCGCCGCTCGAGGTCCTCGACGAGCGTGTCGCGTGACTGCGAGCGCAGATGCACGTGGGCGTCGAGGATGCCGGGCATCACCGTCTTGCCGGCCAGGTTGACCCGGGTCGCACCCTCGGGTACCTGCACCTGGCCCGAAGGACCGACCTGCTCGATCCGCGAGTCGCGGACGAGGATGGTCGCGTTCTCGATCGGCGCGCTGCCGTCGCCGACGATGATCTGTGCGCCCTCGAACGCGGTGACGCCCGCGCCGGCAGCTGCGGGCGCCTGTTCGGGCGCAGACGAGGAACATGCCGCGGCAAACACGAGCCCTGCCGCCAGAAGGCCCGCCACAACGGGGCCCCCGCCGCGCACGCCTGCGCGGTGGGGTGGAACGGTCTTGCCAGGTGAATGGATGGTCATGAAGCGCATGGGACGTCTCCTCATCATGACGACACGCGTCCGGGAACCAGCAGCCGGATGGTGCCGTCGTGCTTGTTGAGCAGGAATACACGGCCGTCCCGCGCCGCGCCGAATCGGAGATCGGCGCGCGAGGCCGGCGACTTGCCCTGTCGAGCGTTCTTCTCACGAATGAGCTGGAGCAGTGTCTTCGGTCCGCCGCCGGCGTCTAGCAGCACGCGGCGGATCGCGTCCTGGCCGCCGTTCGGCAGCGTGTCGGCGGGGATGTAAAAGATCTCGCCGCTGGGGAAATCGCTGAACAACACCAGGTTCGCGAGCTGCGGAATCGCGTCGTGCCGGTAGACGTGCACGCCCGTGATCGCCGAGTCGCCCTCCAGCAACACTGGGTCCCGGTGGTCGTACTCGACAACTGGATAGGTGACCGACGGGTCGGCGCGCCGCTTCGAGAGATCCACAGCCTGTCGGCTGATGTAGCCGAAGCTCCCCTCCCACTTATTCCAGCCGAGGTTCGCGCCCGCCCGCACGAGGCTCAGCTCTTCGACGATGTTCTGGCCGATGTCGGCAACGAACAGATTGCCTGTGCGCGGATCCCAACCGAAGCGCTGCGGGTTGCGGACGCCGTACGCGTAGATCTCGCCGAGCACGTCCCGCTTGCCGGCGAAGGGATTGCCCGCCGGGATGCCGTACTTCCGGTTCGCGCTGTTCGACCCCAGCGGGTCGATCCGCAGCAGCTTGCCGAACGGCGAGCCGAGATTCTGGGCAAGGTTGAGCGGATCGCCGCCGCTCCCGCCGTCGGCCACCGCCACGTAGAGCAAACCGAACTCGGGGCTGCCCGGGACGGCGAGCGGGTTGAAGCTCGTACAGGAGCTCGCGCGGCGGCCCGCCGTCGTACGTCGCGGCACCCGGCGTGCGCGCCGTGAACTCCAGCAAGACCGTGTGGTGCGTGCTGTTGCCGCCGCCGGGCCGGAAATCAGGCGTCGGTGCCGTGTTGCTCGAATCGGTCCAGACGTACAGCTTGCCGAAGCCGGGGGTCCCTGCCTGACTGAACTGCGGATGGATCGCGAAGCTCTGGAACCCGCGCTCGCGTCCCATCGACTGGACGCGCACGCCCCACGTCGGCGCGTTGACGTCGAGATACGGCGTGACGGTTCGGCCGTCGTAGCTGACCGTGTAGAGCGGCCCGCGCATGTCGTTGACGAAGAACCGCCGCGTGCCCGGCTCGTCGACCAGCAGCATCATGCGCGCGGCTTCCCCACCGATGTCCGGAATCGACGCAAATTCGGCCACGCGGACGCGAATGACGCCTTCGGTGGTGGGAATCGGTTGCGGGAACGGGTCGGTCGGCGTCTGGGCGAGCGCCGCAGGGGCCAGCGCCAGCAGCAGCACCAGACAACTCGAACGCATGGGCGCCCTTATACCCCAATGAGGGAAATGGGGCAATTCTGTGCAGGCTCTAGCTAGGCTTTGTAGCGCCTGACCATGTCGTCATTCCACTCCAGGCCAAGTCCGGGACGGTCGGCGGCGACCGCGTATCCGTCGACGATGCGGAGCGGCTCGACGAGCAGCGGGCTCATCCAATCGACGTACTCCAGCCAGTGCACGGTCGGAGTGACCGCCAGCAGATGGGCGCTCACTTCGGGATAGAGGTGCGATGACATCGGAATCCGCGCGTCCGAGGCCAGCGCGGCCGCGAGCTGCCAGCCGGTGGCCCCGCCGATCCGCTCGAGATCGGGCATCACGCAGTCGCAGGCGCCGGCGGCGAGCGCCTTCTCCATGTCGAAGACCTGCGAGAAGTTCTCGCCGATCTGCACGGGCGTCGCGACCGCTGCCGTAATCGCCGCGCAGCCGGCGTAGTCGTCGTGCCGGATCGGCTCCTCAATCCAGTAGATGCCTTCTCCGTCGAGCGCGCGCGCACGGCGGACCCCCTCAGCGGCCGAGAGCGCCTGGTTGTAGTCGACCATGAGCGCGACTCCGTCCGGAAGCCGGCGCCGCACGGCGCAGACGGCCGCGAGGTCGTCGTCGAGTGTCGGATAGCCGAGGCGGAGCTTCACGCCGCGGAAGCCGCCAGCGACGAGCTCGCCCGCCTCATCTGCCAGTGCGCTCCACGAGCGTGGAGGCGGATCTTCGCGGGGCCCCCGCCGCGCACGCCTGTGCGGTGGGGTGCGAGATCCGCCTGACGGGATGAGACCAAGGCCGTTGCTGTTGTACGCGGGGATCGGCCGCGGCTCGCCGCCAAGCAACCGCGCGAGCGCCACACCAGCGGCCTTGGCGAGCGCATCCCAGCTCGCGACGTCCACGAGCGACATCGCCATGCGCACGATGCCCTGCACGCCGATCAGCGTGTACCGCTTCGACAGCAGCGCCCAGAAATCGCCCGGCACGACGGGCGCGCCCGCGATTGCCTCGAGGATGTCGTTCAGAAAGCGGACGACGGCCGGAGCGGCAGCCGGCCGGTAGCAGAACTGATACGCACGGCCCGTCACCCCTTCATGCGTTTCGAGATCGACGAGGAGCAGCGGCGCGTCGCGCACCGTGGCGGCGCTCGTGCCGAGGGCATACCGCATCGGCACGAGGACGGGTGTCGCACGAATCGATCGAATCGAGAGGCGCGGAAACGTCACCGAGCGCCGGCCCCGAGCGCCGTCGAGGGGCCCGCCCCGAGCGCCGTCGAGGGGCCCGCCCCGAGCACCGTCGAGGGGCCCGCCCCGAGCGCCGTCGAGGGGCGGCCATCGGCCTGCAGCGCAAGAATGTCCCAGACGGCGCGGTTCGCCGGCGTCGGCACGCCGGCCGCTTCGCCGAGCTGAACGACTCCGCCCGACAGCCACGCCACCTCGAGCCGGTTGCCGCGTTCGAGGTCGTGGTGCATGGACGAGGTCATGTCGGGCGGTACCGTATCGAGAAACGCCAGACGGTCGTCCGCGTACTGTGCCGGCAGCCGGACGCCGTGCGCGCGGCCGACGGCGACGGTTTCCTTCATCAGCGCGTGGAGAAAGGCGCGGCTCCGCGGGTTCGCGCGGATCGGTCCAATCGCCGACCGCATGGTCGTCGTGGTGCCGGAGAGCCCGACCAGAAAGACGTATTTCTCCCAGAGCGTGCGCCGGATGTCGTCCGAGATCTCGGCCTGCAGTCCCGCGCGCAGAAGCGCCTCGAGCAGCTGCTCGGCGCGCGGCGACCGCCGTCCGTCGTACTCGCCGAAGATGAACCGCTGCATCGTGCCCGTCTGACGGATGACCCCGGGCCGGGCAACCTGCGTCGCCACGTACGCGACCGCACCCATGACCGCCGCCTCGCCGAAGGCGCTGCGCAGCGTGTCGTCTTTCAAGACGCCGTTCTGCAGCGACATGAC
>JACPCS010000130.1:0-29150 GCA_016184455.1 Acidobacteriota bacterium
GGCGGCGCAGTCGGCTTCGTCCTGGGGCGCCTCGAAGAGCAGCTCGTCGTGGACGGTCAGGATCATCTGCGTGCGGAGGCCGCGCGTCGGGAGCTCCGCGTGCAGCGCAATCATCGCCTTCTTCAGGATGTCGGCCGCCGTCCCCTGAATCGGCATGTTGACGGTGACGCGCTCGGCCGCCGCGCGGATCTGCCCGTTGCGGCTGTTCAGCTCCGGCACCAGCCGGCGCCGCCCGAACATCGTCTTCACCACGCCGGTCTCGCGCGCGCGAAGGAGCGTCGAGTCGATGAAGGCGCGCACCCTCGGGAAGCCGGCGAAGTAGGCGTCGATGAACGCCTGCGCCGCTTCCTTCGTCACGCCGGTGTCCTTGGCGAGCGTGAAGGCGGTCTTCCCGTAGAGCAGCGCGTAGTTGACGATCTTCGCGCGCCGGCGCAGCTCGTGCTTGTCGAGACCGCTGTTGGGCCCGAACACTTTCAGCGCGGTGCGATCGTGAATGTCCGCGCCGCTGCGGAACGCCTCGATGAGCGCCTCGTCTTCGGCCAGGTGCGCGAGCACGCGCAGCTCGATCTGCGAGTAGTCGGCCGAGATGAGCACGTGTCCGGGCGCAGCGACGAAGGCGCGCCGGATCTCGCGCCCGAGCTCGGTGCGAATGGGAATGTTCTGCAGGTTTGGATCGGAGCTGCTCAGACGTCCCGTGGCGGCGACCGCCTGGTTGAAGCAGGTGTGCACGCGGCCGGTCCGCGAGTCGACGAGCTGCGGCAGCGCGTCGATGTACGTGCTCTTCAGCTTGGCCAGCCCGCGCCATTCCAGCACGAGCCGCGGCAGCTCGTGGACGAGTGCGAGCTCCTCGAGCACCTCCACCGCCGTCGATGCTGACCGCGTCTTGCCGGTCTTCTTCAGCGCCGGCAGCTGGAGCTTCTCGAACAGAATCTCCCCGAGCTGCTTCGGCGAGTTGATGTTGAACTCCTCGCCCGCGAGCTCGTGGATCCGCGACGTGTAGCGCGCCAGCTCGCCCTCGATGTGCTGCGACTGTGCGGCGAGCGCGGGGCCGTCGATGAGGATGCCGGCGCGCTCGATGTCGGCGAGCACCGGAATCAACGGCATCTCGAGCTCGCGGAAGACGCGATCGAGGTCGTCGGTCACGAGCAGCGGCGCGAGCCGATTCGACAACTGCCGTGCGAGATCGGCGCGCTCGCCGGCAAAATTGAGCGCGGCTTCCGGTGCGAGCGACGCAAACGGCATCGCCTTGGCCCCGCGCCCGCAGACGTCCTCTTCGGTGAGCGCCTTGTAGCCGAGGTGCTCGAGCGACGTCTCCTCGAGGGGGTGGCCCGGCCGGGTCGCGTCGAGCAGGTAGCTCGCCAGCATCGTGTCGAACGCCACGCCCCGCAGATCGATCCCGTGATTTCTCAGGACGACCGTGTCGAACTTCAGGTCGTGCCCGACCTTCCGAATGGCGGCGTCCTCGAGGAGCGGTTTCAGACGGTCGAGCGCCGCGCGCCGGTCGACCTGCTGCGGCCCCGCCGCCGCCAGCAGATCGCCGCCGCCGCTCCCCGCATGGCCGAGCGGCACATACCGCGCCTGACGGTCGGCGGTCGAGAACGCCATGCCGACAATGGACGCGCGCATCGAGGACGGCTGGTCGGGAATGACGCGCAGCGCGAACTCGCCGGCGGCGCGGAGGTCGGCAATCAGCCGGTCGAGCTCCGCGGCCGTGGTCACGAGAGCGTAGTCCTTCTGGATCGAGTCGGCCGTCGGCGCGTATTCGTTGACGAGCGACCGGAACGCCAGTCGGGAAAACAGCTCGTAGCAGCGCTCGCGCGCGGCGCCGCGGTAGCGCAGCGACTCGAAATCGACGTCGATGGGCACATCGCACCGGATCGTGACCAGCTCCCGGCTGCGGAGCGCATCGTCACGGTGCGCGATGAGCGCCTCCCGATACTTGCGCTGCGGCAGATCGCCGGCCCGATCGAGCAGTGCGTCGAGGTTGCCGAAGGTGCTGATCAGATCGACGGCGCCCTTCTTGCCGACGCCAGGGACGCCCGCCACGTTGTCGCTCGTGTCGCCGACGAGCGCCAGCACGTCGACCACGTGTGAGGGCTTGACGCCGAACTTCTCCTGCACGGCCGCTTCGTCGAACCAGGCGCCCTCTTCGCGCGGGTCGTAGACACGGATCCCGTCGTGGACGAGCTGGAAGAAATCCTTGTCGATCGAGACGATCGCCACCTCGAACCCCGCCTCGGCCGCCCGCTTCGCCATCGTCCCGATGACGTCGTCGGCTTCGTAGCCCTGGGCGGTCACGATCGGCACGCCGAGCGCCTCGCACGCCTCGTGCACCCATTCGAGCTGCTCGGCCAGGTCGTCAGGCATGGCCGCGCGCGTCGCCTTGTAGTCGGCGACGAGCTCGTCGCGGAACGTCGGACCGGCCAGATCGAACGACGCGGCGATGTACTGCGGGTTGTGCTCCTTGATCAGCTTCCGCAGCATCGTCACGAACACGTAGACCGCGTGCGTGGTGTGCCCTTCCTGATTCGACAGCCCGCGCCCGCGGAACGCGTGGTAGGCACGGTACATCTGCGAGCTGCCGTCGATGAGATAAATGGTGGGACGGGACATCGGCCGCTATTGTTGAAGGATATCATTGGGATTTGTGCGGCTTTTGGTGCTGACGCTCGTGCTCGCCGCCGCTGCGGCCGCATGCGGCGGCGCGTTCGAGCCGGAGTACGAGTACGAGGAGGAGCTGTATCTCGCACTCGACAGCTCGGCCACGCTCAACGTGTACGCGTCGGCCGCATCGCTGGCCGCGCTCCGCGGCCTGCCGCTCGATCCCGACCCGCGCGCCCGCATCGACCTCGACGCGGTGCGCGCGCTCTTCGGCGCGCCGGCGGTGCCAGTGTCGGTCAGCCTCTCGCGCCGGGACGGCCGGCGCTTCGTCAACGTGAGCGTCGACGTCGATGACGTGCGCACGCTGCCCCGACTGGCGCCGTTCGCCTGGTCGTCGTACCGGTTCGACCGCCGCGGCGACGTGCTGGAGTTCCGGCAGACCGTCGGAGCCGCCGGGATCCGGGATCCGGGGAGCCGGGATTCGGGATCCGGGATCCGACGTTCGTGGACGGGCGGCGAGCTCGTCGCCTTTCGCATCCATCTGCCGAGCGAGATCGTGCTTCACAACGCGCCGTCCGGCGAGATCCTGCGCGGCAACATCCTGGTGTGGGAGCAGCCGCTCGGCGATCGATTGGCGGGGCGGCCGCTGGAACTGCAGGTGAATCTCGAGCCGACGTCGATTCTGGCGAGGACGCTGCTGCTGTTCGCCGGGACGATCCTGGCGGCAGCAGCAGCGCTGGCCGGCGTGATCTGGTGGATCAGGAGTCAAGAAACCCCAAACCCCAAGTCCCAAATCCCAAACTGACGAGAGGTTGGGATTTGGTCATTGGGATTTGGGATTTGTTTATAGCCGCTCCAGCTCCGCGGTGACCTCGGCGTCCGTCTTGAGGTTGTTGGTCACCGAGAACGCGCCGAACGAGCTGGCGATCGAGCGCGCGAGCATCCGGTCGACGTTGCTGTTGACGACGCCTTCGAGTGTCACGCGCCCGTTCTCCACCACGATGTGGATCGGCGGATTCGCCATCGCGCCGTAGGTCCAGAAGTTCGAGTTCCCGTAGATCGCCCGCGCAATCCGGAACCGCAGCTCGTCGTCCCACTGCGAGACCGGCAGCACGGTGATTTCATTGCGCACCTCGCGCACCCCGTTGATCCGCGCCACCCGGGTGGCAATCGCATCGCGCTTGTACGGCATCGTCACCTTGCCGCTGAGCGTCACGACGCCGGCGTCGACGTCGGCTCTGATGCTGTCGAAAATCGTGAAGTGCGGGTACCGCAGCACCTGCCGCGAGACGTCCTGGAAGATCTGCAGGTCTTCACGATCTGCCGCCCAGGCTGGCGCACCCATCGCGACGATCACGATGAACGTGGCAGCAACCTTGGCAAACATATCTGTCCTCCTCGTCGATGCGGAGGGCTGAAGCCCTCCGGCTACCCACGACCGAGGCAAAGACGTTGCCAGGCTGAGGTCGCGCGAAATCGCGCGGATGTGCGGGCGTTTTCGCGCCTGTCCTCCGGCGCGAACGACCGCGCGCGGCTGCTCTACAGCGCGAGGACGGTGGCGACCCCCGCTCCGATGAGCAGGAGCTGCCGAAGCGACCCGGCATCGGTACGTCCGCGGTGCAGCCCGGGGATCAGGTCCGCCATCGCGACGTACAGGAAGCTGGCCGCTGCGAGGATCAGGACGTACGGAAGCAGGCGGGGAAGGGTGTCGATGGCGACGAACGTGGCGACGGCGCCTGCGGCGCTCGCCGTTGCCGACAGCACGTTCAGCATGAGCGCGCGCCCGCGTGAGTAGCCGGCGTGCAGCAGGATGGCGAAGTCGCCGAGCTCCTGCGGAATCTCGTGCGCCGCGACGGCGAAGGCCGTGCTGACGCCAAGCGGCACCGACGTAATGACCGCCGCGGCAATCACCGCGCCGTCGACGAAGTTGTGAAACGTGTCGCCGACGAGCACCGGGACGACGCTGCCGTCGTGGACTTCGCAGTCGTGGGTGTGGCAGTGGCGCCAGAGCACCAGCTTCTCGAGCAGGAAGAAGAGCAGGATGCCCCAGAGCAGCGTCGTGAAGACGCGGCCCGACGGCAGCTGCTCGAGCGTCGCCGGCAGCAGCGCCAGCATCGAGACGCCGAGCAGCGCGCCCACCGCATAGCTGACGAGCCACGGAACGAGCTTCGCGCGCGCGGCATCGTTGATGAGCAGCACGCCCGAGGCGAGCAGCAGCCCGCCCAGCCCGCCGACGAGACTCAGACCGATCGCAATGAGAAAGGTGGACACGCCCCGGGCATCATAGCCCGGGCGCTAGGAGGCGATATAGCCTTTGCGCGCGCGGACGGCCAGCCGCCGGTCCTTCAGGTCGACGCGGATGGTGTGCCAGCGCCCATCCTTCTTTCCCGTGCTGGCGTAGCCGAGGTAGTACTGCTTGCTCAATTCGTCGGCCAGGCGCGCGGTTGCGCCGTCGAGATCGCCGAAGCCGCGTACGATCTCGGTGCGGCCGCCGGTATCGTCGGTGATCTGGCGCAGCGCATCGGCGTTGACGCGCTCGGCGCCGCGCGGCTGCGGGCCGCTGCCGATGATGGGCGGCAACCGGCGACGCGAACCGCCGCCAGGGATCGGGAACGGGATCGGCACCGGCAGCTGAATGGTCGGCCCGCGCCGCGTCGAGATGGCCGTGCCGTCGACGCCCAGCGCGTAGACGAGCACCTCGCTCTCGCGAATCACATACCGGAGCTCGCCGGCGCTGATGCGGCTGTTCGTGTCGTTGCCGTCGGAGATGACGAGGATCGCCTTCTTCGAGTGCTTCCCGATGCCGGCCAGCGGCACCGCGTCGGCGATCGCGTCGTACATCGCCGTGCCGCCCGCGGGCGCCACGCGCGCCACCGCGCGGCTGATCGCGCGGCGATCGGTCGTCCACTCCTGCACGAGGTCAGGCCGGTTGGCGAACTCCATGAAGAACAGCTCGTCGTCGTTGCCGAGCAGGTCGTAGATGAAGCGGTCGATTGCCGAGCGCGCCGCCGACATCTTGTCCGGCGTCATGCTGCCGCTCGCGTCGAGGACGATGCCGAGACTGACCGGCACGCGCTCGTTGCTGAAGTGCGTGATCGTCTGCGGCTCGCCGTCTTCGTACACGCTGAAGTCCTCCTTGCGCAGGCCCGACACGAATCGCCCGTCGCCGTCGGTGACGGTGGCCGTCACGTTGATCAGCTCGACGCCGCTGCGGAAGCTGAAGCCCTCCTGTGACTGCCCTTCGACCGCGCTCAGGGCAGGCGCCGCGAGGGGCGCGACGAGGGCAACCACGACCAGGGGAGAAAGGATCTTCATCGCGCGCTGACCAGCTGGCGTGCGGCCCGGCGGTCGACGTGCCGGAGCGGCCCCGCCGGGGTACGGAAGCTTACCCGATAGCGGCCGACGTCGGGGAGATCGGCCACCGTGACCGCAAACGGCGCCTCCTCGCCCGGCTGGAGCACGGGAAGGTCGATGGTGGCCCGCCCGCTCGCGACGAACTCGCCGCTGCGATCGAAGGCGAAGACGAGCGCCGCCACATCCGCGAGCGGCGCGCCCTCCGCCGGATTCCGCACGAGACCGGTGACGGTGAGCGTCCGGCCCTCGCGTACGTGCCGCATGGAGACGAGCTCGAGCGGGGCGGACCCCGACTGCCCGGCAGTCGACGGCGCGTCGGTCCGGAGCACGGCGCCGCCGACAACGAGCACTACCGCGGCCACGGCGGTCGCGATGGCGGGCTTGGTCGGCACTCGGCGGTCGGTTGTGGTGCTCGCGAACATCGGCGAATCCGGGATCCGGGATCCGGGTTCCGGGATCCGATCGGAATCCGAAGGTCCGGATCCCGGATCCCCGATTCCGGATCCCGGGTCATGTCCAAGAGCCGAGGCGAGCGCGGCCACGCGGGCGGCAGAACGCCGTGCGGCCTCGCTCCGAGCCCGCCAGGCCGCGCGCGCAAACACCGCGGCCGCTGCAAGCGAGAGAATGGTGAGAATCACCAGGAGCGTTTCCATCGATCAACCCCAAAACCCAAGGCCGAGAGCCCGAAGCCCAGAGCCCAAAGCCCAAAGCCCAAAGCCTAACGAAGCGTGAATTCCACGGCGACTTCGACAATCACGTCCACCGGCGTGCCGTAGCGCCGCGCGGGCGCGAAGCGCCACTGGCGCACCGCTTCGATCGCGCGCGCCTCGAGGCCGGCACCGAGGGCACGGATCACGGTCACCTCGCCCACCGATCCGTCGCGGCGCACGACGATCTCGAGCAGCACGTCGCCCGTCAGGCCGCGTCGGCGCGCGTCTTCGGTGTAGACCGCCTTCACTTCGTGCAGCAGACGCGGCGGCTCGATCCCGGCGCCTGGACGATACGGCCCGCCACCGGTGCCGCCGCCACGACCCTCGCCGATCCCGGAGCCGGCGCCTTCGCCGCTGCCGGTGCCCTGGCCCGTTCCCGCGCCGCCGTTGGTTCCCGGTCCCTGGCTCGTGGCGATCTCGGTGCCGCGATCGATGATTCCCTTCTGCTCGCGGTCGTCAGCTGCGGCGGGCACAACTGGTGCGGTCACCTGGGGCGCCGGTTCAGGTGCCGGCGGAGGCGATGTCGGCGCCGGCGCAACGGCTTTGACGGCCTCGGGCACCGATACGCGCGGCGCGCGCGGGCGGTCAGGGGCGCGCCGCTCGGCCCGGGCAGGGGGCAGCAGATTCCGCAGACCGCCGCCGCCGCCTCCTCCGCCAGGGCCCGGCGCCATGATGAAGACCAGGCGTGTCGGCGACGGAGGCGGTTCATCGATCGCTTCCATCTGCGCCGTCCCCGCAGAACACCACACCGCGGCGGCCACGAGTACGGCGTGGACGGCGGACGACGCGCATGCGGCGCCGACGAATTTGCGCGGTGCGGGCGCACGGCGGCCGGCCGCCTTCAACCGTCGGCCAAGCCGGATCGCGTCGGATCCGCCGATGAACGTGGTTCCGGTGATCGTCCGGATCTCGCCCGTGTCGAGCGCGGCGTGCACGTCCGCCAGGGTCGCGCCCGCGGCGCGCGCCACCTCGTCCGGCGTAAACACTTCTGCGAGAGCGCTTTGGGACATGAAGCCTGCGGGCAGCAGGGCAAAAGGCTTGCCTGTCGTTGTGTGCCGGAATTGCGCCTGATTCGGTGCGGCGGACTTTGAGGTGTCCTGATTACCTGACAGCCTCGAAGAAGCGGTAGCCCTCGCGCTCAGCGAGCAGCCGCGCGGCTTTGAAGCCCGCCATGGTGAGCGCCTGCAGCGCGCGGGCCGGATCGGACGGTGCTGCGGGGCGGATACGGGTCAGCAGTCCGCGCCCGCGCCCTTCGATGATGACGATGCGCCCTCCAGCGCGCAGCACCCGGCGGCTGTCGCTCAGCAGGGGCGCGCCCTGATCCGAGAGCGCGTGCACGATGGCGGCGGCGTGGAGCACGACGACGTCGAACGCCTCGTCTGCAAACGGCAGCGCGGCCGCGGTCGTCATCTGCACGTCGGCGAGTGCGCCGGCCGCGGCGGTGCCGGCGCGCGCGCGGGCCGCCTGTCGTTCGTCGGGCACCGCCACGGCCGCGTGTCCGCTCAGCCCCACCTTCGCCGCGATCGCGCCCAGGAGCGACGGGTCGTCAACGCCAATCTGCAGGACGCGCTCGCCCATGCGCACGCCGATCATCGCCACGGGAAGGCGCTCGAGGTTCGCCTTGCGGAGAAAAAACATCGAATTTCCTCATGATATAGTCGCCACTTGTGACTGCACCACTTCAAATTGCGCCTGCGCACGGCACACTCGGCGTGCTGCTCGTCGGTCTCGGCGCGGTCAGCACAACGACGATTGCGGGCGTGTGCGCGATTCGCAAGGGGCTCGCGCCACCGATCGGCTCGCTGACGCAGATGGGCACGATCCGGCTCGGCCGGCGCGACGAGGCGCGCGTCCCGCGCATCAAGGACTTCGTGCCGCTCGCCGATCTGCAGGACATCGTCTTCGGCGGATGGGACATCTTCGAGGAAGACTGCTACGCCGCCGCGCGGACCGCCGGCGTGCTCGAACGGGCCGATCTCGACGCGGTGCGCGACGAGCTCGAGGCGGTGCGGCCCATGCCCGCGGTGTTCGATCGTCGATACGTGCGGCGCCTCGATGGCCCGAACGTCAAGAAAGGCAAGAACAAACGCGATCTCGCGGAGCAGGTGGTCGCCGACATCCGCGCGTTCAAGGAGCGGCACCGCTGCGATCGGCTGGTGATGGTGTGGGTGGGCAGCACCGAGGTCTACATGAAGCAGACCGACGTGCACGCCACGATCGAGTCGTTCGAGAAGGGGCTCGAGGCGAGCGATGATGCGATCCCGTCGAGCATGGTCTATGCGTATGCGGCGATTCGCGAAGGCGTTCCGTTTGCGAACGCCGCGCCGAACCTGACCGCCGACATTCCCGCGCTGCTGCAGCTCGCGGCCAAGACCAAGGCCCCCGTTGCGGGCAATGACATGAAGACGGGCCAGACGCTGATGAAGACGATCATCGCGCCGGGCCTCAAGGCGCGGCTCCTCGGCGTGCGCGGGTGGTACTCGACGAACATCCTCGGCAACCGCGACGGCGAGGTGCTCGACGATCCCGAGTCGTTCAAGACGAAGGAAGAGAGCAAGAAATCGGCGCTCGACTACATCTTCCAGCCGCAGCTCTATCCCGAGCTCTACAAGGACCTGTGCCACGTGGTCCGCATCAACTACTACCCGCCGCGCGGCGACAACAAGGAGGGGTGGGACAACATCGATCTCGTCGGCTGGCTCGGCTACCCGATGCAGCTGAAGATCAACTTCCTGTGCCGCGACAGCATTCTCGCGGCGCCCATCGTGCTCGACTCGGCGCTCTTCCTGGATCTGGCCGCACGGGCCGGGATGTCGGGCATTCAGGAGTGGCTGTCGTTCTATTTCAAGGCGCCGATGCACGCCCCCGAGGTCTACCCGGAGCACGATCTATTCATCCAGCTGATGAAGCTCAAGAACACGCTGCGCTACATGCGCGGCGAGCAGCTCATCACGCATCTCGGCCGCGAGTACTACGATTAGCCAACCGGCTCTCCTCGGCGGCCTGTTCATCGGCGTGCTGTCAGCGCTGCCGATCGTCAACATCGCCAACTGCTGCTGCCTCTGGATTGCAGGCGGCGGTGTGCTGGCGGGGTACCTGGCCCAGCAGGAGGGGACGAAGCCCCTGACGGCGCTCGGTGGGGCCATCGTCGGGCTCATCGCCGGCATCATCGGCGCTTTCGTCTGGCTCGTGGCCGCGCTGGCGGTCGACGTGGTGATGGCCCCGCTGCAGGAGCGAATGGTCGCGCAGATGATCAGCCGCGCCGCCGACATGCCGCCGGAAGTGCGCGGATGGCTCGAGCTCATGACGGATCGCGCGTCAGCACCCGTGCGGCTGGCGGCCGGGTTCGTGTTTCAGCTCGTCGCGGGAGTGGTGTTTGCGACGCTCGGCGGGGTCCTCGCCGTGGCGTTCTTCGGATCACGCCGTGCCTAGGATGGTTCACGAGGCGTTCTACGCGCTTTGTGCGGGCAGGGCCGCGCGCTCGACGCGGTTGCCCCCCGCCGCTTTCGCGCGGGCAATCGCCTCCTCCGCCGCCGCGATCAGCCGCTCGGCTCGTTCGGTCCGCTCGACCGACTCGCTCACGAGCACACCGACCGAAATCGTCACCGGAAAGTGCTGGTCCGATCGATGGTCATGGACGTGCAGGCGCTGCTGCACGGCCAGGCGCATCCGTTCGGCGAGCCGCTCCGCGTTGTCGCCCAGAATGGCCGGCAGGAGCACGCCGAACATGTCCTCACCGAGCCGTGCGACCCAGTCGGTATCTCGGAGGTAATTACGGACCGCGATGCCTACGCGTTCGAGCACGCGGTCGCCCGCGCCGTATCCGTACCGCGCATTGATGTCCCTCAGGCGATCGACGTCGATGACCATCAGCGCGAACGGTTCGCCGAGCCGCTCCGACCGCTGGATCTGGTTGTCGAGCGCTGCGAGGAACATGCCCTTCGTGTGCAGCGTCGTCAGCGTATCCGTGACGGCGCCCTCGGCCGCGCGCTTCAGATGCTCGGCGAGCGCCGCGCACAATTCGAAGGACGCCTGGCGGATGGCCTGCGACAGCGCCGGCCACGGCGCCGCCGAGACGTCGAATGACTCGTCGAGTGCCAGGGCGTCGAGCGACGCGCGCTCGACGAGATAGATGATCGTGAAGAGCAGGCGGATGTCCATCCGGTGCTGGTCGGCCAGCGCTGCGAGCTCCGACACGCCGCCGTTGTCGGCCTCGAGCGTGCCGTCGCGCACGGCCGCCGTCAGGAGCTGCAGCGTGCGCTCGGCGAGGGGGACGCGGTCGTCCGGGGGAACCGCCTCGAGGCCGGCAAAGGGGTACAGGCCGATCGTTTCGGACACGATTGCCTCGACGCCCCCCTGCAGCGAGCGCGCGATCTGCGTGCGGACCTCGACCGCGACCTGCACGCGGCGATCTTCGCACGGCCACTCCCCCCCGCACGTTACAAATTTGAGATCGCCACTGGGATGGTGGAAAATGAACGACCGCCCGATATCAAATGTGTATTAACAGATTCTGAGCGAGGGGATAAGACGTGCGCACGATGATCGGTGAATGCCTCCGCCAGGCGGGGATCATCACCGAAGAGGACTTACAGGCGGCCCTCGTTGAGCACCGGCGCTCCGGCGAGCGTCTGGGCGCGGTCCTCATTCGCCTCGGGTTCGCCACCGAGCGGCAGATCGCCGAAGCGCTCGCCCAGCAGCTCGGGTTCGAGTACGTCGACCTGGCGGCGCATCCTCCCGATCCCACCGCCGTCGTCCTGATCCCGAAAGACGTGGCGCTCAAGCGCAACTGCATCGCGGTCGCCGTTCAGAAGAACGGGCTGACGGTGGCGATGTCCGATCCGCTCCTCTTCACGCTGGTGCAGGATCTCGAGTTTCAGACCGGCCATCGCATCAAGCAGGTGGTGGCCACCCGCGCCGAGATCATCGACGCCATTCACGCGTGGTATCCCGACCATGCGCTGGCGCGCGTGACGCCCGGAGCGCGCGGGCCCCGCGAGCAGACGACGCCGCGGTCCGGCATGCTCGCGCCGCGCGGCGGCACGCTCGCCCCGCGGAACCGCCCGACCAGCCTGTCGACGGTGCGCGAAGAAGACGTCTTCGAGCAGACGTCGGCCGCGCCGGCCGCCACCGCCGAGACGGCGCCGATCATCGACATGGTCGACCTCGTCATCAAGAGCGCGCTCAACAGTCGCGCGAGCGACATCCACATCGAGCCGACCGAGGGAGACGTCATCGTCCGGCAGCGCCTCGACGGCCTGCTCAAGCAGACGATGGACATGCCGAAGTGGGTGCACGACGGCCTCGTCGCGCGCATCAAGATCATGGCAGGGCTCGACATCGCGGAAAAACGCCTGCCGCAGGACGGCCGCATCCGCGCGGCGAGCGAAGACGGCGAAGAGGTCGACCTGCGCGTGTCGACGCTGCGGACCATCTTCGGCGAAAAGATCGTGCTCCGCGTCCTCGATCATCGCAAGGGTGTGCCGCCGCTCGAGGAGCTCGGCCTGTCGGCGGCGTCGATGGAGCATATCCGTTACTTCCTGCGCCATCAGCACGGCATGATTCTCGTCGTCGGCCCGACCGGTTCGGGCAAGACGACGACGCTCAGCTCGGCCCTGGCCTCGATTCGCTCGGAGCGGACGAACATCATCACGATCGAGGATCCGGTCGAGTACCAGATTCCCGGCGTCAACCAGACGCAGATCAACGCGAAGATCAATCTGACGTTCGCCAACGCGCTGCGCTCGATCCTGCGGCAGGATCCGGACGTCGTCCTCGTCGGCGAGATCCGCGATCAGGAGACGGCGCGCATCGCGATGCAGGCGGCGCAGACCGGCCACCTCGTGCTGTCGACGCTGCACACCGACGATGCGCCGTCGTGCGTCACGCGCCTCACCGACATCGGGATCGAGCCGTACGTGACCGCATCGGCACTCATCGGCGTGATCGCGCAGCGGCTCGTGCGGCGCCTCTGCATGGACTGCCGCCGGCCGTACACGCCGGAGCCGGAGACGCTGCGTGCGATGCGGGTCTCGGACGCCGAGGCGGCGATGCTGACGTTCTACCGCGCCGACGGCTGCGAGAAGTGCCATCACACCGGCTATCGCGGGCGCGTCGGCATCTACGAGATCATGACGGTCACCGACGATCTGCGGCGGCTCATCGCGCAGCGCGGGGCCGAGGCGCAGCTGCGCGAGGCGGCGCTCGCCTCCGGCATGATCTCGCTCGGCGAGGACGGCCTGCTGAAGGTCAAAGCGGGCATCACGACACCGCAGGAGCTGCTCCGGGTCGTCACCGAGGTGCGCGAGACGCGGTTGCTCTGCCCGGACTGCGGGACGCGGGTCGCGCCCGATTTCACCGCGTGCCCCGAGTGCGGCCGCCGCGTGGGTGGCGGCTGCCCGCACTGCCGCCGTCCGATTCAGCCGGAGTGGAAGTACTGCCCCTACTGCGCCAAGAACACCGACGCCGCTCCCGGCGGGCGGAGGCGCGCCTCGCGCGACATCGCCTCGCGCGACATCGCCTCGCGCGACATCGCCTCGCGCCGCCCCGTGCCGGAGCTGCCGCCCGGCAACATCGCGGAATTCAAGAAAGGAACCTAGCCGTCACGCCGTAAGATCGAAGACGGTCGATGGCTGGGAGCTTCTACGAGCTGCTGGGCGTTCCGCCCGACGCATCGCTTGATGAAATCAAAAAAGCGTTTCGGCGCGAGATCGCCAAGTATCACCCCGACAAGGTTCAGCACCTCGGCCGCGAGTTTCAGGAGATTGCCGCCGTCAAGGCCGCGGACCTGACCCAGGCCTACAAGACGCTGATCGACGAGTCGCTCCGCGCCGAGTACGACGCGGAGCTCGCGAGCCAGAAGGCGCGACCCGCCGGCGCGGATTCAGGATCCGGCAGTCGGGGTGACGGGGCGGACCGGCGCACGCACTCGCCGGCACCACCGGCGGCGGAGTCGGCGGCACGGCCGACCGCCCGGCCGGCCTCGCAAGAGGCGGGCCGTTCGGACGCCGCCACCGCCGGCCGCGCGGGCGTCGACGACCTCGTGCGCAAGGCGGCGGTGGCGCGCTTCCGTCAGGCGATCGCCGCCGAATTCGGGCAGTGCGACGAAACGCCCATCCCCGGGTTCGAGATTGCGTGCGCGCCGCCCAAGGGGCGGTTCTGGGGCAAGATGCCGCCGCGGATCCTGGCGCGCGTGGTGCCGCAGGTCGACGGCGCCGTCGTCGCGGAGACGTGGGGGCTGGCCGCCCGCATGCCGCGCGACAAGGACGCGCAGCGCGAGGTCTGCATCTTTCTGATGGGTCCCGCCGTGGCACCGGCCGGCGAGCTGGCGCACGCCATCGCCGAGGCGCGGCGGAAGCCTGTCCCGACGAAGCTGTTTCTCATCCCAGTCAACACGAGGAGCTGGGCCGCGCACATTCCCGCCGACGCCCCGGCCGCCGTGAAATCGATCGTCGGCCGGCTCAAATCGATCTGAGCGTGACGCTCATCGAGACCGACGATCTCTGGAAGACCTACACGATGGGGGCGGAGCAGGTGCACGCGCTCCGCGGCGTGTCGATCCAGATCGAGCGCGGCGAGTACGTCGCCATCATGGGGCCGTCCGGGTCGGGCAAGTCGACGCTGATGAACCTGATCGGGTGCCTCGACACGCCGACCCGCGGCACGTACCTGCTCAATGGCCGGCGCGTCAGCGACATGAACGACAACGAGCTGGCGCGGATCCGGAATCAGGAGATCGGCTTCGTCTTTCAGACGTTCAATCTGCTGCCGCGCGCCTCGGCGCTCGAGAACGTGGCGCTCCCGCTCGTGTATGCCGGCGTGCCGGCCTCCGAGCGGCAGGCGCGCGCCAGGGCGGCGCTCGAGATGGTCGACCTGCTGCCGCGGCTGAGCCATCAGCCGAACGAGCTGTCGGGCGGGCAGCGGCAGCGCGTCGCCATTGCCCGCGCGCTGGTGAATCACCCGTCGCTTCTGCTCGCCGACGAGCCGACCGGCAACCTCGACTCGAAGACCGGCGCCGAGATCATGGCGCTGTTCGCCCGCCTGCACGAGGCCGGCAATACCATCGTGGTCGTCACGCACGAGGCCGACGTGGCGGCGTTCGCCCCGCGCGTCGTGCACCTGCGCGACGGGCAGATCGAGAAGGACGTCAGGCGCGCGCCCTCACCAATCACACATCAGTAATCGCGAATCACAAATGATCTGAGCGCCACCCGTCCGGTCTCTTCCAGCCGCAGGCGCGCCCAGTCGACGCGGATGCGATCGGCTTCGACCGTCAGTGCCTTCACACGCAGCGAGGGATCGAGGCAGCGCTGCCGCAGAGCCGATGGGAGCGTGCCGCCGGCCGGCGATCCCATCGTGAGGCTCTCGGCTTCCTCGCGCGTCAGCCGGCACTGATGGCGGCGTCCGCTGTCGTCCACCGCCACGAGCCAGTGCGCGTCGGCCGCCTTGGCCTCGAAATCGGCCGGCGACGCATAGGTCGTCGAGTACATGTCATAGGCCGACAGCATCGGCGACACTTCGAGGCGCAGCAGCGAGACGGTCGCCTGCTCGGCCATCAACGCGAGCACGATGATCGCGGGATAAAGCGGCCGTGGCCACGAAGCGGGCGAGGTAGGACGGGTCTCGCCGCGCGCGCGATCGAGGCGCGGCAGACCCGCCGGGGTCACACGGTGCCAGGGCAGGAACGACAGGAGCAGCATCCACCAGCCCGGCCAAATCACGCCCTGGAAGAGCACGAATCCCGACAGAAGCAGCATCGACGCGATGCCGGCCGCCAGCCGAAACGTGTACCTCCTCGCCAGCACGCCGACGATGACCAGGCCTTCGATGACGATGGCACCGAAGGAGAGGAGCACCGCGACTTCGTCATGCCGCGCGGCGCGCAGCCCCCAGTCAACGAGCGCCTCCCGTGAATCCGACAGGAAGTGGTACTTGACCGTGCCGTTCAGGATCCAGCCGATCCCGCCCTGATAGAGCTTGGCGATCGCCGCGGCGGCGAACGCCACACCGAGCACGAAGGACGGGATCCACACGGTGAAGCCGTACTCCTGCGGTGTCCCCGCCGCACGCAGGGCGGGTCCTTTCGGACCCGCCGTTCGCGCGCGCCAGCTATCCACGCTCCACGCATCACCCCATCGAGAGCCGAGGAGGCACACCAGCGTCACCATCAGCGCGCTCACCGTGTGATGGCTGATGTCGATCGTGTACAGGTCGGCCCACGTGAACACTCCGACCGCGAGCATCACGAACGAGAGCCGCGCCGCCGCGCCGGCGATGAACAGGAGGCTCCAGACGATGAGCCAGGTCGTCATCCAATCGGCGATCCAGGGCGCGTGCCCCAGCAGACCAACGACCAGCGCATCCGCTGTCGGATCCACGTCCGCCGCGCCGACGTCGTGTTTCAGCAGATACAGGAGCAGCGCCGTTCCGAAGACGATGCGAAAGCCGGCAACGGCCTCGGCGGTCGCGGACGGAATGCGTCCGGCGGTCCAGCGGGTCAGCGGCTCGATGAGTCGTGACGCGGCAGCGACGGGGGTGAGGAATGCCGACCGAAGACCGGCCAGCGGCCCACGGACGGCCCGCGGAACGACGCGTTCCAGGGCGCCGAGGCCGACGGCGATGCACCCGAGACCAAGGGCCAGCAGGCTCAGCCCTTCGAGGGTGACAGGGATCCACCGGCGTGACGTGCGATACGGCAGGCGCTGGGCGAAGTAGCCGACGCGGAATGCGGTGCGATGGATCTGATGCGTGTCGGTGACGGCCGGGTCCTCGACGAGCGCGCGGATGTTGGTGCGGGATCGGTCCGTGAGCGCGTAGCCCCAGGTCGTGCCCTCGCGCAGCTCGCCGTCGGCGAGGCCGTAGCGCTGCTCCAGCCGCTGCCTGGCGGCGGCGTCCACGCCGTCGGCCCAGCGCACGTTGACGTAGACGGGCCGCGGCCCGAAGGTCAGCCGCACGGTGCCGTACGCCAGGGCGGCCAACGCCCAGAGCGCGAGGCCGATCACGAAGAGGCGTCTGGCCGCCGGCATCAGTCGGTCACCGCAATCGAAAACAGCTGCGTCCTCGCGGGCGTCGCCGGCTTCCACGCCTGCCAGTCGACACGCGCGCGGCGCGCCTCCACCGAGACGCGGTGGAATCGGACCGGCGCGTCGAAGCAGCGCTGCAGCACCTCACGCGTGCGCTCGGAATCCGACGATTTGGAGGCAGCTCCCAGCACGTCGACATCGGCCCGCGAGATGCGACATTCATGGGGCGTCGTGTCCGCGTCCGCCACGAGCCAGTACTGCTCACCCGCTTTCTGTTCGTACTCGGCCGGGCTGGCATAGGTCGTGGCGTACATGTCATACGCGGAAATCAGGGGTGACACTTCAATCCGCAGCAGCGAGACGATCGACTGTGCCGCGATGAGTGACACGACGACTGCCACCGGCGCTGGTCCGGCGAGAGCCTGACGCCACGGACGCGTCGCGTCCCGCGATGGGACGAGATGCCACGGGAGGAACGACAGGAGCAGCAGCCACCATCCCGGCCACAACAAGCCCTGCAGCAGCGAAAAGCCGGAGACAAGACAGAGCGCGCTCAGCCCCGCAAGCGCCCGATAGCGGTAGGCGCGCGCGAGCGCGCCGGCGATGACGAGCGACTCGATCGCAATCGCGCTGAACGAGAGGAACACCGCGACCCAGTGATAGCGGCCGAGCCGCAGCCCCCAGTCGACCATCGCCTGCGGCGAGTCGGAGAGAAAGTGATATTTGACCGTCCCGTTCAGAATCCAGGCCAGGCCGCCGTCGCGCAGCTTGGCGAGCGCCGCTGCCAGATAGACGACGCCGAGTACGAAGCTCGGGACCCAGAACGTGTAGCCGTACTCCTGCGCATCGCGTAGGGCGGGTCGTGTCGGACCCGCCGCCGTGCGCTGCCTCCGCCACGCGTCGACGCTCCACCTGTCGCTCCAGCGCCCCCACTGCAGGCACAGCAGCGTCACCAGCAGCGCGCTGACGGTGTGGTACGTCGTCTGCGTCGTGAAGAGCAGCGCCCACAGGAACGCGCCGAGCGTCAGCATGCCGAAGGCAAGCCGCGCCCGGGCGCCGACGATGAACAGCACGCCCCAGCAGACCAGCCACGGCCCGATCCAACCGGCGAGCCAGGGCACGGCAACGAAGATCTGCAGCAGCGCGCGGTGGATGTCGGAAATCGCGTTCGACGGATCGACCGCCATTGCGCCGCGCACGGGCCGGCGCAGCAGGAACAGCAACAGGCCGGTGCCGAAGACGATGCGGAAGAGCGCCGCCGCCTCGGGAGAGCCGGAAGGAATCCTGCCGCGAATCCAGACGAGGAACGCGCGCAGCGCGTCGTCTGCTCGCGCACGTGGCGCGAGGACCGCGTCTCGGAGCACGCGCAGGGGACCGCGAACGAGCGCCGGCGCGGCGCCGTCGACGAGCGCGAGCGCAAGGACAAGGGTGCCGAGGATCAGACCGGCAAGCGCAATCGTTTCCAGCGTGAGGGCCACCCACGCGTACGGACTGCGGTACGGGAGGCGCTCGGCGAAGTAGCCGACGCGAAACGCGGTGCGGTGGATCTGGTGCGTGTCGGCAACGGCCGGGTCCTCGACGAGCGCGCGGATGTTGGTGCGGGATCGGTCCGTGAGCGCGTAGCCCCAGGTGGTGCCCTCGCGCAGCTCGCCGTCGGCAAGGCCGTAGCGCTGCTCCAGCCGCTGTCTGGCTGCGGCATCCACGCCGTCGGCCCAGCGCACGTTGACGTACACGGGCCGCGGCCCGAAGGTCAGCCGCACGGTGCCGTACGCGACGGCCGTCACCGCCCAGAGGATCACGCCGGTCGCGACGAGCCGCAACGTGCGCGTCACGTCAGACTGCGGCCCAATGCGACGCGTCCACCTGCCGGAGCGGCGTGGCGGGATCGAATGAAGTGGGATCGAGCGCGATACGCTGGCGGGGCGCGTCGGGATCGAGCACGGGCACGGCGCTCAGCAGCGCCCGCGTGTACGGGTGCCAGGGACTGCGGAACATCACGCGTGTGTCGCCCATCTCGACGATTCTTCCAAGGTACATGACGGCCACGCGGCTGCAAATATCTTCGACGAGCCGCAGATCGTGGGCGATGAAGAGATACGTCAGCTTCAGCCGCTGTTTCAGGTCGAGCATCAGCCGGATCACCTGCGCCTGAATCGAGACGTCGAGCGCCGACACGGGCTCATCGGCGACGATGAGCGCCGGGTGCAGCGCCAGCGCGCGGGCGATCCCGATCCGCTGCCGCTGGCCGCCGCTGAACTCGTGCGGGTACCGCGCCAGGTGTGCCGGATCGAGGCCCACCAGCTCGAAGAGCTCGGCGACGCGCGCGCGCCGATCCGCGTTCGAGCCGAGCTTGTGGATGATGAGCGGCTCCTCGACGATGTCGCCGGCGCGCATGCGCGGATTGAGCGACGAGTACGGATCCTGAAAGACGATCTGCATGTCGCGCCGCGCCTGGCGCATCCGCCCGCGTGGAAACGCCAGGACGTTCTCGCCGCGGAAGAGCACCTCGCCCGACGTCGGCTCGATGAGGCGCAGGATGCATCGTCCGGTCGTGCTCTTGCCGCTGCCCGACTCGCCGACCAGGCCGAACATCTCGCCCTCGTCGATCGCGAAGCTCACGTCGTCGACCGCCTTGACGACCGCGGGAGGACTCCAGAGGCCCTGCTTGCGGACGAAGTGCTTCACGAGGCGCCGCACCTCGAGCAGCGGTGCGCTCATCGCGGCCCTATGCCCGGCACGGCGGCGAGGAGCGTCCGCGTGTACTCGTGTGCCGGGCTGCGGAGGATCTGCCGCACCGGGCCCTCTTCGACGATGGCGCCGCGATACATGACCGCCACGCGGTCGGCCATCTCGGCGATCACGCCGAAGTCGTGTGTGATGAGGAGCAGCGCCAGATTGTAGCGGGTGCGCAACTCGCGGAGCAGATCCAGCACCTGCGCCTGAATGGTGACGTCGAGCGCCGTGGTCGGCTCGTCGGCAATGACGAGCGCCGGCTGGCAGGCGAGCGCGATGGCGATCATCACCCGCTGCCGCATCCCGCCCGACAGTTGATGGGGATAGTCGCGGACGCGCCGGCGCGCATCCGGAATGTGCACCGCGTCGAGCAGCTCCACCGCGCGCGCCCGCGCCTGCTCGGGGCTGGCCAGGCCGTGGACCGTCAGGGCCTCGGCAATCTGGTCGCCGACGCGCATGACCGGATTCAGCGCGGTCATCGGCTCCTGGAAGATGAGCGAGATGCGCGCCCCGCGGACCTGCCGCATCTCGCGCTCAGGGAGCGCGAGCAGGTCGCGGCCGTCGAAGATCACCCGTCCGCCTGCGATGCGCCCCGGCCGCGGGACGAGGCGGAGGATCGAGAACGCCGTCACCGACTTGCCGCTGCCCGACTCGCCGACCAGGCCGAGCGTCTCGCCCGCCGCGAGCTGAAAGCTCACGTCGTCGACGGCGGTGACCGTCGATCGTGCCCCACCCGCACCCCACCGCGCAGGCGTGCGCGGTGGGGACCCCGCATCGAAGACAACCGTCAGGTGCTGGACATCGAGGAGGGGCGCCGTCATCCCCCCCGATATTCGCCGAAAACCCGCCGGAGCGCATCGGCAATCTCGCCCAGCGTGGCCCGCGCCTCGCACGCGGCGACGATCGGCGGCACGAGGTTCGCTCCGTCGCGGGCGGCCGTTTCGACGGCCGTGAGGGCGCTCGGCCACTCGCGCTCGCTGCGCCCGGCACGGACCGCGCGGACGCGATCGATCTGCCGGCGCTCGACCTCGGGATCGAGGCTGAAGAGATCGCTCGCCACCCCCGTACCGCCGGCATCGGCGAACCGGTTCACGCCGACGACGATCGATTCACGAGCATCGATCGCCTGCTGGGCGCGATAGGCGGCGTCGTGAATCTGTTGCCGGATGTATCCAGCTTCGACCGCGGCGAGCGCCCCGCCCCGCGCGTCGACGGCGGCCATCAGCTCCGTGGCCTCGGCCTCGAGGCGGTTGGTGAGCGCCTCGATCGCGTACGCGCCGCCGACCGGGTCGACCGTGTTGGCGACGCCGCTCTCGTGCAGGAGGATCTGCTGCGTGCGCAGCGCGATCGTCGCGCTCTCTTCTGTGGGCAGCGCCAGCGCCTCGTCGCGGCCGTTGCAGTGCAGCGACTGCGTGCCGCCGAGGACCGCCGCCAGCGCCTGCAGCGCGACGCGCACGATGTTGTTGTCGGGCTGCTGGGCGGTGAGCGTGCTGCCCGCCGTCTGCGTGTGGAAGCGGAGCTGCTGCGCGCGCGGACTCGTGGCGCCGAAGCGGTCGCGCATGACGCGCGCCCAGAGCCGGCGCGCGGCGCGGAACTTGGCGATCTCCTCGAGGAAATCGTTGTGGGCGTTGAAGAAGAACGAGATGCGCTGGCCGACGGCGTCGACGTCGAGGCCGGCGTCGACCGCGGCCTGCACGTACGCGCACGCGTGCGCGAGCGTGAACGCCACCTCCTGCGCGGCCGTGGCGCCCGCCTCGCGCATGTGGTAGCCGCTCACGGAGATCGTGTTCCACCGCGGCATCTCGCGCGCGCAGAACGCCATCACGTCGGTGACGATCCGCAGGGACGGACGCGGCGGGTAGATGTAGGTGCCGCGGGCCACGTACTCCTTCAGGATGTCGTTCTGCACCGTGCCCGAGAGCGCCTCGAGCGGTGTGCCGTGCCGCTTCGCGACGGCCGCGTACAGCGCGAGCAGGATGATCGCGGTCGCGTTGATCGTCATCGACGTCGAGACACGGTCGAGCGGGACGGCCTCGAGCAGTACGGCCATGTCCTCGATCGAATCGATCGCCACGCCGACCCGACCCACCTCGCCCGCCGCCAGCGGATGGTCCGAGTCGTAGCCGATCTGCGTCGGCAGATCGAAGGCGACGCTCAGGCCGGTGACGCCGCGGTCGAGCAGATAGTGAAACCGGCGGTTCGAGTCGGCTGCCGTGGCAAACCCGGCGTACTGCCGCATCGTCCAGGCGCGGCCGCGGTACAAGTCGGGCTGGATGCCGCGGGTGTACGGGAAGGCGCCGGGCGCGCCGATGTCCCGATCGAAATCCGTGCTCGCAAGGTCGTCCGGCGTCAGGAACGGGCGGGTAGGCGGGGGCACCAGGCCGGATTTTACGTCGGTTTGTTGACACCTTCCGGGCGTGCCTCTACAATGCGGTCAGCCTTCCCTTGAAGGCTAAACCCCTGTAGATGAACACTTTTGGCGCCCGATCCCTGCCGATCTCCCCGGTCGAGCAGGTTCGGATTGGGAGACGCCCCCGGATCCCGGCCCGGCGGCGGGTGAGGAGGAGTAGGGAATGGATGACGTCGTGAACCGGTTCGCCAAAGAGCTGGCCGACGCGATCGCCGCTGCTGTCGCCGAGAGCCCTCAGGTCGAGGCGTGCCGCGCGAAGGCGCGCGAGGCTGGATTCGACATGCGCGTGACGCTCGAAGCGGTGGTCGGGTTTGTGAATCGGACCAGCGGCGGCGCCGTCACCAAGATCACCACGCCCGCGCGGCTCCTGCCGGCGCGGCGTCCGTTCGACCTCACTGCCAACGATCGGCGCTTCCTCCGCTCGCTCCGGATTTCTGTCGACGAGGCGAAGGAGGCGGTCGAGTAACACCGGTTCTCAGTTCCGGGTTCCTGGTTCGGGCCGGCGTCACCGCGCCGGCCCTTCTTGTGTACCCGGTTTCCCACTACACTCCCCGCGTGCGCGTCCGGCCGCGATTGCTCGACGAGAACCGATTCACGGGCCAGCCCGTCGCCGACGTGGAGCGTGTACTGGCGGTTGGCCGCGCGTTTCTGACCGTCACGGGGTTCGTCGCTATCTATCTGGACCCGACCGAACCGGCGCGCCTGCGGGAAATCACGTACGCGGTCCTTTTTCTCTACGCGCTGTACAGCCTCGCCGTACTGGCGCACGTGCAGGGCCGCACGCGTCTGTCGCGGCGGCACGTCCACGTGCTCCACGGGCTCGATATTCTCTGGACCTCCGTGTTGACGTTTGTCAGCGAAGGCCCGGTCAGTCCCTTTTTCCTCTACTTCCTCTTCGTCGTCGTTGCGGCCGCGTACCGGTGGGGCTTCCGGGAGACCGTCGGGACCGCGCTGCTGACCTTCGCCGTCTTCCTGGTCGAGACGGCCGTTGCCGCCGCCGGCCCGTGGAGCCTCACGTTCGCGCCGATGACCCTCGAGCTCAATCGGACCATCATCCGCGGCGGGTATCTGCTGCTGACGGGCGTCCTGCTCGGGTACCTCGCGCGGCAGCAAAAGGAGTCGCTGCGGGCCCACGCCGCTGCGGCGGAGCGGGCGCGGGTGGCACGCGAGCTCCACGACGGCGCCATCCAGTCGCTGTTCGGCGTCGAGATGAAGCTCGAGGCGATCCGGCGCGAGCTGCCACACTCGGACTGGCCGCTCGACGCCGAGCTCGCGGAGATCCAGAGCCTGCTCCGCAGCGAGGTGATGGCGCTGCGCGAGTTGATGCAGGCACTACGACCGCTGGAGCTCGATTCAGGTGATCTCTCGGAGCTGCTCGCGGGCAT
Organism: Acidobacteriota bacterium; assembly: GCA_016184455.1. GTDB lineage: Bacteria > Acidobacteriota > Vicinamibacteria > Vicinamibacterales > UBA2999 > MELF01. The sequence continues at coordinate 23,216 of JACPCS010000130.1, forward strand.
CGTCGAGCGGTTCCGCCGCGATACCGGCATCTCGGCGCGCTTTCTCTCCAGCGGCGGTCCCGTCACGCTGCCCGCCCCGCGCGCGCTCGAGATTCTGCGGATCGTCCAGGAGGCGCTCGTCAACGTCCGCAAGCACAGTCAGGCGCGAAACGTGCTCGTCCGCCTCGCCGCCGCCAACGGTGACTGCAGCCTTGTCGTCGAAGACGATGGACGCGGGTTTCCGTTCGAGGGGCGGCTCTCCGCGGCGGAACTGGCGTCGCGGCGTCTCGGCCCGGTCGTCATCCGCGAACGGGCGCGGCTCGCTGCCGTCCAGCTCGCCATCGAGTCGAGCCCCGGCGCGGGCGCTCGCGTCGAGTTGACCTTCCGCGAGGCATCTTAGGAAGGACGTACCAGTAGATGCCCGACGCCGCACGCCGCATCCGCATCGCAATCGCCGACGATCACCAGATCTTCAGGGACGGCCTGCGGAGGCTCCTTGAAAGCGAACCGGCATTCGAGGTCGTCGCCGAGGCCGCCGATGGTATCGAGGCGATCGCCGTGACGCGCGATACGCGGCCCGACGTCCTGCTGCTGGATCTGGCGATGCCGCGGATGGACGGCCTGGAGGCGCTCGGCGCCGAGGACGTCGCCTCGACGCATGTCATCCTGCTCACCGCCGCGATCGACGCCGGCGAGCTGCGCCGCGCCGTCCAGCTCGGCGCCCGCGGCATGGTGCTGAAGCAATCGGCTACGCGACACCTGATCGAGGGGATCCACGCCGTGATGGACGGCAAGCTGCTCATCGGCGAGGAAATTGCCGACGACCTGGCGCGCGCCGCGAGGCCCGCGGCGCCGGCGCGTCCCTACGGGCTGACGCCCCGAGAGCTCGAGATCGTCGAGGCGATTGCCGCCGGCGACGGCAACCGCGACATCGCCACCCGGTTCAACATCAGCCCGCAGACCGTCAAGCACCACCTCACCAGCATCTTCGATAAGACGGGTACGTCGACGCGCCTCGAGCTGGCGCTCTTCGCCATCCGCCAGGGCATCGTCGACGCGCCGTAGTGTGCCGGCACCCGGCCCATAGCACCTTCGGCCTATGGTCTTCCCGGCGCGGGCTGTCTAGGATGCCGCGAAAAGTTCATGCGCATCGGCGGCCGGTGGGCCCTCGTCACGCTCGTCGCGGTCGTGTCGCTCCCGGTCGATGCTCAGAGCCTTCGCCCGGCTGCTCCTCCGCCACCCACCGTCTTCGCCGTCGGCGACATCGTGCACTGCGCGGCGCCCGAGGCGGCGGAGATGACTGGCCGGCTGATGGAGCGGCTCCTCAACGAGACGCCGCACAGCATCGGCATCACGCTCGGCGACAACTCGAACGACGACGGATCGGAAGCGAGCTACGGCTGCTTCGATCGCACCACCTGGGGCAGGCTGATGCCGCGGCTCCATCCCACGCCCGGCAACCACGATTACATCGCGGACGCAGAGCTGCCGTACTACTACCTGTATTTCCCAAACGCGGGGCGGCCGCGGCTCGGATACCGTGCATGGAACGTCGGCGAATGGCGCCTGTACGCACTCAATACCGAACTGCCGACGCCGGAGCTGCGGCAGGCGCAGCTCGCCTGGCTCGAACAGGATCTCAGTGCGAACCACAAGAGCAGGTGCGTGCTCGCCTATTTCCATCGTCCGCCGTTTTCATCCGGGAATTTCGCGAGCGTGCCGAGGGCGCTGCCGATCTTCCGCAAGCTCTTCAAGTACGGCGGCGATCTCGTGGTCACCGGCCACGAGCACTTCTTCTCGACGCTGCCGCCGCTGGCGCCCGACGGGATCGTGAACCGCAGCCATGGCATCCCGACGCTGATTGCGGGCACCGGGGGCGCGGTGTTCTTCAATCCTCCTGCTCGTCTTCGCTACTCCAGCGCCGGTGAGGCCGTCCTGCCGCGGCAGCTTGGCATCCTGCGGATTGTGCTGAAGCCGTCCTCGTTCGAGTGGGCATTCATTCCGGTCGATCCGGCGGTTCGAGCGCCGTCAGGCACCGGTACCTGTCACGAGAACCCACCGGGCGTTACAGGATGAGGTCCCGCGGCGCCTGCCGCTCCTCTAGGCCGCCGTGCGCTCAGGCACGCTGAACTCCGTCCCGACAATGTCGAGCTCGGGCGATGTCGAGAGGTCGACTTCCCACGGGTCGACGACTGCGCCGGACGGATCCATGACGATGCGGACGACAGGGCGCGTCACGGCGTCCTGGCACACGTCCTTCACCAGCCCGCAGTGGCCGTCGGAGAGGACGACGCGCGTGCCCGGCGGGTAGGGCGCCACGAAGGATTTGAAGATGTCGACCACTTCGGGATCGAAGTCGATCCCGGCGCGGGTCACCACGAAGTCGTACCCTTCACACGCGGCCCGCGCCGCGCGGTAACACCGGTCCGACGTGAGCGCGTCGAACACGTCGGCGGCCGCGGCGATGCGCGCGAACTGGTGGATGTCGGTGCCCGACTTGCCGTCGGGATAGCCGGAGCCGTTCCATCGCTCGTGGTGCGAGCGGACGACCGCGCGCGCGAGCGGGCTGATGCCGTCCGCCTTCTTCAGGATGTCGATGCCGAGCATCGGATGCGCCCGCACCGCGGTCCATTCGTCGCCCGTCAGCGGCCCGGCTTTGTGCAGAATCTCGGGGGGCACGGCGAGCTTGCCGATATCGTGCAGGAGTAGCCCGACGCCGAGCGGAACGAGACGGTTCTCGACGTCGTCGTAGCGTCGCTTGTCGAGCGCATCGAGCCAGCCGAACGTGCGCATCACGCGCATGCCGATCGAGAGACCGAGGGTCGTCACATCCAGCGAGTGCGCCAGCGTGTACGCGTCTGCCGTGGCGAGGTCGTTGAGGGCGAGCGCCGAGTGCACGTTGCGCGCGATGTCGCGGATGATCTGCTCTGCGACCGCGTGCATGTCCTCGACCACGCGTTCGGAGAGCGAACCGCCGGTTTTCATCGATCGCGTGACGTCGTGGAACGCGTCCTGAATGGCGCTCTTGGCGCGGTGCTTGGTCGCTTCGTCGAGCATCTCGACCGGCTCGATCCCCTCTGAAAACGCGTCATCGATCCAGACTGCGGTGATGCCGACGCGCTGCAATGAGCTGCGGTAGCTGTCGGACACGCGGACGCCGGCGCGCAGCAGCGGCACCAGCTCGCCACCGGCGTAGACGTCCCGGGCCAGACGGTCGCCCGCTTTCAATTCCTCGATGGCGACGCATCTCATTGAACTGCCTTGCCATGGGTCGTGTTGCGAACCTGCGGAGCCGCCTTGATGGCGACCCGCCCCTTGCCGTTGCGCTTGGCCTCGTACAGCGCGGCATCGGCGCGCTGCTGCAGGCTCTCGAACGTGTCGCCCGCCACGCATTCCGCCAGGCCGATGCTGATCGAGGGCGGTATCCGGTGCGCAATGACGGACCCGCACGCGGTCTGCACCGCGCCGGCGATGGCGGCAAACCGGCGCCCGGCCTGCGCGGTCGTCAGGCCTGCCGCCAGCACGGCAAACTCGTCGCCCCCGAGGCGGGCGACGAGGTCGTCGGATCGCAGCGATCGCACCAGCGTGTTTGCGATGGTCACCAGCAGCTGGTCACCGGTGCTGTGGCCGTACCGGTCGTTGATCGCCTTGAAATCGTCCACGTCCACCATCGCCATGACGAAGCCGCCGCGGTCGGGCTGCAGCCATTCCTGGCACGCGCGCTCGAAGGACCGCCGGTTGGCGACGTTCGTGAGCGGGTCGAGCGACGCCTCACGGCGCGTGTGGTCGAGCTGGCTTTCGAGCCGGGTGAGCCGCGTCTGGAACTCGCCGACCGTGTGATCCCACGTGGTGCGGCGCTTCACTGCGATCGCCTTCAACCTGGCGACCTCCTCCATGAGCCGCGCCTGCATCTGGCGGAGGTCGTTGGACTGGGCAATGTGTTCCACCCGTGCCGCCGACCCGGCGAGTTTCTCGTCGAGGCTGGCCTGATCGCCGGCGATCGTCACCACCGCGTCGCGTACCATCGTGAGGGCGTCCTCAAAGGCACGACGGAGCGCGTCCGTCTCCGGCGCGCCGCCGCCGGACGGACCCGGAGAGCCGCCGGATGGACCTCTGCTGCGGTCCAGCTCGAGGACGACGAGGTTGGAGTTCACCGCCCGGAGAATCGGCAGCTTGCGGGCAGAGCTTTAGCGGCCGCGTCTATCGCGCTTTCGCCTGGTTGGCCACGGCCTCGGCCGCACGCTTCACGGCGTCCGGATCACCCAGGTAGAACTTCCGGAGCGGCTCGAGGTCGTCGTTCAGCATGTATACGAGCGGAATGCCGGTCGGGATGTTCAGCTCGACGACGTCCTGATCGGACATCTTGTCGAGATGCTTGACGAGGGCGCGGAGGCTGTTGCCGTGCGCGGCAATCAGCACGCGCCTGCCGGCGCGGATGCTCGGCGCGATCGTGCCGTGCCAGTACGGGAGGAAGCGCGCCACGGTGTCCTTGAGCGACTCGGTCAGCGGCAGCTCGTGAGGTCCGAGCTCCTGATACCGGCGGTCGCGTGACGGGTGCCGTGGATCCTCGGGCGAGAGCGCCGGCGGCGGGATGTCGTAGCTGCGCCGCCAGATCTTCACCTGCGCTTCACCGTACTGCGCCGCGGTCTCGGCCTTGTTGAGCCCCTGCAGCGCCCCGTAGTGGCGCTCGTTGAGGCGCCACGATCGGTGCACCGGGAGCCACATCATGTCGAGCTCGTCGAGCGCGATCCAGAGCGTCCGGATCGCTCGCTTCAGCACGGAGGTGTACGCCACGTCGAATTCGTACGTCTCGGCGGCCATCAGGCGGGCCGCCTCGCGCGCTTCGATCCGGCCCTGATCGCTCAGATCGACGTCAGTCCACCCCGTGAAGCGGTTTTCCCGGTTCCAGACGCTTTCGCCGTGGCGGAGCAACACGAGCCTATGCATGGGCGAGTTGGCGAATCGCGCGGCGCCCGGCGTACCGGGCGGCGCGACCGAGCTCCTCCTCGATGCGCAGCAGCTGGTTGTACTTGGCCATTCGATCGCTGCGGCTCGCCGACCCCGTCTTGATCTGGCCGGCCGAGGTGCCGACCGCGAGGTCGGCGATGGTGCTGTCCTCGGTCTCGCCCGACCGGTGGGAGATGATCGTCGCATAGCCGGCCGCGCGCGCGATCCGGATCGCATCGAGCGTTTCCGACACGGTACCGATCTGGTTGAGCTTCACGAGAATGGCGTTGCCGACGCCGTCCGCGATCCCTTTGCGCAGGATGTCGGGGTTGGTGACGAAGATGTCGTCGCCGACCAGTTGCACGCGGTCGCCGAGCGTCCCGGTCAGCAGCTTCCACCCATCCCAATCGCCTTCCGCCAGGCCGTCCTCGATCGAGACGATGGGGTACTGCCCGACCCACTCGCTGTACATCTCAACCATGTCTGCCGCCGTGCGCGTCTGCTCACCCGACTTGCGGAAGACGTAGCGGCCATCCTGCCAGAGCTCGCTCGCGGCCGGATCGAGCGCGACGAAGACGTCGCGTCCGGCCATGTAGCCGGCCTTCCCGATCGCCTCCACGACCAGATCGAGCGCCTCGCGGTTCGATTTCAGGTTGGGCGCAAATCCCCCCTCGTCGCCGACGCCGGTCGAATGACCGGCCTTCCTCAGGATCGAGCGCAGCGCATGGAAGATTTCGGCGCCGGCGCGCAGCGCATCCGCAAAGGTCGGCAGCCCCAGCGGCATGACCATGAACTCCTGCAGGTCGACGCTGCTGTCGGCATGCGCGCCGCCGTTGAGGATGTTCATCATGGGAGCCGGGAGCACAGAGGCCCCGTTCGAGGAGGCGCCGCTCAACCGTCCGAGATGGACGTACAGCGGCTCGCCGGCGGCCGCGGCAGCGGCGCGCGCCGCCGCCATCGAGACGCCGAGCAGCGCGTTGGCGCCGAGGCGGCTCTTGGTCGGCGTGCC
>JACPCS010000130.1:29202-65390 GCA_016184455.1 Acidobacteriota bacterium
CCCTTCCCGAGGTAGCGGCGCGGATCGCCGTCGCGCAGCTCGAGCGCCTCGCGTTCACCGGTGGAGGCGCCCGACGGCACCGCCGCGCGGCCGAACGCACGGTCGGCCCAGAGGTCGACTTCTATGGTCGGGTTGCCGCGGGAATCGAGGATTTCGCGCGCGTGAATGCGTGTGATGTGAGGAGTCATCGCAAGATCGGTCCCCACGGGCCGCGGAGGCTCGGAGGCACGGAGTAGCTATTGTGTGTCACTCCGTGTCTCCGTGTCTCCGTGGCGTGTCGAAGGTCACGCCGGCGCGGGCCCGGTCCGGTCGGCGTCGGCTTCCACGCGCAGCGCCTCTTCGCTGATCGGCCCGATGAGCGGCTCGTCGTCGGCCGTCACCACGACGACGCCCGCGTCAGTGACCGTGTGGCGGCGGCGGTCTTCGGCCGGATCGAAGCCGATGAGCGCGCCACGCGGGATGAGCACGTCGCGGTCGATGATGGCGCGCCGAATCCTGGCGTGGCGCCCCACGCGAACCCCGGGCATCAGGATCGACTGCTCGATCTCACAGAAGCTGTGCACGCGCACGTTGGGGCAGAGAATGCTGCCGCGGACCGTGCTGCCCGAGATGATGCAGCCATTCGAGATGACCGAGTCGAGCGCCTGCCCGCACCGGCGTCCCTGTTCCGCGAACACGAACTTGGCGGGGGGCGCCTGCGGCTGATACGTCCGCAGGGGCCATTCCGGATCGTACAGGTTGAACTCGGGATTGACCTGGCACAGGTCCATGCTCGCTTCGTAGTAGGCGTCGAGCGTCCCGATGTCGCGCCAGTACTTCGCCGCCTTCTTGTTCTCGTCGTAGAAGCGGTAGCAGGAGACGGGCGCCGCCTGGATCATCGACGGGAGGATGTCCTTGCCGAAATCGTGCTCGCTGTCGGTACGGGCGGCGTCTTCCTCGAGCGCGCGCACCAGCACGTCGGCGCGAAAGATGTAGACGCCCATCGAGGCGAGCGCCATGTCCGGGGAGCCGGGGAACGGCGTGGGGTCGGCGGGCTTCTCCTCGAACCCGACCACGCGATCCTCTTCGTTCACCGCGACCACGCCGAACCGGTACCCTTCGGCCAGCGGCACCTCGATGGCGGCCAGCGTCAAGTCGGCGCGGGAATCGAGGTGGAACCGCAGCATCTTGGCGTAGTCCATCTTGTAGACGTGGTCGCCCGACAGCACGATGATGTGGCTCGGCGCCTCGTTCACGATCGAGTACAAGTTCTGGTACACGGCGTCTGCCGTGCCCAGATACCAGTGCTCCCCGACGCGCTTCTGCGGCGGCAGAATCTCGATGAACTCGCCCAACTCCTCCGACACGATGCTCCACCCCATGCGGATGTGGCGGTTGAGCGAGAGCGACTTGTACTGCGTGGCGATGAAGACGCGGCGCAGTCCTGCATTGATGCAGTTGCTCAGCGTGAAGTCGATGATGCGGTACGGGCCGCCGAAGTACACCGCCGGCTTCGCCCGTTCCTTGGTGAGGGGATACAGCCGTTCGCCGGCGCCGCCGGCGAGAAGGATGACGAGGATATCGTCCAGGTCCATGCCCGTGGATCGTGGATGCTAGCACGCGCGACGGCCGCCGCTTCCGCCCCCACACGCGAAGCCCCAACGCAAAGAAGGAGCGCCAGTTGTGCCGTCCTCACTGAATTGACTTGCCTTCAGGTCGTGGCTACGATCAGTCGATTCGGATTCTTGGATGGCCGCCGCGCTGTCTGCCGGAACGGCTGGACGCCGTTCCTTGCCGGGGCCGCATTCACGAAGAGAGGCATGATGAATATCCGCCGGACTGTCACGGCGGCCCTTGCGGTCGCTTCCCTTGCTGCCCTGTCGCATTCCGTCGCCGCCCAGAACAACCAGCAGAACCGTCGCGATCAGGAGCGCCGCAGCCAGGCCGACCAGCGCGACATTCAGGCGCTCGTCCAGCTGGCCGACGCGGTGTCGGCCGGCAAGCAGCCCGCGCCGGCGGACATTCCGGTGACCTGGGTCGGCAACCACTTCGTGCGCGGCGCCGAAGGTGCCACCTACGTCCCGTTCACCGTCAGGATCGACGCCAGCAAGCTGGCAGCGCCCGGCACGGCGATGTACGTGCGTGCGGTCACGAAGGGCGCGGCAGCGCCGGCCCCCGAGCAGAACCAGAATCGCCGCGGCGAGAAACCGCAGGGCCCGATGTATCCGTGGGACGACGTTCAGTTCTTCAACGCCCCGTCCGACGGTCAGGTGTCGCGCGCCATGATGCTCAAGCCGGGTGAGTACGACGTGTTCATCGCGTTCAAGGAGCGGAGCCCGCTCGAGCAGCAGCGCAATCAGGCGCCCGCCAAGACCGGTCTGCTGCGGCAGTCGATCACGGTGCCCGATTTCACCGCCCCGCAGCTCGCGATCAGCACGCCGATCATCGCCACGGCGGTCGAGCCGCTCCAGACAGCTCTCTCGCCCGAAGAGCAGCGCTCGAACCCGTACACCTTCGGCGGCGCGCTCCGCGTGGTTCCCTCGGGCGATATGAAGTTCAAGACGAGCGGCGAGTTCCTGATGGTGTTCTGGGTGTACGGGCAGCCGCCCTCGGGCAAGCCCGACGTCCAGATCGAGTACAACTTCCACCAGAAGACCGCCGACGGCGAGAAGTACTTCAACAAGGCGCAGCCGCAGGTCTTCAACGCGTCGACGCTGCCGCCCAACTTCGATTTCGCCGCGGGCCATCAGCTCATGAGCATCTTCGGCGTGCCGCTGAAGTCGTTCCCCGCCGGCGATTACCGCGTCGAGTTCACGATTCTCGACAAGCGGACGGGCAACAAGCTGACCGAGAACGCCACGTTCACCGTCGAGTCATGACACGTTCGGATCGTTTGGATCGTTCGGGACGTTCGAATCGTTCAGGCGGGAACGACCTCCACCACCTCGTTCGCCATGTCCGGCGAGGACGGTCGTTTCGCCTTCCGCAACCTGCCGTTCGGCCCGTACGTGATGCGGGCCCATCTGCAGGGCTACCTGCCGCCGCGCGCGCGGATCATCCAGGTCAATCGGCCGTCGCTGACCGTCTCGTCGATCGCGTTGACGCGGCAGAGCGACGCGGCGGACGAGCCGGAGGTGCTCGCCGCGGGCATCGGCCCCGAGCTCGGGGCTCCCTCCGTCGGCGGCGACGACGCGGACGCGCACGATCACGGCGAGGTGGCCTGGCGCCTGCGGCACCTCAAGCGCAGCGTCCTGAAGGACACCGCCACGGGGCTGCTCGACTATGCCGGCGACACGCTGCTCGGCGACTCGCTCACAGGCCTCGGCCGGGCGGTCGGCACGCCCGCGCGGCTGGCGTCATCGCTCGTCGCCGACGTGCCGTGGAGCGGACACCTCGATCTGCTGACGAGCACGTCGTTCGATCGCCCGCAGGACCTCTTCTCTGGTGACGCGTGGCTGCCGCGCGGCGTGGCGTTCCTTTCGCTCGAGGCGCCGACGGCGAGCGGCCACTGGGACGTCCGCGGCGCGATCACGCAGGGCGACCTCTCGTCGTGGATTCTGGCCGGGTCGTACCGGCGCGCACCGGCGGCGCACCGGTACGAGGCGGGGCTCTCATACGGCGTGCAGCACTATCTGCACGGCGCGGCCGACCCGCGAGGCGCGGTTCCCGACGCCAGCCGCACGGTCGGCGGCGTGTACGGGTATGACGAGTGGACCGTGACGCCGCGCGTCGCGGTCGGCTACGGCGCGAAATACGCGCGCTACGACTACCTCGCCGACGGCGGTCTGCTGAGCCCGCGCGCGAGCTTGACGCTCACGCCGACCGGGAACGAGCGCCTCAAGATCCGCGCGGCGGTGTCTCGCCGCGCCATCGCGCCGGGCGCCGAGGAATTCATGCCGCCGTCGAGCGGCCTGTGGCTGCCGCCCGAGCGGACCTTCTCGACGGTGTCGCCGCGGCGCGGCTTCACGCCGGAGCGTGTGGACCGCGTGGAGCTGGCAGCCGAGCGCGCCTGGGCTGGCGACGTGGTGCTCGGTCTGCGCGCGTTCCGTCAGGAAGTCGACGATCAGCTCGTCACGATCTTCGGCGTGGCATCGCCAGGCGTGAGCGGCGGTGTGGGGCACTACTACGTCGCGACGGCGGGCGATCTCGAGGCTCGCGGATGGGGCGTGAGCCTGAGCCGCACGGTCGCCGAGCGGCTCCGCGCCTCGATCGACTACACGCAGGTCGAGTCGACGTGGATCGGCGATACGCCCGACGCGATCGCGCTCGCGGTCGTCGCGCCGGCGATCCGCCGTGACGAGCGCGAGCGGTTCCATGACGTGACGACGACGGTCGACGCGACGTTGCCGCTTACGGCCACGCGGCTCTTCGTCGTCTACAAACTCAACTCGCGCCTGGCTGACGGCGTCGCGCTCATCCCGCAGACCGGCGCGCGCTTCGACGTGCAGCTCAATCAGGCGCTGCCGTTTCTCGGACGCGCGGGCGGTCAGTGGGAGATGCTTGTCGCCCTTCGCAGTCTGTTTCGCGATGAGCTCGTCGACGCGTCGGTGTATGACGAGCTGCTCGTCGTGCGGCCGCCGAAGCGCGTGGTGGGCGGCGTGACGGTAAGGTTCTAGGCACCGCCAAAATTTTTTTCGCTTTTTTCAGCCTCCATTTGGTTGAACGAGGCGTCCTTGGCGTTGGATCGGGAGCGGGGTGAGGGTGGCGATCGGTAGTTAACCGTCAATTCTTCAATGTCTTACGGACAGTCGTCACGTCGCCGTCGTGGTATGTCGTTTGCTCCCCTCCCCGGTTTCGCAGGCGCGGATCCCGCCCTGCGTCACCACGATATGACGGGACCGTCTTCCACAGCCGCGCCGCTCGTGTGGGTCCGCTGGGCGCATGCGGGCCTGCCGCTTGTCGTCGTCGCCGTCCTGCTGTGGCTCGGCCTGGCGAACATCCGCGCGCGCGCGTCGTTCGACGAGCTCGAGGACGGCGTGCTGTGGCAGGTTCGCCCGGACGGGGTCGTGGCGGCCGACATCGCGGCGGGCACGCCGGCGGCGCAGGTCGGCCTGCGGCGCGGCGACATGCTGCTGGCGATCGACGACCAGCCGGTCGAGGACGTGGCCGACGTCGTGGAGGCGCTGCACGCCGCCGCGCCGGGTGCGACGCCGCGTTACACGATTCTGCGGCTCGGCGCGCGCGAGGTGATCGACGTTCGAATTGCGCCGATCCCGAACGGCGCCCGTCCGTTCTACTTCCTGCTCGCGGGCATCGGTATCTTCACGCTGCTCGTCGGCGGCGCCGTGCGGCTGCGGCGGCCCCGCGATCCGGCGACGCTCCATTTCTTCTGGCTTGCGGTCGCCTTCTTCGGGCTCTTCACCTTCTCGTTCAGCGGCCGCCTCGATCGCCTCGACTGGGTCTTCTACTGGGGCGACGCAATCGCCATCCTGGCGCTGCCCCCGCTGTTCCTCCACTTCACGCTCGTCTTTCCGGAGCGGAGCCGCCGCTGGACCGCGGGCCGCGTCGGCCGCATGCTCGTGCCGTTCGTGTACGCGCCGGCGGTGGCACTCGGTCTCGTGCGGGTCGTCGCGCTCGCGCGGAGCGCCTCGAACGCGCCGCTGTTCGTCGGCGTCGTCGCGATGCTCGATCGTCTCGAGTACGTGTACCTGGTCGGGTGCTTCGGCGCCGGCCTCGTGGCGTTGACGCGCGCGCTCCGTGAGGTCGCGTCGCTGACGGCGCGCCGGCAGCTGCGCTGGATCGCCTGGGGCACCGCCGTCGGCAGCGCCCCGTTTGCGTTCGGATACGCAATGCCGTGGGCGCTCGGCGTGGAGCCGTCGCTGCCGATGCAGCTGTCCGCAATTCCGCTCAGCCTCATCCCGCTCGCGTACGCGTCGGCGATCGTCCGCTACCGGCTGATGGACGTGGAGGTGATCGTCAAGCGCGCGCTCGTGTACGTGGCGGCGCTGGCGGCCATCGCCGCAATCTACGTGCTGCTGCTCAACGCGTTTGCGCGCGCCTTCTCGGCCGGCTACGACTGGATTCTCGCCGCCGTCGTCACCATCATCGCCCTGCTGCTCGCGCCGCAGGTGAAGCGCGCGATCCAGGACGCGCTCGACCGCGCGTTCTACCGCGACCGTTACGACTACCGGCGGGCGCTCGTCGCCTTCGCCCGCGACTTGAACAGCGATCTCGATCTCGCGCGGCTCGCGGATCGGCTCGTCTCGCGCGTGGTGATGACGCTGCTCGTCGACCGCATGGCGCTGCTCGTGGCCGACGAGGGCGCGCTGCAGCTGACGGCGGTGGCCGCCTCGGGCTTTGACGAGCCCCTGCCGCCGCTGTCGCTCGAGTCGGAAATTGGCGAGCGGTTGACCGCCGGCCGCCTCGTTGCGCTCGACGACCCGATCGCGTCGAGCCGCTTTGCGGCCGAAGAGGTGGAATTCTGGCGCGAAGCGGGGCTCTCGTATCTCATTCCGTGCGTCTCGAACGAGGGCGCGATTGCCGCGCTGGCGCTCGGCCGCAAGGAGACGGGCGAGCCGCTCAACAGCGAGGACACGGCGCTGCTGTCGGCGGTCGCCGGCCAGATCGCCACCGCGCTCGAGAACGCCCGGCTGTACCGCCAGCTCCACCTGAAGGCGGCGGAGCTCGATCGCCTGCGCGCGTTCAACGAGAACATTCTCGAGTCGCTCGACGACGGGCTGCTCGTGGCGGACCTCGGCGACCGCATCGTCCGATGGAACCGCGCGCTCGAGCATCTGTACGGGGTGCCGCGGAAGCAGGCGGTCGGACGGTCGCTCGCCGACGTGTTCGACGCGCCCGTGGTCGACGCGATTCGGGCCGCGCGGCGCGACTCCCCCGAGGGCGCCACGCTCTCGCGCATCCGGCTCACGGGGCGCGGCGGCGCCGCTGGCCGCGCGATGATCGTCGATGCCGCGGTCGTGCCGCTGCGCGCGCTCGACGAGACGGCGCCCGCGACGAGCGGCACGATCGTCATCCTCCAGGACATCACCCGCCGCGTCGAGCTCGAAGAGCAGCTGCAGATTTCGGAAAAGATGGCCTCGATCGGGCTGCTCGCGGCCGGCGTCGCGCACGAGGTGAACACGCCGCTCACCGGCATCTCGAGCTTCACGCAGATGCTGCTCGAGGGCGCGCAGCCCGACGATCCACGCACGCAGCTCCTCGAGAAGATCGAGCGGCAGACGTTCCGCGCCGCCAAGATCGTGAACGGACTGCTGAACCTGTCGCGCCCGGTCGCGGCGGGCGGGGGCGACATGACGCCCGTCGAGCTGAACACGGTCGTCACCGACGTGGTGTCGCTGCTCGAGCACCAGTTCGAGCTGCAGCACGTGAAGGTCCGGCGGGAGCTGCACGCCACGCCGGTGCTCGTGAGCGGATTCGAGCACAAGCTGCAGCAGGTGTTGCTCAATCTGTTCCTGAACGCGAAGGACGCGATGCCGAAGGGAGGCTGGCTTTCGGTCTCGACGCGCCTCGAGGGCGGCCGTGCGGTCGTCGAGGTGGCCGACACCGGCTCCGGCATTCCGAGCGAATACCTGGCGCGCATCTACGACCCGTTCTTCACGACGAAAATGACGGGCCAGGGCACCGGCCTCGGCCTGTCGATCACCTACGGCATCGTCCGGGAGCATCACGGGACGATCGACTGCGAGAGCGTCGTCGGGCACGGCACGCGGTTCGTCCTCGCGTTTCCACTCGCGTCCGTCGCAGAGGCGGCGCGGTTGACCCCTGCGCCAAAGGCGGCGCAATCCTAGGCAGGTGCCACCATGCGCCGAACGGCATCGATTCTTGTCGTCGACGACGAAGACATCATGCGGGAGATCCTCGACGCGCTGCTGACGCGCGAGGGATATCAGGTCCGGCTCGCGGCGTCTGGGGCCGAAGGCATCGAGCTGGCCCGGGCCGTGCCGTTCGACGCGGCGATCGTCGACCTGATGATGCCGGGGCTCGACGGCCTGGCCACGCTCGAGGAGCTCCGGAAGATCGACGAGGACCTGCCGGTGCTGATGATCACCGCGTTCGCATCCGTCGAGACGGCGATCTCCGCGATGAAGTACGGCGCCTTCGACTACATCACCAAGCCGTTCAAGAACGACGAGGTGCTCGTCGTCGTCCGGAACGCCGTCGAGCGGCGGCAGCTCCGGGCGGAGAACACGGCACTGCGCCAGACCATTCAGGCGCAGCAGCAGAATTTCGCGGGGCTCATCGGCCGCAGCCCGCGCATGAAGCAGGTATTCAACCTGATCGTCCAGGCGGCGCCGAGCCGATCCACGATTCTGATCACGGGCGAGAGCGGCACGGGCAAGGAGCTGGTGGCGCGGGCGATTCACGCGCATTCCACGCGCGCCGACCGCGCGTTCGTGACGGTGAACTCCGGCAACCTGCCGCCCGATCTGCTCGAGTCGACGCTCTTCGGCCACGTCAAGGGCGCCTTCACCGGCGCCGTGTACCCGAAGAAGGGACTCTGCGATCTCGCGGACAAGGGGAGCATCTTCTTCGACGAGATCGGGAACATCCCGCTCGAAACCCAGGCCAAGCTGCTGCGCGTGATTCAGGAGCGGGAGTTCATGCGGCTCGGCGGCATGGAGACGATCAAGGTCGACGTCCGGATCATTGCGGCGACCAACTGCGACTTGCGCGAGATGGTGGGCGACGGCCGGTTCCGCGAGGACCTCTACTACCGTCTCCACGTCATCAGCATCTCCCTGCCGCCGCTGCGGGAGCGGAAGGACGACATCCCGATGCTGGCGCAGCACTTCCTCGAGAAGTACAGCGGCGAGAACAACAAGAGCGGCCTGGAGCTGACGGCCGAGGCGATCGACCTGCTGACCGATTACGACTGGCCGGGCAACGTCCGCGAGCTGGAGAACGTGATCGAGCGCGCCGTGGTGCTCACATCGGGTCCGCGCATCGGTGCCGACCTGATCCCCGAGCACGTGCGCGCGGCGCCGGGATTCCACATTCCGCGGTTCGTCGTCCCGCCGGAGGGGATCTCGTTCAAGGACGTGATTACCAGTGTGGAGAAACGGTTGATCGAGGAGACGCTCGAGGCGGCTGGCGGCGTGCAGAAGCGGGCCGCCGAGCTGCTGCACATCAAGCCGACGACCCTCAACGAGATGATCAAGCGGTACGAGATCGGGCCGCGGCGGAAGAAGAACGGCGGCGACGAGGGCGGCGAGCCGAGCGCCGATCGCGAGTCGAAGCCGGCCGCGTCCCCGCGGTCGCGTGAGCCGTTTGCCGGCGCCGAGCTCTCGCGCGAGTAGCGGTACGTGGCGTCCGGCTTTAGCCGGCCCCCCCTGGCTTCCGGCACGTGCAGAACGCGAGCGCGTCGGCGGCCATCACGAGCTCGACGTCGACAAAGCCCGCCGCCTTCAATGCATCCACCTGTTCGCGCTCGTTCATGAACAGCGCCGTGCTGCGCGGCGAGGCGTCGTCGGGCGTCCGGTCGCACACGAGGAACAGGCCGCCAGGCACGAGCAGGTCTCGAATCTGCGTGTAGAGCCGCGGCACGTGCCGTTTGTGCCGGACTTCGTGCACCGCCTGCATGGTCACGATCGCCTCGTAGGGTGCGGGCACGCTGCGCGCCCACTCGTCCGACCGGAAGTTGCCGAGAACGAATCGTGCTGCGCCGAAATGTCCGACGCGCGCGCGGCTCATCTCGAGCATCGGCTCCGAGAAGTCGAAGAGCGTATAGCTCGCGATCTGCGGGCAGCGGGTCAGGAGGTGCTCGGCCAGCAGTCCCGGACCGGATCCGAGCTCGAGCACCCGCCCGCCCGGCGCGATCGTGGCCAGGCGTTCGCCCATCGCGTGCCGGATGTGGGCGCGCACCGGCCGCCGCCGTTCGGCGGCGGCGGCCCATGCCGTCGCGCCATCAGCGCTCTGCAGATCTTCGGTGGAGGGGACGTCTTCCGCCGGGTCCGAAAGGGCCCGCCCTACGGATTCCGATGACACACTCGGCTCTCGCTGCCGCTGCGCAACGTACACCCCCGTGAGCACCAGGCCGCCGCCGAGTGCCATCACGGGGCCGAAGGGCTCACCGAGCATCGGCACTGCAAGTGCGACGGTGGCCAGCGGCTCGAGATACAGGAACAGCCCCGCACGCGCGGCGCCGAGCCGCGCCACGCCCACCTGCCAGAACCACTGCCCGAGGGCGAGGCCGGGAATCGCCAGATAGAGCAGCGCCGCGACGCCGCGCCACGAGAGCGCACCGACGCGCGCCGGATTCGCCGACGCGGCAAAAAGCACCGCGGTACACGCAGCCGCGATCAAGAGGATGCCGAAAGTCACCGCCAGCGGATCGCGGCGGCGGGCGAGGTCTCGAGAGATGACGGTATAGAAGGCCCACGTGAACGCGGACGCGAGGATGAGCCAGTCGCCCGTGCTCCGCAGCCATCCGAGATCGCCGAGGCGACCGCGCGAGACCAGCAGCAGGATTCCGCCGGTGGCGATCGCGATTCCCACGACGGCTCGTCGTCCGATTCGCTCGCGCAGAACGAGCCACGAGAGCAGGGCAACCGCCAGCGGCGAGAACGAGATGATCCAGCCCGTGTTCGTCGCCGTCGTGCTCATCAGGCCGACGATCTGTATCAGGAAGTGAACGGTCAGCATCCCGCCGGCCAGCACGACAGGTCGCGCATCGCTGCGCGCAAACTGCCACGGCACGCGCCTGACCAGCAGGACGAGGCCCAGGAACGGCAGCCCGATGGCCAGGCGCAGCGCGACAATCTCGACCGGACCGAGCTCCTCGAGCAGGATCTTCGTGGCGATGAAGGTCCAGCCCCAGATGACAACCGCGGCGAGCAGCAGAAGGCGCGGCAGCACCGAGGGGAGCTAGGGCCGCTTGTAGAGCGCGTCGCCTGGCCGCGCGATGCCGCTGATCTGGAGCTCGATGCCGTTCGGGTCCACGACGTAGAAGCTCACATAGTTCGGTGTGTCTCCGTCCCCGGCCGGCGCGAGCCGAGGCGTGAACCCTCGGCGCTCGAGCTCGGCGCTCACGCGGGTGGTATCCCACTCGTCGATGGCGAACGCGAGGTGATCGATTCGCGGCGTGACCGGCTGCCCATTGCCGGCAGCGGGCGTTCTGAGGCTCAGGAACGATCGCGCGCGCGCGCCGCCGTTGTGCACGTCGCCGAACTGCAGTTGGCAGTAATCCTTGCTGTTGTCGGCCTCGACCGACATGCCAATGAGACCGGCATAGAAGTCGCGCGTGCGTCGGTAATCAGGGACCTGATACGAGATGTGATCGAGGCGCACGGCCTTGAACGGAGTCGTGGATTGTGCGCGCACGCCTGCGCTCCCGGCAGCGGCGGCCGCGCACGCCAGCGCCTGAATGAGCTGCCGCCTGGTCATCCGGCCGTTCTCGAACTCCTTCAGCAGCCGAGACACGAACGCTTCCATCGCGCCCTCCTTACGATCCGCTGGATGCTCCTCTGGTCTTCGCCACGAGGCGCTCGAAGCGGCCGAGCACGGCGTCCCAGCGATAGTGCTGGCGAATGTACCGGCGGCCGTTCTCGCCAAGCCGTTCGCGCAGGCGCGAGTCGCCCATCAGCAGCCGCAGCGCCTCCACGAACTCTTCCCGGTTGGTGTAGTACAGGCCGGCGTTGGCGCGTCGGCAATGATCGACCGCCGCTCGGTTGCGCGCGTTCACGAGCGCGGGCGTGCCGACGGCGAAGCTCTCGAGCACGTCCATCGCCAGGGCGTCGTCCGGCTCGGGCGCGAGCGTGACGTCGGCCGCTTCGTACGCGATCATCCGCTCGCGATCGGGCAGCACGCCCGCGAGCCGCAGGTACCGCTCCTCGGGGATCTTCATCAGCTTGACGCCCATCAGCACGAGCGCCGCGTCGCCGTCCACCGCCGCGTAGCTGTCGAAGTACTCGAGCATCTCCTCGCAGCCGTTGTCGGGCTCTACGCGGCCGCCATGCAGCACGAAGCGGCCATACAGCCGGTGCCGGCGCCTGAACAGCACGCCGCGGCTCGTCAGATAGTCAGTCGCCGACCGTGTCTCGTCCTGCGCCGATTCCCCGGCGTCGGGCTCCGTCATGTCGTCGGTCGGATCCTGCTGGTGGCGTGGATAGCCGTACTGCACGGGTGTCTCGACGCCGACGCCCACCGCTTCCTCGTTCGCGGGGGCAACGCCCAGGTACTGGTGGACGAGCGTCCGCTCCGCAGACGACAGATACCCCACAGCCCGCGCCGACATCAGCACGTCCGCCCACAGGCCGAATCGCAGCCGCGAATCGAGCCGCAAATACGGAAACACGATGCTGCGCTCGGGCGCGACGTCGAGGCCGATGACCGTCGTCGGATGGTAGAGCGAGTAGAAGACGAGCGCATCGTACGCCCGATGGTGGCGCTTCAGATACTCGATGAGCGCGGGTGAGGTTGGGCCGATCCGGCGCACCCACTCCTGTTCGTCGGCGCAGCCGTGCGGGCCCTCCATGAGACGCGCCGAGAGCTGGCGCAAGGCGGCCGGATCGTGCGTCTGGTTCACCGCGAACCGGCGGACGAACACGCCGCGGACGCGGTCGCCTCCTTCGGCATACTCGTTCGCCCAGGTCTGGGGGTCGCGCCCGCACGTGGTGATGACGTCAATGTCGTGACGCTCGCTCAGATGCTCGGCGAGCAGACGGCAGGCGTGTTCCGGTCCGGACGAAATGTCGGCGCCGTACCGCGGTGTGATGAACCCAAACTTCATGCGCTCGTCACCGCGTGTGGTCCTGCCCGGCGCGCGGGGGCTCGACCTCGTCTTCGCGGAGCTCATCGTCCGGCGCGGGACCGGCCGGGACGCGCGCCAACAGCTCGTCGGCGGCGGGAATGTCGGGACGCCGGCGGGCGAACCACCCGGGCAGGCGCTCGATCCGCCGTGGTGCGCGTTCGGCCGACAGGCGATCGAACATGTCGAGGTACTTGCGCTCGATGACAGGCCAGCGGTAGTGCTGCGCGTAGTACGCGCGCCCGTTGCGTGCGAGCGCATCCGCGAGGCACGGCTCGCCCGCGAGGCAATCGACCACGGCGGCGAATTCCAGCGCATCGCCATAGTACAGCCCGGCATTGCTGCGCAGGCACTGGCCGACGAGCACGTCGCATGCGGCGTTGGCGAGCACGGGACGGCCGAGCGCCCATGCCTCGAGCGCGGCCATCGAGAGGCTCTCGTAGTACGACGGCACGACGACGGCTGCGGACGCGGCCATGACGTCGAACTTGTCGTCGTCGCTCACGTATCCGAGGTGGCGGATTCGCGGATGCGCCGGCAGCGGCATCGCCGCGGTACCGATCGACACGAGCTCGAGCCGCTCTGTCGACGTGTCGCTGTAGCGGACGAAATAGTCGAACAGCTCCGCGCACCCTTTGTTGGGATCGATGCGGCCCACGTAGACGAGGAACGGCGCCGCGAGTCCGAATTTCTGCCGCGCGCGCGCGGGATCGGCCGCGGCGGGGATCCTCGATCCCACGCCAACGACGACGCCCGGGACCTGCTCGTTGCCCGCCAGTCGGTGAATCATCGCGCGTTCCTCGAGCGAGTTGTACATGATCCCGCGGACGCCGCGCAGCACAGGCTGGAAGATTCGGAGCGCGACGGCCGCCTCGCGTTCAGCCGTCGGCACCAGGATGGCACGATCAGCGACGGCGCGCGCTCCGTAGTACGTCTGGAAGTAGCGCAGGCTGAAGAGCAGGGCGAAATCGAACTGGCGGCGGATCCGGCGGAGGCGCGCGATGAGTCCGAGCGAGACCGGCCCCTGCTTCCACAGCCAGTCGATCTCCTCCTGCAGCGTGTGCGCGCGGCCGAAGACGCGGCGCGCCGCATGCCCGAACGCCTCGAGCTCGCGCTCGCGGTCGACCCGGAACCGCTCGACAGGCACGCCGTTGATCTCCTCCGTGCCTGGCGGGAACGCGTTGCGCCACGTGAGGTAGTCACGGGCGCAGGTGGTGAAGACTCGCACGTCCACGCGCGGCGCGAGCAGCTCGGCGATGTACCGCGCGTGCAGCTCGGCACCGCCGCTGATGTCGCTGCCGTACCGCTGGACGACAATGGCGACTTTCAGGACGGCTACTCCAGCCGGTCGGGTTCCTCGTCTTCGGCCTGATCGGGGCTTGCGGGCGACTCTGCCGGCATCCGCTCCTCGACAGGAGCCGACGGAGGGGGCGGTTCAGGTGCGGGCGCCTCGCTGGACGGGTACGAACCGAGCGCAGGCGTTTCGGCGGGCGCCGGCGCTTCCAGCTCGTCGGTCGCATCCAGTTCGACACTCTCGGGTTCACCGGCTTCCAGTTCGCCGCCTTCCGGCTCCGCGCCAACCACCTCGGGCTCTGGCGCCGGGAGTCCAGCGGCCGGCGCACCCTCGGTGCTCACCAAGGCGCCTCCTCGGCGTCCGCGCCTGCGGCGGCGCCGGCGGCGGCCGCCCTCGACCTGTCCTGACTCGGGTGTGGCGGGCGCACCTTCGGCTGGCGCGCCTGCCTCCGCCGGGCGCACGGGTGCAGGCATGTCCTGCGGCCGGCCGCCGGGGCGTAGCTGGTGGACCGTGCCTTCGATCGCGCGCACGCGCCGGTCGGCGAAATCCACGCGCGCACCCAGCGAGTCGATGCGCGTCGCGAGGGCCTGTACCTCGAGGCTGAGTCGCGACACCTCCGTGACCAGACGCTGGACGATCCTGTAGTGGAGCGCGTTCCATTCAGCCTGGCGCCGATCGCGCTCGGCGTCGCGCTGGAGCGTCTCGACGTTCAGCTTTGCCTGCAGATGGAGCGCACGAATCAGCGGATTCGGGTTGAAGAACAGCTTCAACAGCGGGTTGAGGAGCCGGCGAATCCAGCGGAGGATCGCGCGGTGCGAGTCGTACAGCGTCGTGTCCTCGAAGACGTAGACGGGCTCGGCCGGCAGACGCTTCTCCTGGCGTTCGACCGCTTCGTCCGCCGTGCGGCGCAGCGTATCGAGGAACTCCGGCTTCATCGCCCTCGGATCGAGGATGTACTCCAGTCGGCGCGCGGCGAGCTCGTCGATCTGCTGCGGCGAGAGCTCGACGCCCTGCCGCTCGGCGATGCGGGCGCGGATCTCGCGCATGATCTGCTCGACGTCGATCTGGTCGCGCGCCTGGCCGGGCTGCGGCTGTGCCGGCGCGCGCCGATCGACGCCGCGGCGGTCGGGGCCACGGCGGCCCCGGTGAAAATGCCCGCGCCTCCGGTCCTGCGTCTGATCCATCGGTCAGTACTTTCGGAAGAGCTGCCCCCACTCGGTGCGCATGAACGCCCCGATTCGCGCGCGGCCGACGGTCGGATACCACAGCGCATCGTGGTAGACGTTCGATGCAAAGGGCGCCCACACAACCAGCGGCGAGTGGAGCAGCAGCCGTTCGAGCGGCCGGAGGAATCCTCGGCGGATCATCTGGTCGCCCCAGATCACGAACGAGCGGCGCGTCGTGAATCCGAAGTTCTCGTGCGACACGTCGTCGCCCACCAGCTCGATATCGCGCGGATCGGCAATGCCGAGACCGCGCTCGTGGGCCATGCGGAGGAAGGGGATCGACAGCGGATCGAACCCCATCAGCTTCGAGGCGATCGCATCGATCGCCAGCGAGTCGGCGGCAGCGAGCAGCAGGTTCTTGACCCGCGGCACCATCGTCCGCGGCCCCGCGCCGTCGCCCGCGACCGTGCCGTCCATCACGGTGAAGACCGCCGGGTGCAGCTCGCGCTGCATGTAGAGCAGATCCACCAGCACTTCGTGCATGTACTTGTGCGCGTAGTGCCGCACCTCGCGGAGCAGCCCGCCGAACGAGTTCTTCACCGAGCCTGTCATCACCGCGTGACCGTGCGTCTTCACGGTGGGCAGATGCACGATCTGGCGGCCCGGGTAAATCGCGGGAATCTGGATGCCCTCCGGGAAGATGTCATTCAGCTTGAGCAGCGGACTCTTGAAGCGATAGACCTGCCAGTCGACCTCGGTGAGCGGCATGAACGTCAGCCCATGGCGCGTCAGGACCGGCTCCCAGCGGTTGTTGCGGCATCCTTTCCGCGGGTCGGTGACGACCGTGCGGTTCTCCACGGGTACCAGTCGCGCGCGATCGAACCCGTCCGCGAGCATCTTCGACACGACGCCGTCCACCTGCCAGGGCTGCGACGAACAGGCGGGGAAGTACTTGGTCCACGACAGATTCAGCTTCAGCAGCGTCTCGCGGTCGCGCGCCAGCACGTCGCGATAGCCCGCGAGGTCCATCACGCGCGCGTAGTCCTCGAGGACCGTCTCCGGGCGGGTACGCACGACGGCGACGCGAGCCGTGCGCGGGCGAGGTGGCGTCTCGGGCGCCGCAGGTGCGTCGATGACGAGCGGCATTCTTTATCTGCCCAGTGGTGTGTACATCAAGAGAACCACGGTGCCCGCCCACAGTACCACGCACGCCAGCAACGGGCGGTCGTTGAGCAGCAGGACGGCCGGGCTGCCGCCCCCGCGCTTCTGGTGCACCAAATAGAGATATCGGAAGATTCCATACAGCACAAACGGGACCGTCAGGCCCAGGCGGGTCGTCCCCAGGCGCTCGGCGGTGTCGGCGCTGGTGGCAAACACGGTGTAGGCGATGACAGTCGAGGCTGTCACGACGGCAATCATCTGATCCAGGAGATACGGGCTGTATTCGTCCAGACTCCGGCGGTGATCGGCCGCACCGTCACCCAGCAGGATCAGCTCGTGGCGGCGCTTGCTGAGCGCGAGAAACAGCGCCAGCAGCGTCGTGCAGATGAGGAGCCAGGGCCGGATCGGGACGTCGACCGCGAGCGCGCCGGCGATCGCCCGCAGGACGAACCCGGCCGCAATCACCAGCACGTCGAGGATGACGACGTGCTTGAGCACGACGGAGTAGAGCAGGAGCAGGACGACGTACACGGCCGCCACGGCCGCGAGCGCCGGCGCGACCAGCGCCGCGCCGGCCTCGGCCCCGGCCACGAGCGCCACGGCGGCAGTTGCCGCGGTCCGCGTGGAGAGCGCGCCCGAGGCGATCGGCCGAGCCTGCTTGAGCGGATGGCGTCGATCGGCCTCGCGGTCGCGGATGTCGTTCACCAGATACATGGCGCCCGAGAGCGCACAGAAGACGGCGAACGCCCCCACCGCCATCAACACGGCGGCGGGATCGAGCAGACGGCCGCCGAAGAGAAGCCCTGCGAAAACCAGCAGGTTCTTCGTCCACTGCTCGGGACGAAGCGACGCCGCGAGTGATGAGAAGGCCCTCAGACGTTCGCAGACGAGGAGAAGCTCCGGACGGCGTCCGCCTCGTTGTCGTAGGTCTCGAACACCGTGAGCAGCTTCGTGATCGACAGCAGGTCGGTAATGCGCTTGGTGAGGCTCAGGAGCTTCAGGCTGCCCCCCTGCCGGCTCACCGTCGTGTAGGTGCGGACGATCTCACCGAGCCCGGCGCTGTCGATGTAGGGCACGCCGGCAAGGTTCAGCACGAGCTTCTTGCGGCCCTGGAGCACCAGGCTGTTGACCTTGTCCTTGAGCACCTCGTCGCCTTCGCCGAGCGTCATCTTCCCCTTGAGATCCAGAAGCGTGACGTCGCCGGCAGAGCGTTCCTCGATCTGCATTGACTCTCCCCTGTGGACCTATGAACCTATACCATAGAAAAACAAAGGCCAGACCGGCGGCCTGGCCCTCGATATTCGTAGCGACCGTGAAATGGACCGCCGCGCGCGCGGCGCGCTGGCGGATGCCTAGACGCCGCCCGCCCCCGCAAATTTGCGCTGCTGGAAGCACTCCTTGCAGAACACGGGGCGCCCCTGCGTCGGCCGGAACGGCACCGTCGTTTCCTTCCCGCAGGCCGAACAGGTCGTCTGCGTCTCGACGCGCTCACGGGTGGTCGACCCGGCGGCCACGCGATTGGCCCGCTTCGCCTTGCAGCTCTTACACCGCTTCGGCTCGTTCTTGAACTGCTTGTCGGCGAAGAAGAGCTGCTCGCCAGCCGTCCAGATGAATTCCGCGCCACAGTCCACGCACCGCAGGGTCTTGTCTTGGAACTCCATCGGTCGCCACCTCGTGCTCGTCTTTGGGCGCCCCAACACGCGTCAGCGCGTTGGGGATCCCGCTTCACGCCGGCGCTCGCTATTCCGTTTCGCGTCGGAGCTTCTTTCGATTGCGCTTCCGTGCCAGTGCCTGCTTGGCCCTCCGCTTGTCACCCGGCTTCAAATAGAAGGAGTGCTTCTTGATGTCCTTGATGATGTCTTCCTGCTGCACCTTGCGCTTGAAGCGTCGGAGGGCGCTTTCGATCGATTCGCCTTCCTGAAGCTTGACTTCAGCCACGCCTGAGAAACACCCCCTTATTGGCCCTCGTCCTCACTGTGACGGCCATGAAAAAGTGCCGAATATGCTAGGCTATCACGGTAGGCGCGGATTCTAGGCGCAACCCGGCGCCACGTCAACGAAATAGTCGGGAACACGCCAACGAAATCGTCCGGAAACGCCGCGTCCGAAGCGGTCCTTCCAACCTGTTGTCCGACAGGTAATTACGCGCTTTTTCATGAAGATTCTCGTCGTCGGCAGCGGCGCCCGCGAGCACGCGATTGCGTGGAAGCTTGCAAGCGAGCGCGCCGTCACGGGCGTGATCTGTGCACCGGGCAACCCAGGCATGGCCGAGGTAGCGCACTGTGTGCCCGCGAATCCTGCGGATCCCGCAGCGATCCTGAAACTGGTCCGCCGCGAGCGCGTCGAACTGACCGTCGTGGGACCCGAGCTGCCGTTGAGTCTCGGCCTTGCTGATCTGTTCGAGGCGGAGGGACACGCGATTGTCGGACCGACCCGAGCGGCCGCCGCGCTCGAGTGCAGCAAAGCGTTTGCAAAGGCGTTCATGCAGCGCCACCGCGTGCCGACGGCGCGCTTCGAAGTCTGCGAGTCTGCAGCATCGGCGGAGGCCGCGATGACAGACGGCCGCCTCGGTTGTCCGCTCGTCATCAAGGCGGATGGCCTCGCCGCGGGCAAAGGAGTCGTGATCGCGGAAGATCGCGTCTCCGCGCTGGCGGCCGTGCGAAGCGCGATGACCGAGCGGCGCTTCGGCGCGGCTGGCGAGCGCGTCGTGCTCGAGGAGTTTCTCGTCGGCGAGGAGGCGTCGTACTTCGTGCTCGCGGACGGCAGCGCCTTTGTGACGCTGTCGTCGGCGCAGGATCACAAGCGCATCTTCGATGACGACCGCGGGCCCAACACCGGCGGTATGGGCGCGTTTGCGCCGTCGCCGCGGGTGACGCCGGACGTCGAACGCCGCGTGCTCGACGACATCGTTCGTCCGGTGCTCGACGGCATGACGCGCGAGGGGGCGCCGTTCCGCGGATTCCTCTACGTCGGCCTCATGCTCACGGCGGAAGGGCCGAAGGTGGTGGAGTTCAACGTGCGGTTTGGCGATCCCGAAGCGCAGGTCGTACTGCCGCGGCTCGACGAGGATCTGTCGTGGCTGCTCGGTGCGGCGGCGACGCGCGCGCTGCCCTCACGGCCCGCGCGGTTCCGGCCCGAGCCGCACGTCGGCGTCGTGCTGGCGTCGGCCGGTTATCCGGAGTCGGCGGAGTCGGGGAGGCCGATCGCCGGCATCGAGGCGGCCGCGCGCATTCCCGGCGCGCTCGTGTTCCACGCGGGTACACGCCAGCAGGACGGGCAGATCGTCACCGCTGGGGGTCGGGTCTTGACGGTCGTCGGCCGCGGGTCCCGCTACGAGGAGGCGATCGACGTAGCGTACCGCGCCGCCGCATGCATTCGCTTCGACGGGATGCAGTTTCGCCGGGACATCGGGCGCAAAGCGCTCCTCGTATGAGATACGCCGTCGTTACCTTCGGGTGCCGCGTCAATCAGGCCGACTCGCTCGCGATCGAAGACGAGTTGCGCGCGCGCGGCGGAGCGTCAGCGCCGCCGGAGGCCGCCGAGCTCGTCGTCGTGAACACCTGCTCGGTGACGGCCAGCGCCGACCAGGCGGCGCGGCAGACGATTCGGCGCGTCGCGCGCGTCAACCCCACCGCGCGCGTGGTGGTGACCGGCTGCTATGCGACGCGGCGGCCGTCGGAGCTTGCCGCGCTTCCGAACGTCGTCCGCGTCGTGCGCAACGACGTGAAAGAGACGCTCGTGGCTGCGCTCGCCGACGATGTGGGACTCACGACGGCCGAGCGGTTCGGCGGCGGGGATGGCGCGTGCGGCGGCACGCTGGAGCCGGGCGTCGCCGGGCGCACCGCGCTGACGTTACGCGTGCAGACGGGGTGCGAGGAACGCTGCAGCTACTGCGTCATTCCGTCGACGCGGGGACCGGGCCGGTCGCGTCCGCTCGCGCACGTGCTCGCGGACGTCGAGCGGGCCGTGGCGGCCGGCTACAAGGAGATCGCGATCACGGGCGTGCACCTCGGATCGTACGGACGCGATCGTAGCGGCGGATGCTCGCTGATGGCGCTCCTGACAGCACTCGCGGCTGCCGACGCCGACGTACTCTTCCGCATCAGCTCGCTCGAACCGATGGACTGCACGCCGGCCGTCGTGGGCCTGATGGCGTCGTCGCCGCGGTTCGCGCCGCACTTCCACTTGCCGCTCCA
This sequence comes from Acidobacteriota bacterium, assembly GCA_016184455.1. GTDB lineage: Bacteria > Acidobacteriota > Vicinamibacteria > Vicinamibacterales > UBA2999 > MELF01. The sequence continues at coordinate 49,705 of JACPCS010000130.1, forward strand.
GCACGGCTCCGACGAGATGCTTCGCGCGATGCGGCGTCCGTACACGGTCGCGTACTACCGCAATCTGCTCGACTGCATTCGCCGTGTGCTGCCGCACGCCGCCATCGGATCGGACATCATCGTCGGCTTTCCCGGCGAGGATGCGCGGCATGTCGACGAGATGCGCCGCATGCTCGACGAGCTGTCGCTCACGCATCTGCACGTCTTTCCGTACTCCGATCGACCGGGGACCGAGGCGTCGCGCCTTGAGCCAAAGGTAGATGGGCGCGCGATTCGGGATCGTGCACGCGAGGTCCGCGCGATCGGCGAGCGATTGGCGCGGCGCTTCCGGCAGTCGCAGATCGGCCGCACGCTGCGCGCTTTGACGGTTGACGACGGGCAGTCGGTCGTGACGGGGAATTACCTGAAGCTGCGGCTCGATGTTCGTTTCGCGCGCAACGAATGGGTCGACGTGCAGGTCGTCGGCGAACACGAGGCGCACCATGTGGTAGCCGGAGGGCTTTAGCCTTCCGGAAACAACGATGGCGAAGAAGAAGAAGGCCGTCCGTCGGAAGAAGGCAGTGCCCGCATCCGTCGGCTTGACGACGCAGGAGGTGCGCGCCGCCGACCCGCGTGCCCAGGACCTGGCCGGCCAGGTCGAGCGCGACGGCGGCGCGGTGCTCGGGTCGTATCACGATCCGTTCGGCGGTTCCCTGGTGCTGCTCGTGGCGCTGCCGATCGAGCGGGTGGAGCCGACCCCGTACCAGCGTGACCCCTCTGATGCCCACATCAAGCGGCTGATGACGGTGATCGAGAAGGTCGGGCGCTTTCTCGATCCCGTGGTCGTCATCCGGCACGACGGCGGGTACTGGACGCCGAACGGCAACCATCGGCTGCAGGCGATGCGGACGCTCGGCGCGAAGACGATCGTGGGCCTGCTCGTGCCCGAGCCGGAGATCGCGTTCAAGATCCTCGCCCTGAACACGGAAAAAGCGCACAATGTGAAGGAGAAGTCGCTCGAGACGATCCGCATGGCGCGCGCCCTGGCGGAGCAGAAGGCGGGCAATGAGAGCGACTACGCGTTCGAGTTCGAGCAGGCGCCGTATCTGACGCTCGGCGCTGCGTACGAGGAGCGCCGGAGCCTCAGCGGGGGCGCGTACCACCCGGTGCTGCGGCGCATCGACGATTTTCTCGACGAGCCGATGCCGAAGGCGCTGACGGAGCGCGAGCGCCGCGCGGCGAAGATCCTCAAGCTGGATGACGGCGTCGGAAAGATCGTCGACGCGCTGAAAAAGAAGGGGCTGACCAGCCCGTATCTCAAGCCGTTCGTCGTCGCGCGCATCAATCCGATCCGCTTCTCGAAGTCGACGGAATTCGACTTCGACGAAGTACTCGACAAGATGATCGCCTCCGCAGGGAAATTCAACGTCGATCGCGTGAAGCAGGAAGACGTGGCGAAGATCGGCGGCGCCCCGTCGGAGGAGTAACCACGAAGCGCACGAAGATCACGAAAACAAACGTATGGCTTCGTGGGTTTCGTGGCCTTGGTGGTTTATCGCATCAGCAGCGCCATCTGCTGCGCGGCCGACTTCTTGGTGCCCCCTTCGACAATCAGCTGACCGCACGCCGCGCGGATGTCGCGGCCGCGGCTCTTCCGCACCGACACCGTAATGTGGCGGTCGGCCAGGATCTGTGCAAAGCGGTCGACGCGCTCGTCCGACGGCCGCTCGTACGGGATGCCGGGCGCGGGGTTGAGGGGAATCAGGTTCACTTTCGCCTTGATGTCCGCCAGCAGCTTCACGAGCCGGCGCGCGTCTTCCGGCGTGTCGTTGACCCCATCGAGCAGCACGTATTCGAATGTGATGCGGCTCCGCTTCTTGAGCGGGAAGCGGCGGCAGGCGTCGAGAATCGCCGCGAGCGGGTACTTCCGGTTGGGCGGCACCAGCGCCGTGCGCTGCTCGTCGGTCGTCGCGTGGAGCGAAACCGCGAGGTTCGGCATGAGCGGCTCGCGCGCCAGCCGCTCCAGGCCCGGCACGATGCCGACGGTCGAAAGCGTGACACGGCGCGGTGAGACGGCAAGGCCGTGCTCCGCATGGAGCATCCGCAGCGCCTTCATCGTGTTCTCGTAGTTGTGCAGCGGCTCGCCCATCCCCATGAGCACGATATTGAAGGGGTGATCGAGAAGCCCGGTGGCGGCGGCGAGCACCCGGACCTGCCCGGCGATCTCTCCCGCGGTGAGATTGCGGACGAGCCCCATCTTGCCGGTCAGGCAGAAGCCGCACGACATCGCGCAGCCGACCTGGGTCGAGATGCAGAAGGTCATCGACGGCGTGTCGGGAATGAAGACCGCCTCGATGCGTTTGCCGTCGGCGAGCTCGAGCACGAATTTCCGGGTGCCGTCGAGCGACCGCTCGTCCCCCACGGTGCGCGGGGTGGTCACCGTGAAATCCGTCTTGACCGTCTCGCGGAGCGTCCGCGACAGATCGGACATCCGGTCGATATCGGTGACGCCGTGCTTGTAGATCCAGCGGTAGAGCTGCCGCGCATGGAAGCGTTCAACGCCGCGTGCCTCGAGGGCCGGCTCCAGCTCAGCAAGGTCGAGCTCCGCGAGGTCGATTGGAGAACGGTTCATGCTATGTCTCGCATTTCCATTGAGATGCGAGCATTTGATTGTACAACCCCAACACGTATCGGATGGACGCCGCCGTTCCGTGCTATCATTGAGATGTTCTTCTAATTCCCTGTCTCTCAACGGTTTGCGGCGAGCAAGCCGATCCTGAACATCCGTGACGCCAGCAACCATCGTTCGTGACGTGCTCCCCAACGGACTCCGACTCGTGACCGAGCGGATGCCCCACGTCCGCTCGGTGAGCATCGGCGTGTGGCTGGCGCGCGGCTCGCGCCACGAGCCTGTCGAGCAGAGCGGCATCGCCCACTTCGTCGAGCACATGCTCTTCAAGGGGACCGCGACCCGGACGGCCGAGGACATCGCCCAGACGATCGACTCGATCGGCGGGCAGATGGATGCGTTCACGGCGAAGGAATACGCGAGCTACTACATCAAGGTGCTCGACGAGCATCTGCCGCTCGCGGTCGATGTGCTCTCCGACATCGTCATGCGGCCGGCCTTCAGCCCGGTGGACATCGACCGGGAGAAGAAGGTGGTCCTCGAAGAGATCAAGATGGTCGAGGACACGCCGGACGACCTGGTGCACGAGCTCTTCACCGAGCACTTCTGGCGGAACCACCCGCTCGGCCGCCCAATCCTCGGTACCCGTGAGACGGTGGAGTCGCTCGACGCCGATGGCCTGCGACGCTATTTCACATCGGCGTACTCCTCGCCCAATCTGATCGTCGTCGCCGTCGGGAACGTGGAGCACGACCAGGTGCGCGACCTCGTGCGCCGGTACTGCGAGGGGCTCCCTTCGTCCAGCGACCGTGTCATGGACAAGCCGCCGCGCGTTGTCCCCGACGTGCTGATCCGCAACAAGGAGCTCGAACAGAGCCACGTGTGTCTCGGCACGAGCGGCTATCAGCAGGACCACGCCGACCGGTACGCCAGCTACGTGCTGAACACGGTGCTCGGCGGGTCGATGAGCTCGCGGCTGTTCCAGAATGTGCGCGAGAAGCGCGGGCTGGCCTACGCGGTGTTCAGCGGCCTGAGCGCGTACCGCGACGCCGGATCGGTGACGGTGTATGCCGGCTGCGCCAACGAGGCCGTCGGCGAGCTCGTCGACGTTGTCATCGCGGAGCTGCGGCGGCTCAAGGAAGAGATGCTGCCGGATCCGGAGCTGCGCCGGGCCAAGGATCACCTCAAGGGCAGCCTGATGCTGAACCTCGAGAGCACGTCGAGCCGGATGTCGCACCTGGCGCGGCAGGAGATCTACTTCGATCGGCAGTTCGGGCTCGACGAAACGCTCGACGGCGTCGAGCGTGTCACCGCCGACGACGTGCAGCGGGTGGCGCGGGATCTGTTCACGGACGGCGCGCTCGCCGCGACCGTGCTCGGCGCGGTCAACGGCCTGCAGCTGCCGCGCGAAAGGCTCTCACTGGGATAGATTTGGCGTAGATGATTCCACGGTACACCGGCGCGGACATGGGTCGCATCTGGAGCGACCAGCGGAAGTACGAGACCTGGCTGCAGGTCGAGCTCGCCGCGGTCGACGCGATGGCCCGCGCCGGGATCGTGCCGCCCCAGGCCGCACGCGAGGTCCGCGAGCGCGGCCGCTTCGACATCGCCCGGATCGAGGAGATCGAGCAGGTCACGCAGCACGACGTGATCGCGTTCACCACCGCCGTGGCGGAGCATGTCGGGCCGTCGGCGCGCTGGCTCCATTTCGGGCTCACCTCCTCGGACGTCATCGACACCGCGCAGGCGCTGCAGATGCGCGAGGCGTGCGACCTGATCCTGCGGGGGCTCGCAGCACTGATGCAGGCCGTCCGGGCCCGCGCCGAGGAGCACCGAGACGCGGTGATGATCGGCCGGACGCACGGCGTGCACGCCGAGCCGATGACGTTCGGGCTGAAGCTGGCGCTCTGGTACGCGGAGCTGGCGCGCGACGTCGAGCGCGTGCGCTGCGCCCGCGAGACGGTCTCGGTGGGCAAGCTCTCGGGCGCCGTCGGCACGTTCGCGCACCTGCCGCCGTCGATCGAAGCGGACGTCTGCCGTACCCTCGGCCTCGAGCCGGCGCCGGTCGCCTCGCAGGTGATCCAGCGCGACCGCCACGCCGAGCTGCTCTCGACGCTGGCGATCACGGCCTCGACGCTCGAGAAGTGCGCGCTCGAGATTCGCGGCCTGCAGAAGACCGAGATCGGCGAAGTGGAGGAGCCGTTCGCGCAGGGGCAGAAGGGGTCCTCGGCGATGCCGCACAAGCGCAACCCGGTCGGCTGCGAGCAGATCGTGGGGCTCGCCCGGCTGGTGCGGGCCAACGCCGGCGCCGCCTTCGAGAACAACGCCTTGTGGCACGAGCGCGACATCTCGCACTCGTCGGTCGAGCGCGTGATCCTGCCCGACAGCTTCATCGCGCTCGACCACATGATCCGCCGCTTCACGCGCATCGTCTCTGGCATGGTCGTCTACGTCGATCGAATGCGGGAGAACCTGGACCGGTCGCGCGGCGTCGTGTTCTCGGGCACGGTGCTCCTCGAGCTCGCGCGGCGCGGCGTCTCGCGCGAGCAGGCGTACGAGTGGGTGCAGCGCAACGCCATGCGATCCTTCAATGAGCGGCGCGACTTCAAGGCGCTACTCCTCGCGGATGGCGACGTCACCGCGGTGTTGCCGCCCGCCGACATCGAGCGCGCCTTCGATCTCGGCGAGCAGCTGCGCCACGTCGATCACATCTTTGGCCGTGTGTTTCAGGAGGTAGCCGTCTGATGCGTGCGCGCGTGTTCGTGACGCTGAAGCCGTCGGTGTTCGATCCGCAGGGAACGACCGTTGCGGACGCGCTGCATACGCTCGGATATGCCGCGGTGAGGGACGTCCGGCAGGGCAAGTACTTCGAGCTCGACATCGACGCGCCGACGTCGGACGAGGCGCGCCGCATCGCCGGGGAGGCCGCCGACAAGCTGCTGGCCAACCCCGTCATCGAGAGCTATCGAATCGAGATCGACACCACCGCGGAGGCGGTCGCCCGATGAAATTTGCCGTCGTCGTTTTTCCCGGATCCAACTGCGACCACGACGCGTACCACGCGGTCAAGCACGTGCTCGGTCAGGACGCGGCGTTCGTCTGGCACAAGGAGACGAGCCTCGCCGGCGCCGACGTCGTGATCCTGCCGGGCGGCTTCGCACACGGCGATTACCTGCGGACCGGCGCCATCGCGCGCTTCTCGCCCATCATGCAGGAAGTCCGTCGCTTTGCCGACGCCGGCGGTCCGGTGCTCGGCATCTGCAACGGCTTTCAGGTGCTGCTCGAGGCCGGGTTGCTGCCGGGGGCGATGCTCCGGAACCGCAGCGTGAAGTTTCAGTGCGAGCACGTCTTCATCAGGGTCGAGCAGACCGACACGCCGTTCACGAGCGCGTGCCGCCAGGGACAGGTGCTGAGGATTCCGATCGCGCACGGCGAGGGGAATTACTACGCAGAACCGGACGTTGTCGAACGGCTCGAGCGAAACCGGCAGGTGATCTTCCGCTATACCACCGCCGCCGGTGAGGTCACGCCCGAGGCGAACCCGAACGGATCTGTCCACAACATCGCGGGCCTCTGCAACGAGGCGCGCAACGTCGTCGGGCTGATGCCGCACCCGGAGCGGGCCTGCGAGCTCGCCATCGGGAGCGCCGACGGGCTGGCGATCCTCGAGTCCGCGGTGAGGTCGGTCAGCCAGGGAGCGTTTCCCGCCGCCGGAGCCGGGGCGAAGGCGGTCGCGGCGGCGCGATGAAGACGATCCCGGACGATCTCATCCAGCAGCACGGGCTCACACGCAACGAGTACGAGCACATCCTCGAGATGCTCGGCCGCGAGCCGACGGTCACCGAGCTCGGCATCTTCTCGGTGATGTGGTCGGAGCACTGCAGCTACAAGAGTTCCCGCGTCCACCTCAGGACGCTGCCGACCAGCGGGCGCCGCGTGCTTCAGGGCCCGGGGGAGAACGCAGGCGCCGTCGACATCGGCGAGGGTCTCGCCGCTGTTTTCAAGATCGAATCGCACAACCACCCATCGTTCATCGAGCCGTATCAGGGCGCGGCGACCGGCGTGGGCGGCATCATCCGCGACATCTTCACGATGGGCGCGCGGCCGATCGCGCTTCTCAATTCGCTCCGCTTCGGGCCGCTCGACGACCCGCTCGTGCGCCGCACGTTTGCCGGCGTCGTGGCCGGCATCGCCGGGTACGGCAACAGCATCGGCATTCCGACCGTCGGCGGCGAGATCGCGTTCGACGAAAGCTACACGGGCAACCCGCTCGTCAACGTCTTCTGCCTCGGCATTGCCAAGGCGGACGAGATCGTCAAGGGCGTCGCCTCCGGCGTCGGCAACGCCGTCTACTACGTCGGCGCCAAGACCGGCCGCGACGGCATTCACGGCGCGACGATGGCCTCGGCGGAGTTCGACGAGAAGTCGGCGGAGAAGCGGCCCGCCGTGCAGGTCGGCGACCCGTTCATGGAGAAGCTGCTGCTCGAGGCGTGTCTCGAGGTGATGCGGAGCGGCGCGCTCGTCGGCATCCAGGACATGGGCGCCGCAGGGCTGACGTGCTCGACGTGCGAGATGGGATCGCGCGGCGGCGCGGGGATCGCGATCGACGTGTCGCTCGTGCCGCAGCGCGAGACGGGCATGACGCCCTACGAGATCATGCTCTCGGAATCGCAGGAGCGGATGCTGCTCGTCGTCAAGCGCGGGCGTGAAGCGGAGGTGGAGCGCATCTTCGACAAGTGGGATTTGCACGCGGTCCGGATAGGCGAAGTCACCACAGACGGCCGGCTCCGCGTGACGCACCACGGCGAGGTGGTCGCGGATATCCCGAATACCGCCCTCACCGACGAGGCGCCGGTCTACCGCCGGCCGATGGCTGAACCGGCCTATCTCGCGGAGGCGCAGCGCCTTTCGCTGGCCGCGCTCGGCGCCCCGCCGCCGGTCCGTGAGGTGTTCCGGCGGCTGCTCGCCTCGGCGTCGGTGGCGAGCAAGCGATGGGTGTACCGCCAGTACGACCATATGGTGCGCACCAACACGCTCGTGGTGCCCGGGATGGGGGCGGGGGTCGTGCGCGTCAAGGGCACGGCCCGCGCGCTCGCGATGTCGGTCGATGGCAACGGCCGCTTCGTGTATCTCGACCCGTTTCTCGGCGCGGAGCTCGCCGTCGCGGAGGCGGCGCGCAACGTGGCCTGCACCGGCGCGCAGCCGATCGGCGCGACCAATTGCCTCAACTTCGGCAGTCCCGAGCGGCCGGAGATCATGTGGCAGTTCGCGCGCGCGGTGGAAGGCATGGGCGCGGCGTGTCGCGCGCTCGAGGTGCCGATCACGGGCGGCAACGTGAGCCTCTACAACGAAACCGACGGCCGCGCCGTGCTGCCGACGCCTGTCGTCGGTGTCGTGGGACTGCTCGAGGACGCTTCGACCGTCGTCCGCCGCGCGTTTCGTGCCGACGGTGACGCCATTGTGCTCCTCGGGCGCGGCGGCGACGAGCTTGGCGGCAGTGAATACCTCAAGGTGTTCCACGGACTCATTCGCGGGACGCCCCCGGTCCTCGATCTCGCACTCGAAGCGGCGTTGCAGCGGCTGCTCGTCCGCGGGGTGGCCGCCGGACTGATCCGGTCAGCCCACGATTGCGCGGAAGGCGGGCTTGCTGTGACCGTGGCGGAGTGCTGCTTCAATACCAGTCTCGGCGCGTCGGTTGATGTGCCGGCGGTTGCGGCCGCGGTGCCCGAGTTCGGTCAGATCGCGACGCTCTTTGGCGAGGCGGCCTCCCGTGTCGTCGTCTCCGTGGAGGCCGATCGCGCGGCTGAGCTGGTGGCGCTGGCAAAAGCGGAGGCCGTGCCGGCCGCGGTCGTCGGCCGTGTGGGCGGCGATCGGATCCGCGTCGCGATCGATGGCGAGCTGGCGATCGACGAATCGCTGGCGGATGCGGAAGATCTGTGGGCGAACGCCATCGGCCGCTGGTTCGATCGGCCGCGCGCCGTCGCCTAAAGGTCGTACACTATAGGTTCCCATGCTGGACAAGTTCCGCGACGAGTGCGGCGTGTTCGGGATTGTCGGTCATGCCGAGGCGGCAAACCTCGCCTACCTCGGGCTGTACGCGCTGCAGCATCGTGGACAGGAAAGCGCCGGCATCGCCGCGTCCGACGGCAGCGTCGTGCGCCACCGCAAGGCGATGGGGTACGTCAACGAGGCGTTCGACGCGGAGGCCCTGGCCACGCTGCCGGGACATCTCGCGATCGGACACGTCCGCTATTCGACCGCCGGTGAGAGCCGGCTCGCCAACGCCCAGCCGATTGTCGTCGACAGCGTGCACGGCGAGTTTGCGATCTGCCACAACGGCAACCTGGTGAACGCGAGCGACGTGCGCGACGCGCTCGTCCGCGAGGGCGCCATCTTCCAGACGAGCAGCGACACCGAAGTCGTCGTCCATCTCTTCGCGCGGTCGAGGGAAGAGAGCACCGAGAAGGCGGTCATCGACGCGCTGTCGCAGGTGCGCGGTGCCTTCTCGTTTGTCATGATGTCCCGCGACCGCGTGTTCGGAGTCCGCGATCCCCACGGGTTCCGGCCGCTCGTGCTCGGCCGCTTCGACGGGGCGTGGGTGCTCGGCTCCGAGACGTGCGCGCTCGACCTGATCGGCGCCACGTACGAGCGTGACGTCGAGCCGGGCGAGCTGGTGGTGCTGAGCGCGGCCGGCATCAAGTCGATCAAACCGTTCCTGCCGGCAGCCCAGGCGCAGTGCATCTTCGAGCACGTCTACTTTGCGCGTCCCGACAGCTACGTGTTCGGCGAGAGTGTCAACGAGGTCCGCACCGGTCTTGGGCGGCGCCTCGCGCGCGAGCGGCCGGTCGAGGCGGATGTGGTCGTGCCGGTCCCCGACTCGGGCGTCTGTGCAGCCGTGGGATTTGCCGAGGCATCGGGCATCCCGATGCGGTTCGGCTTGATCCGAAACCACTATGTCGGGCGCACGTTCATCGAGCCGCGGCAGTCGATCCGGCATTTCGGCGTCCGCGTGAAGCTGAACCCCGTGCGCAGCATCATCGAGGGGCAGCGCGTCGTGCTCGTGGACGACTCGATCGTCCGCGGCACCACCAGCCGGAAGATCGTCCGCATGGTGCGCAGCGCGGGGGCGCGCGAGGTGCACATGCGCATCAGCTGTCCGCCCACGATCTCGCCGTGCTTCTATGGAGTCGACACGCCGCGCCGATCGGAGCTCATCGCCGCCACGCACTCGCTCGAGGAGATCCGCAAGTACCTTGACGCAGACAGTCTGGCGTATCTGAGCCTCGAGGGGTTGACGGCGGGCGTCAAGGGCGGGGCCTCCAAGTACTGCACGTCGTGCTACACCGGCACGTATCCCGTCGTGTTTCCGCGCGACGAGGCCGCGTATCTGCAGTTGGCACTCAAGCTCAGCCCGGAGTCGCCAGCCGCCGAGCGGCCGGAACCCCTGGTGCCCGTCTTCGACAAGGACCCGGTCACGAGCTGACGTCCTGTGTCGCCACGTCTCCTGTTCGGGGTCATGGTGGTCCTCGCGGCAGTGCTTTCCGCGGTCGAATATTCGTCCGCTGCGCAAGCGGTCGATCTCACACGCCACATCGATAATCTGTCTGCGCTTGATTACGCGACGCGCACGGCGGCGGCGCAGCGGGTGCGCCGCGCGCCGGCCGAAGAAGTCGTGCCCGCGCTGATGGCGGCGGTACGGGAACACGCCGATCAGTTCGTCCGCTATCGGGCACTCGTGCTGCTCACATCCTTCAACGCACGCGAGACGCCCGATCTCGTGCGCAGCCTGCTCACCGATCGGAACGACCGCGTGCGCGAGGTGGCGTACCGCTGGCTCGAACGGCACCCGGATCCGGCGGTCCGGCAGATGTTCCTGGCCGGGCTCGAGACCGAGCAGGCCGAATTCGTCCGTCCGGCGCTCGTGCGCGCGATTGCGGCGCTTCCGCCGGACGAGTTCGTCGAGCGGGCGCTCCTGGCGGAGGTTGGCCGCGGCCTCCACTTCTTTCGCAGCGCCGTGATCGAAGCGCTGGGCGAGCAGCGGGCGGCGTATGCTGTCGAGGCGATCGCATCGGTTGCCGTCCTCGATGGCCCGCTCCAGGACGACGCGGTGCTGGCGATCGGCCGCATCGGGGACGAGCGCGGCAAGAAGGCGCTTGCCTCGATTGAGAAGCCCTCGCCCGTGGTAGCGGCCGCGATGCAGGCGGCCGAGTGCCTGCTTGCCGGCGAGTGTGCACCGCAAATAGAGTGGTTGGCGCGGACGGCGCGCTCCGAGCCGGGCCGGCCCGAGGCGATCCGCGCGGCGACGTTGGCGCTGGCCGCCATCGGGCACGAGCACGCGGCAGCGCGGACCGCCCTGCTGCAACTCGGGGCCGGCACGACGGCACGTCTGCGCGACGAGGTGGCGCTCGCGCTCTCAACGTTGGCGCTGCGGCGGCCGGCGGAAACAGTCGCCTGGCTGACCGCAGCCGCGGACAACGAGCGGACGCTGGCAATCGATCTGCTGCACGACGGGTTCGAGAGCCTCGAGGAGGACTTCGCCGAGGAGCACTTCTTCGTGGCGGCGCGGGCCGCCTACTGGCAGGCAGCGGAGGGATCCGAGGCGCGCGCCGTGGCGGCGACGCTCATCGAGAGATTGGGATTCTGACGTGGACTACAAAGCGGCTGGAGTCGATATCGATGCCGGAAACGAGACCGTGCGGCGCATCCGCGCGCTCGCCCGGTCGACGTTCACGTCGGGGGTGCTGTCGGAGATCGGCTCCTTCGGCGGGCTGTTCCAGCTCGAAGCGGGGCGCTTCCGTGAGCCGATTCTCGTGGCGAGCGCGGACGGCGTCGGTACGAAGCTGAAGGTCGCGTTTCTGGCGCGACGACACGACACCGTCGGTCTCGACCTCGTGCACCACTGCGTGAACGACATTCTCGTCCAGGGCGCCGAGCCGCTCTTCTTTCTCGACTATCTCGCGACCGGACGGCTCTCGCCCGAGGTGGCCGAGCGCGTCGTCGGCGGCATTGCGGGCGCCTGCCGCGACAACGGCTGCGCACTGCTCGGCGGCGAGACCGCGGAAATGCCCGGCTTCTACGGCGAGGGCGAATACGACCTGGCGGGCTTCATTGTCGGGGTCGTCGATCGCGCCCGGCTCGTCAGCGGCCGCACGATTGTCGTCGGTAACGTGCTCGTCGGGGTCCCATCCTCGGGGCTCCATACGAACGGCTTCTCGCTCGCGCGCCGCATCGTCTTCGATCAGCTTGGCCTGACCGTTGAGACGCACGTCCCCGAGCTCGGGCGCAGCATTGGTGACGAGCTGCTCGAGCCCCACCGCTCGTATCTCCCCATGGTGAAGCCGCTGCTCGATGGGGGCCGCATCAAGGGGATGGCGCACATCACCGGCGGCGGCATCACCGACAATCTGCCCCGTGTGCTCCCGCACGGCACGGCAGCCGTTGTCGATCTGACGGCGTGGGATGTCCCCCCTGTCTTCCGGTGGCTGCAGCGGAATGGTCACGTGCCGACCGAAGACATGCTGCGGACCTTCAACATGGGGATCGGCCTCATCATCGTCGCGGCGCGCGACAAGGCAGAACCGTTGATCGAAGAGCTCGCAGCGCGCGGGGGCCGCGACGCACGCGTCATCGGCGAAGTCGTTGCCGGCGAGCCGCCGTCGGTGAGCTACGTCAATCTGTCGTGAAAGACCGGCTGGGCGTTCTCATCTCCGGCCGCGGCAGCAACCTCCAGGCGCTCATCGATGCGATCCGCGACGGACGCCTCGATGCAACGATTGCCCTGGTCATCTCCAACCGCGACGACGCCGCGGGCCTCGAGCGCGCGCGCGCCGCGGGCATCGAGACACTGACCATCAGCCATCGCGGATGGCCGTCGCGCGACGATCACGACCGCGCGATCGTGCGGGAGCTGCGGGCGCGCGACGTCGGCCTGATCTGCCTGGCAGGCTACATGCGGCTCGTGGGTCCGCCGCTCCTCGAGGCATATCCGAATGCAATCCTGAACATCCATCCGTCGCTGCTGCCCGCGTTTCCCGGGATCGACGCGCAGCGGCAGGCGATCGCGCACGGCGTACGCGTCAGCGGCGTGACCGTCCATCTGGTTACTTCGGAGCTCGACAACGGACCGATCGTGCTGCAACGGGTCGTGCCGGTCCTCGACGACGACACGGCCGAGACGCTGGCGGCGCGGATTCTCGTCGAGGAGCACAAGACCTACCCCGAGGCGGTGAGTATTGTGCTCGCCGGTGGCTGGCGCGTGGAGGGGCGGCGTTTCCTCAGATCTGCGAGCGCCGCGTCAGCGTCACCATCGCGACTTCCGGCGGGCAGTTGATGCGCACCGGCACGTAGACCGTGCCAACGCCACGGCTGACGAAAATCGACGTATTCTCGCGCGACCCGCTGCCGGCGAGAATTGGAAACCGACGACGCGCCAGGGCGCCGACCCCCGGCAGCACGACCTGGCCGCCGTGCGTGTGGCCGGAGAGTACAGCGGGCACGTCGAGCGCGGCGGCTTCCGTCAGCCGCCGCGGGTCGTGCGCGAGCAGGATCACAGTGTCGGTCGCCTTCCGCAGCACGCGCGCGAGGTCCTCCACCCGCCGTGTCCAGAACCGGACGCCGGCGAGCTCCAGCCGCTCACCGCGGATCTCGAGTAGACGCCGTGCGGCGCATGGAGAGGCGCCAGCAGCTCCGCGACTGGGCCGACGTACGCGCGGTCGCCGAACGTCACGTAGTCGCCTCCGAGCACGATCAGATCGGGGCGCTCGCCGAGCGCCAGCTCGACGGCGCGCGTGACGTCGGCTGCCGGTAGGGTGCGGCTGTGGTGAATGTCGGTGAGAAAGCCGATGCGCAGCCCATCCAGTGCGGGCGGCAGGCCCGAAACCGGCAGTGACACCGACGTGAGGCCGATCCGGTGGCGCTCGTAGGCGGCGCCGTAGGCCGCCGCGCCGGTCACCGTGCCGACTGCGGTGGCGAGCAGCCCTTTGATCGCCGTGCGGCGGCTGAGCAGCATGGCCTGGCCCCGAGCTTCGTCGAAGGGGCCGGTTTATAGTAGCGGCTGATGGACGTGTATGGCGAGCTTGAGTGGCGCGGCCTCGTTTATGACGCGACCGAAGGCGTGCGTGACCTGGTCGCGCGCGCAAAGGTCACGACGTACGCGGGATTCGATCCAACCGCCGCCAGCCTGCACGTCGGCCACCTGCTGCCGATTCTGACGCTCGCCAGGTTTCAACGGTTCGGCCATGCGCCCATCGCGCTCGTGGGTGGCGGCACCGGGCTGATTGGCGACCCGAGCTTCAAGGCAGCGGAACGCACACTGCTCACCACCGAACAGGTGGAGGCCAACGTCGAAGGCATTCGCGGGCAGCTCGCCCGATTCCTGGATTTCGACAGTGCGACCGCGCCGGCGCGGCTCGTCAACAACGCGGAGTGGCTGACGAAGCTCGGGGCCATCGATTTCATGCGCGACGTCGGCAAGCACTTCACGGTGAACGCGATGGTCGCGAAGGATTCTGTGAAGCGGCGCATGGAGAGCGAGGAGGGCATTTCGTACACCGAGTTCAGCTATCCGTTGCTCCAGTCGTACGACTTCCTCGTGCTGTATGACCGGTTCAACTGCACGCTGCAGATCGGCGGCAGCGATCAGTGGGGCAACATCACCGCCGGGATGGACCTGATCCGGCGCGTGCGCGGCCACAGAGTGCACGGGCTCGTGCTGCCGCTCCTCATGACTGCCGCTGGAACGAAGTTCGGGAAGACGGAAGCGGGCTCGGTGTGGCTCGATCCCGCGCTGACGCGTCCGTATGACTTCTATCAGTTCTGGATCAACACGGACGATCGGGACGCGGTGAAGTACCTCAGGTTCTTCACGTATCTTTCGCAGGAGCGCATCGCAGCGCTCGAGGCCGCGTCGGCGCGCGAAGCCGCGAAGCGGCATGCGCAGCGGGAGCTCGCCCGGGAGGTCACACGGCTGGTGCACGGCGACGCCGGCGTCAGAGAGGCGGAAGCGGCAACGGATGCGCTCTTCGGCGCCGACGTATCGAAGATGTCGGTCGCTGATCTGCTCCGCGTGTTTCCCAATGTGCCCTCGGCGACGACGACGTACGCGCCGGAGGGGTGGCCGGCGGTCGAGCTGCTGGCCTCAGCCGGCGTGACGAGCTCGAAGGGCGAGGCGACGCGCTTGATCCGCAGCGGCGGGATTTACGTAAACGGTCGGCGCTTGACCGATGAGAAAGAGCGGCTGCGCCCGGAGTCAGCCGTCGAAGGCCAGCTCTTCGTCGTGCGCAAAGGAAAGCGGGACAACTACCTGATCCGAATCGTTCGAGGTTGACATTCCAGTCCAGGGGCCCTAGTCTTAGTAGGTTCACCTGACGGACGCCCGTCCGGGAGTGGGTTTAAGGAACGGCGCCAAGCCGTTCCGGTAGAACAGCGCGTAGGTGAACGCCCTAGTCGGATCCCCGCAAACGCCCCTCAGAAAAGGGGTTGACAGACCGGGCACCCGATAGTAACCTTAAAAGGTTCCCCTGAAGGCGGTTGGTTGCCTCGAGGGGAGGCTCGGTTCTTTGAAAACTAGATAGTGCGTGCAAGCACGACAACCCGTCGAGTGTCAGCCGTTCTGTCGGCAACGACAGGACAACGGCTCCGGTGAACCCCCGGTGACACGGGAATAAACCGGGAGTCGACACAAGACAGAACAACGCAAGAGCCAAGTTCAACAGGCGCTCGCGTTAACGAGTTGGGCTCGCCTTCGGGCGAGAACAGCCTCTTTAACATGAGAGTTTGATCCTGGCTCAGAATCAACGCTGGCGGCGTGCCTAACACATGCAAGTCGAACGCGGTTACCCTGCAAGGGGTGACTGAGTGGCGAACGGGTGAGTAACACGTGGGTGACCTACCTTCGAGTGGGGGATAACGTCCCGAAAGGGACGCTAATACCGCATAACATCCCGCCTTTGAAGAGGCGGAAATCAAAGCTGGGGATCGTAAGACCTGGCGCTTGAAGAGGGGCCCGCGTCCGATTAGCTAGTTGGTGGGGTAACGGCTCACCAAGGCGACGATCGGTAGCCGGCCTGAGAGGGCGGAC
>JACPCS010000017.1 GCA_016184455.1 Acidobacteriota bacterium
GCAGGTCGGGCCGCAGCAACTCTCTGATGTGCGTTCGGTGACGGGCTTCCTGGCCCGCACGAACGCGCTGGTCACGCGGCCGCCGACCTGCGGCGCCAGCGCACCCACATCCACCCCTGAGGACGCGAGAAATGCCCGTGCGTCCTCCAGCTCGTATACCCGCGTGGTTTCCAGCTCGACGTCGGTAAAGCCGGCGGCCTCGAGCTTGCGGCGGTAGTCGTCCTCGCTCAGCGCGCCGGCCACGCAGCCAACCCACAGCTCGAGCGATCGCCGGATGTCAGCGGGGATCTCGCCGCGGACGACCACATCCGACACCGCAAAGCGCCCGCCCGGCTTCAGCACGCGGAACGCCTCGCGCAGCACGGCGTCCTTGTCCGCCGCGAGGTTGATCACGCAGTTCGAGAGGATGATGTCGACCGAGCCGTCCGGCAGCGGCACCTCTTCGATCCGCCCCTTCAGGAATTCGACGTTCGTCACGCCGGCCTCGCGCGCATTCGCTCGCGCGAGCGCCAGCATCTCGTCCGTCATGTCGAGGCCGTAGGCCTTGCCCGCGGGCCCAACCCGCTTCGCGCTCAGCATGACGTCGAGGCCGCCGCCGCTTCCGAGATCGAGCACGGTGTCGCCCGGGCGGAGTGCCGCGAGCGCCGTCGGGTTGCCGCAGCCGAGCGAGGCGCGCAGGGCGGTCTCCGGCACGAGGGCCGCCTCCGACGCGTCGTAGAGGTTCGAGGTGATCGGGTCGCAGCAGGCCGCCTCGGCGGACGGTCCGCAGCCGCACGAGGCCCGCTCGCCCGCGGCCGCGCGTCGTGCCGCCTCCGCGTACTTGTCTCGAATGGCATCGGTCAGGTTCTGCATGGGTTGACTCCGGGGTTATGGGGCGTGTGACGGTGCCTGGTCACTGGGCGCGTCTGGCGCGATGCGCGCCGGATCGCATGCACACGAGCGCGTGCAGCACTCGGCGTACAGGAATCGCAGCAGGTCTTCGAGCGCCGCGGTGTTCGCCGTGTACCGGAGGAACGTCCCCTCCCGCCGAACCCGCACGACCCTTTCACGCTTGAGGCGGTCGAGGTGATGCGACAAGGTGGACGGCGGCAGGTCCAGGTCGCTGCCCAGCTCGCCAGCGACCATCCCGGTGGGATGCGCCGCGAGCAGCAGGCGGACGATCTTCAGCCGCGGCTCGGTGCCCATGGCGGCGAGCATGTCGGCGAATCGGGCGAGGTCGGCCTGGTCATGTGTAGTGGCCACAGGGGATGTATACCATATTTCCGGAAATATCGAAATATTCGAGTTTGTGGCGCGAAACCGGGTAGATTCCTGACGAAGAATTCAGGTACTCTTCAGGGCGTCAGCCGGGCGGTTCGACTACGATGGGAAGGTCACGGAGGGGCCCATGAAGCGTATGCTGGCTGCGCTCGTGGCGGCTGGATGCTGCGCGACGGCTGCGCAGTCGTACGCCCACCACTCGTTTCCCGACGTCTACAGCGAAGATCGGACCGTCACCATTCAGGGCGAGCTCGCGCAGATTGTCCTCCGCAATCCGCACTCGTTCGTGCACGTCGTCGTCAAGGAAAAAGACGGGTCACTCGTCCGCTACGCGGTGGAGTGGGTGGGGGTCACCGAGCTTGGCGGTCAGGGCGTGACGCCGCAGACGTTCAAGCTCGGCGACTACGTGATCATCAGCGGGTGGCCGGGCCGCAATCCCACCGAGCATCGCGTGCGCATGACGAGCCTCCAGCGTCCGAGCGACGGGTTCGGCTGGAAGCTGCGCGCCCGCGGGATGTGAGGTAGCATAAGAGCGTGCTGAAGAGACGCCGGCTCGTTGCGGCGTTCAGTGCCGCGCTGATCGTCCTCGCCGCGTCGGCCCCCGCTGTGGCCGCGTGCGCGGGCTGGTCGATCTCTTCGGGCGATCGTCACGCCTGCTGTGCGCATCTGGGCGAGCTCGCCTCCGAAGCCGGCGTGACCACCTGCTGTGCCGGGGGAGAACAGTCGAACGCCCCGCGCGATCGCGATTATCAGATCACCCTGCCGATGGGTCCGGTTTCGGTCACCGGTGCCCTGTCCGGCGTGTCGTCTGAGTCGGCCGCGCCCGTGCTCGATCGCGTCCCGGTCGGGTCCGCCTCGCCCCCGAAGTACATCCTTCTCGCCTCCTTCCTGATCTAGTCCTTCGCCGTCGCTGCACCTGCGTACGCGTGAGGTGCGTACGCGTCTTCGTTTTTGCGCATGGGAAGGATCTATGTCTGGAAGATTGCTCGTCGTCGTTGTGGCATGTCTCGCGGTCCGACTGGCATCGGCCGACCCGGTGTCAGCCGCCGCTCCTCTCTCGCCGTTGCAGGAGCAACTGCACGCGTTTCACGAACGCCGCGCGTACGAAGGACCGCCGCTGACGCTCCAGGCCGCGCTCGACGAGGCGCTCGCGAACAACCCCACGCTCGTCGCGCTGCGCAAGCAGTTCGAGGCGGCGCGCCTGCGCCCGGCGGCGGAGCGGTTTCTCATGCCGCCCACCTTCGAGGCGCAGATCTGGCAGTGGCCCATCAGCTCCGTCAATCCGCTCGATACCGGCATGTACATGCTCACGATCGGGCAGGAGATTCCCGGTCGCGGAAAGCGCGGCGCCCGCGCCGCGGTCGTGGAAAAGGATGCGGAAATCGCCGAAGGCGAGATTACCGTGCGCGCCCGCGCGGTGGTGAACGAGGTCAAGCGCACCTACGCCGATCTGTTCCTGGCCCGCACGCACATCGACATCCACCTGGCGAGCGTCGACCTGCTCCGGCAGTTCGCCGACGTCTCGGAAGCGAAGTACGCCACCGGCCGGATCTCGCAGCAGGACGTGCTCAAGGCGGTCGTCGAGATCTCCAAGCTGCACGACGACCTCGTGATGATGGAGGAGCGCGCCCGCCTCGCGGAAGCGCAGCTCGACACGCTGCTCGGGCGGCCGCCTGACGCAGCGATCGGGCCCGTTGGGGCGCCGTACGAGCGCGTCGCACTGCCCGCCGCGTCGGAGTTGCAGCGGCTGGCCCTCGGGCGCCACCCCGAGCTGCGCGTCGCCAGCCTGGAACGCGCGCGGGCCGAGGCGGCACTCGCAGCGGCGCGCGTGGAGTACAGGCCGGATTTCGTCGTTGGCGGCGGCTACATGCTCATGCCGCGCGATCGTGACGCCTGGACCGCGACGGTCGGCATCACGTGGCCGCGCGCGCCGTGGTCGCGTGGAGGGCTCGACGCGCGAGTCGCTGAGGCGCAGGCCGAGATCGCGGCCGCCGCGGCGCAGGAGCGCGCGGTCGAGAGCGGCGTCCGGCAGGCCGTCCAGGAAGCCTACGTGCGCGCCGACTCGGCGGCCCGGCGTGCGGCGCTGCTGCGCACGAGCATCGTGCCGCAGTCCGAACAGACCCTCGAGGTGTCGCGGATCGCCTATCAGACCGACCGCGTCGATTTTCTCGCGCTCATCGACAACCAGCGTGTGCTGCTCGATGCGCAGCTCGCCTACTACCGCGCGGTGAGCGATCTCGAACAGGCGATGGCCGACCTCGAGCGCGCCGTCGGAACCGATCTCGCCACAGAAGGACAGGCCGCGCAGGGAGGGACGCAGCCATGACGCCGATGCGTCGTCTCGCCGCCCGCGTCGCGGCGGTTGTCGCGATCGCGGCCGTCGTCGCGCTCGCCTACGGCCTCCGCGACCGTGTCCTGGACCTGCCGCTCGTTGGACCGCTGGTCGCACCGCGCGAGCCACCTCGGGCGGCCGGCACGACGGGCGATGTCGCGCGTCCCGCCGCGCCGCCAGCGGCGGCGGATCCGCGCGCGCCCGTCGCGCTCGATCGTCGACGTCAGCAGCTCGTCGGCGTGCGGACCGCGGCGGTCGAGCGAGGGCCGTTGACGAAGACGATCCGCGCAGTAGGCACCGTCCGCTACGACGAGACGCGTCTTGCCGACGTCAACCTCAAGGTCGAAGGCTGGATTCGCGACCTGTACGTCGATTACACGGGCGCGGCCGTCTCCCAGGGCCAGCCGCTGTTCTCGCTGTACAGCCCCGACCTGCTGGCCACGCAGCAGGAGTACCTGCTCGCACTCAGGACGCGCGATCAGCTCCGCACGTCGCAGATCGCCGACGCGCGCGAGCGAGCCGAGCGCCTCGTAGAGGCCGCACGGACGCGGATCGAGCTGTGGGACCTGCCGGCCGATCAGCTGCGGGCCGTCGAAGAGAGCCGGCAGGCGCAGACGACGGTCACCTTTCGTTCGCCGGTCGCCGGCTACGTGATCGAAAAGCAGGCGGTGCAGGGGATGCACGTCGTGCCGGGGCAGACGCTCTACAAGGTGG
Source organism: Acidobacteriota bacterium (assembly GCA_016184455.1). Classification (GTDB taxonomy): domain Bacteria; phylum Acidobacteriota; class Vicinamibacteria; order Vicinamibacterales; family UBA2999; genus MELF01. The sequence goes on from JACPCS010000017.1 coordinate 4,307, forward strand.
CCGATCTTTCACGCGTGTGGGTGGAAGCCGACGTCTACGAGCAGGAGATGCCGCTCGTCCGCGTCGGCCAGGCCGCCACCGTGACGCTCGACGCCTATCCCGAGGAGCGGTTTGCAGGCCGCGCCATCTACATCTATCCCTTCGTCCAGGAGAACACGCGCACCGTGCGTGTGCGCTTCGCGTTTGCCAACCGCAGCGGCCGGCTGAAGCCGGGGATGTACGCGAACGTTGCGATCGAGGTGCCGCTCGGCATGAGCACGACGGTGCCCGCCAACGCGGTGCTCGATTCCGGCACGCGGCAGATCGTCTTCGTCGCCGAAGGCGACGGGTACTTCCAGCCGCGCGAGGTGAGGGTCGGCCAACGGCTCGCGGAGCGCGTGCAGATCCTCGACGGCGTTCGGTCAGGCGAGCAGGTGGCGGTGGGCGCCACGTTCTTCCTCGATTCCGAAAGCCAGCTCCGCGCGTCGGTCCAGAGCTATGACGCGCCACCGGCGCCGGCCGCGCCCGCGGGCGCGGCGGGCGATCGGCTCGAGATCACGTTCCGGCCGCAGCCCGACCCGCCGCGAACGGGCGACAACCTGCTCGACGTGACCGTCAAGGACGCGGCGGGCCAGCCGGTTGCCGACGCGGACGTCTCGGTGACGTTCTTCATGCCGGCGATGCCGACGATGAACATGCCGGCGATGCGCGCGGAGACGCGGCTGACATCCGCGGGCGGCGGCGTCTATCGCGGAATGGGGCAAGTGATGATGGCCGGCCGCTGGGACGTGACGGTGAACGTCGACCGAGGTGGGCAGCGTGTGGGATCGAGGCAATTTGCGGTGGTGGCGAAGTGACACACAAACAGGAGACGACGATGAGACGACTGATGGTGATGCTCGGACTGGTGGCAGTGGGTGGCTTTGCAGCGGCGTGCGGCGGCAACCAGCAGCCGGCGGGCGAGACGGCGCCTGCCGCGCAGGCGCCCGCGGCCCCCGCGGCGGGAGCCGCGCAGGACCTGAAGATCACGTTCACGAGCAACCCGGCGCCGCCGAAGACCGGCGAGAACCGATTCGAGGTGATGGTCATGGACCACAACGGCCAGCCGGTCACCGATGCGACCGTCTCGGCCGAGTTCTACATGGCCGCCATGCCGCAGATGAACATGCCCGAGATGCGCAACCGGGTCGATCTCGCGCACGAGGGGAGCGGCCGGTACACCGGAACCGGGATGGTGATGATGGCCGGCAGCTGGGACGTGACGGTCACGGTGAGCCGCGGCGGCCAGACCCTCGACAGCGAGAAGATCGCCGTCGCCGCGAAATGACTCGGGGCGTACGTGGCGTCCGGCTTCAGCCGGACCGGGGGCGTCATGATTGAACGCACGATCGACTGGTGCGCGAGGAACCGGTTCCTCGTCTTCACCGCCACGCTCGCGCTGACCGCGTGGGGCGTCTGGGCGATGACCGCGACGCCGCTCGACGCGGTGCCCGACATCTCCGACGTCCAGGTGATCGTCTCGACCGAGTGGGAGGGGCGCAGTCCCGATCTGATCGAGGATCAGGTCACCTATCCGATCGTCACGGCGCTCATCGCCACGCCGAACGTGCGGACGGTCCGCGGGTTCACCGACTTCGGGATCTCGTACGTCTACGTGATCTTCGAGGACGGGACCGACATCTACTGGGCCCGCAGCCGCGTCGTGGAGTACCTCCAGGGCATCCGCGGCCAGTTGCCGGACGGGGTGAACCCGGTGATCGGCCCGGATGCCACCGGCGTCGGCTGGGTGTTCGAGTACGCGCTCGTCGACGAGACGGGACGCCACACGCTGGCAGACCTCCGCGGGTTTCAGGACTGGTACCTGCGCTACTGGCTCGCCTCGGTGGAAGGCGTGGCGGAGGTGGCGACCATCGGCGGGTTCGTCAAGCAGTACCAGGTCACCCTCGACCCGAACAAGCTGGCCGCGTACGACCTGGCGGTCAAGGACGTCGTGCACGCGATCCAGACGAGCAACAACGACGTCGAGGGCCGCCTGCTGGAGTTCTCCGGGCGTGAGTACATGGTGCGGGGCCGCGGCTACCTCCAGTCCGCCTCCGACATCGAGGCCGTCTCGCTCGGCGCCACGCTGCGCGGCATCCCCATCCGCGTCGGCGACGTGGCGCAGGTGCAGATGGGCCCGGACATCCGCCGCGGCGTCGCCGAACTGGACGGCCGGGGTGAGGTGGTCGGCGGCATCGTCGTCATGCGCTTCGGCGAGAACGCCCTGACCGTGATCGATCACGTCAAAGCGAAGCTGCAGGAGGTCCAGGCGGCGCTGCCCGAAGGCGTGCGCATCGTGCCGACCTACGACCGGTCGTGGCTGATCGGCGAGTCGATCGCGACGCTGCGATCGACGCTCGTCGAAGAAGCGATCGTGGTCTCGCTCGTCATCATCGTCTTTCTGTTCCACTTCCGATCGGCGCTCATCCCGATTCTCGCGCTGCCGATTGCCGTCGTCGCGTCGTTCATTCCGATGTACTACCTCGGCGTCACCTCCAACATCATGTCGCTCGGCGGCCTCGCGCTCGCCATCGGCGTGCTGGTGGACGCCTCGATCGTGATGGTGGAGAACGCCTACCGCCACGTGTCGGAGCCCGAAGGCGAGGACGCCGGGTCTGTGCCCGCCTATGCCGAACAGCCGGCGGTGGTCATCCGGTCCGCGAAGCAGGTCGGGCGCGCGATCTTCTTCTCGCTGGCGATCATCATCATCTCGTTCGTGCCGGTGTTCCTGCTCGAAGCGCAGGAAGGCCGCATGTTCCGGCCGCTGGCGTTCACCAAGACGTTCGCGATGGTCTTCGCCTCGATCCTCTCGATCACGCTGGTTCCGGTGCTGATGACGCTCTTCATCCGTGGCAGGCGGCTGAGGCCGGAAGCCGCCAATCCCGTATCGCGGTTCTTCACCGCGCTCTATGCGCCGGTGCTCCGGCTCGCGCTGCGCTGGCGGTGGGCGGCGCTCCTCGTGAACTTTGCGGTGGTGCCGCTCACGATCCCGCTGCTCTTCGGCATCGGCAGCGAGTTCATGCCGCCGCTGTACGAGGGGGCATTCCTGTACATGCCCACGTCTCCGCCCGGGATGTCGATTGCCGAGGCCACCCGCATCCTCCAGGTGCAGGACCGGCTGCTGCGGCAGTTCCCCGAAGTCGAGCGCGTGTTCGGCACCGTCGGTCGCGGCACGACGTCGACGGACAACACGCCGATGGGCATGGTGAACACCACGGTCACGCTGAAGCCCAGGGACCAGTGGCGGCCGGGCATGACGGCCGAGCGCCTTCAGGGCGAGATGGACGACGCGCTGCAGTTCGCGGGATTCCCGAATACGTGGACGCAGCCGATTCGCAACCGCCTCGACATGCTGCTCACCGGGATCAAGACGCCGATCGGCATCAAGGTGTTCGGTCCCGATCTGAACGAGATTCAGCGCATCGGCCGCGAGATCGAGCAGGTGCTGCAGGGGGTCGAGGGCACGCGGAGCGTGTATGCGGAGCGGGTGTCGCAGGGGTACTTCACCGACATTCGCATCGATCGCCAGGCGATCGCGCGGCACGCTCTGACGATCGAGGCCGTCCAGGACGTCATCCAGTCGGCGATCGGCGGGCAGAACGTCACGCGCACGATCGA
>JACPCS010000131.1 GCA_016184455.1 Acidobacteriota bacterium
GGCTCACCAGTACAAGATGTCGTCGATTCAACCAATTGCGGCCGACGAGAGGGACGACCGCAAACCGGAATCGAATCTCCTCGACTTCTTCTTCCTTGTGCTGTCCTTCCGTGTTCAGCCACGACCGGGCTTCGGCTCGAAGGGAATCTCCACCTCGAAGTAGCTGCCAGGGGTCGCGGAAGCAACGGCCGCAGCGATGCGGTCCGCATGTTGCCGGACTCGGGACCACTTCGTGCTGCCCGTCAGAACGACGAGGGCGATGCGGCGCGCGCGCAGGTTGTGTTGGGAGCGGATGCGACGGTCGGTCGTGAGCAGCAGCTCGAACCCCGCCTCCTCGGCGGCGTTCAAGAGCGCGCCATTGCTGAGTGTGTCCCAGCCCTTGGCTTGCGCCGTCTGGATCGTGTGCCCGGACAACGCGCGGGCCAGCCCCTTCGGCGTGCCGTGGTCAAAGAGGACGAGCACCGGCGGGGACAGCGGCAGCGCGGAGGCTTTGAGCCACGAATTCGAGAACGGCCGTCACTTGCTCGCGCGTCACGTCGAACTGCTCGATGACCTCGTCGATGCTGAGATCCTCGAGGTTCTCGATGACGGTAGCCACAGGCAGGCGCGTCCCGCGAAACACCCAGGCGCCACCAACCCTCTCGGGGACGCTCTCGACCGCCGGACATTGTGACCAGTCAAGCGTTGCCATGGACCGACCTCCTTCCAGCTTCCAGCTTACGGGATGTCGGTCTTGCCGTCACGCCGGTTCATGCCGCGCCTCGGAGACCCTCCAGCCGCCGAAGCCAGCCCGCGATCTGGTTCCAACTGGCGAAAGTTAGGCTCACCATGCCCTAGCCGCGAGGCGGCGAAGGCGGGCGGACCCCAGCGTCTTCTCCCTCCCTTCCACTTCTCAACCCCTACGCACGTCGGTTGGGTCCTACAATACGACCGACGGTATGGAGACCATTGGTAGATCCTACTTGTCGCACCGCGCGAGCGCGGCGCTGTGAGTACGACCCCCGTTCAAACCGTGCGTGCGGATTTCCCGCACACGGCTTACCAGGGAGCATTCGAAACGCAGCATTACGCAGCCTCCGGGTACTGAATGGTCCCGCGCAGGCGGTAGAGCCCGAGGGCGTGGAAGTATTCCCGCGTCCACTGGGTGGCCTGATCCCGTCGCAGATTGCGGCCGTGGCGCTGCAGGAGCAAGCGTCTCAGCCGCCGCCAGACGTAGTCATCGACCTGCCCGAATGTGATGGCGGCATTGCCCGTGCGAAAGTAGCCTCCCCAGCCGCGGAGCACCGGATTCAGTCGCGCGAGGGTGTCGCGCAGCGGCCGGTGACACGCGCCGCGAGGGGTGAGCGCTTTCACGCGGGTGCGCACCCGCTGCATCGCCCGCCGAGAAGGCCAGCGCTGGAGGAAGTACAGCCGCTTGCGCTGCTGTTCCCAGATGCGCCCGCTCAGACGTTTGTGCAGGTGACAACCGAGGAAGTCGAAGCCCTCGCGTCCCCACGAGAGGTCGACCTGCCTCGTCTTGTCCGGGTGCAGCTCCAAACCGAGCCGCGCGAGAATCTCGCGCACGCGCTGCTCGGCGCGCTCGCACGCCGCCTTCGTGTCACACATGACCACGAGTGGAGTGGAGCACTGGCGCGGTGGTGTCCAGGCGCACCTTGGCCGTCTCCGCCGTTTCCAGCTTCGTGCCCGTGTAGGTGTCACCATCACTCCGTCTCCAGCGCCCCCTCGTCAAACCGGACGGGACCATTTCGGTCATCCGGCTTCCCGACCGTGTTCACCGCGTGGCGTGCGGAAGGTATGCACTACCGTGCCGTGGAGCTGATACAGCCCCGCCTTCTTGAAGAAGGAGGGAGGGAATGCCCGGAATCCCTTACCACGCCGTTTGTGCTTCCGCCGCAGGAAGTTCACGAGCTTGGTGTAGACGTAGGAGTCCACTTTCTTGAAATGCCGGTGAGCGTTGCCAATGCGGAAGTACTGACCCCAGCCGCGAAGAATCGGGTTCAGCGCCCGAATTTTCTCTTCGAGACTGTGGATGTCGTCGTACCCCACCGCATCGCGGACCTTGTGTCGGATACTGCGCATCGCTTTCGTAGACGGCCAGCGATAGCAGAAGAGTCGTTTCGGGTTGCTGCGCAATGGCCGCAGCCGAAAGTGCGTCCCGAGAAAGTCAAACCCGTCGGCGGCGTCGACGATACGCGTCTTCTCCGCGCTCAGGGTCAGACCCAGGCGCCCGATGAGGTCCTCCAACCGTTGAAACCACGGCTGCGGGTTCCCCCGGCAGAGAATCACCAGGTCATCACAGTAGCGAATCAGTTTCGCTCCGCGCATCCGCGTCTCCCATTCGACGTCGAGAGCATGCAGATACGCGTTCGCGATCAAGGGCGAAATCACCCCACCCTGTGGCGTGCCCGCGATCATGGAGCGCACGGTTCCGTCTTCCAAGATGCCCGCCTTCAACCACCGTCGGATAAGACGCAATATCCACGGGTCACTGATTCGCCGCGCAATCGCGGCGACCAGCCCGTCATGGGGAAGCGAGTCAAAGCACGCCTTCAAATCGGCGTCGATGACTTTTCGCGCACCCCACGTGACGTGCGCTTGAATCTCGCCGATGGCCTCGCGAGCGCCCCGCTTGGGACGGAAGCCGTACGAGCAGTCGCGAAAGTCCGCTTCGAGGACCGGTTCAATCACCAGTTTGACCGCGGCCTGTACGATGCGGTCGCGAATCGCCGGAATGCCGAGCCCACGACGTTGGTTCGGTTTGCCCGGCTTCGGGATATACACCCGTCGGACCGGCATCGGGCGGTACCGTTTCTCTCGGAGCTCGCGTTCGAGCTCATCGAGTATCCGGTCAACGCCCTGCGCCTCGACCTCCGCTATCGTCTGTTTTCATTCAGGCATCATCATATTGACATCAACACATCATCATCATAGCCTCATAACATGCGCACGACCCTGACCTTGGACGATGACGTAACGGCCCGGCTGGAACGGGAACGGCGAAAACGGCGGGTGCCTTTCAAGACGCTGGTGAACGACGTGCTGCGCGCGGGTCTCGACGCGCTGCATGCGCCCAGGCCGAACAGAGAGCGCTTCCACACACAGGGCTTCAGTCTGGGGGCCAGCCTCGTGGGCAGCCTCGACAATATCGAAGAGATCCTCTCGCGCGGCGAGGGTGAACGCCACCGGTGATCCTGGTAGACGCCAACCTCTTGCTATACGCGGCCAACCGCGATGCACCCGAGCACACGCGCGCTCGCTCGTGGCTCGATGAGCGCCTGAACGGCGCGGCGCGCGTCGGCCTTCCGTGGCCCTCCCTCCTGGCGTTCGTGCGAATCGCGAGCAATCCGGCGATCATGCGAACCCCCGTGACCCCGATCGAGGCCTGGGCGCAGGTTCAGGATTGGCTCGCGTGCGAAGTGGCCTGGATTCCCTTGCCAGGCGCCGGTCACCCCGATGTGTTGGGGCGGCTTCTGGCGCTCGATCTCGTGACCAGCCGGCTAGTCCCCGATGCGCACCTTGCCGCGCTGGCCATCGAACACGGCCTCACGCTGTGCTCGACAGACGGCGACTTTTCGAGGTTCCCTGGCCTGAAATGGGAGAATCCCCTCGCGGCCCATTCATAACAGGACCCTGGATGCTGCAGATCCTCGCCCGAGTGGCGGTAGGACCCCTACGTCCCGACCTTCATCGACCCTGGCTTTTTGGCACTGCGACGAAGACGCGCGCCGTCGACCCGTTGCCGGCCGCGTCCGTGCACGCGATGTCGATGCTGTACGTCCGGCCATCGCCCGATCCCGCCCGTTCCGCCCGCAGCCGCAGCCGATGCGCATCGATCACATCCCAGTCGGGCGCCGTGTCGCCGTCCCCCGTCCCGTTAACGGGCTCATTGCTCGTGACGTCGAGCGAGCAGATCGGCGCCGCATCCACCGCATCGCTCACCTGATACGAGACCATCACGTCGACCATCTTGTGATTGGCCGGCCACAGCGTCGAGGTGTTCAGCGACGCGCCGACAATCGCGGGTGCCGTCGTGTCGACGACGGTGACGTTGAAGCTCCTCCCCGCGGTATTGCCACGCCGGTCCTCGCGGAGCATGTGACCACCGTCGTGCCGAGCGGGAAGACCGACCCTGTCGGATACGAGCAGATCACCGTGACCGTCCCGTCGATTGTATCGGTGGCGCTCGCGTCGTACCGCACCACGGCACCTGACGAGTTCTGGGCTTCGACTGTGACGTCAGCAGGGAGCGTCAGCACTGGTGGCTCCGTGTCCGGGCTGAACGCGATCGGCGCAGAGCCTTCGCTGAGCGTCGCCGTGCGCCCGAACACGGTCACGGTGACCACGCCGTGAAGCGCATCGAGGGCCACGTACTCCTGGCCACCGTCCGCGAGGATCGTGACCTCAAGCGAATCACCGGGATCCAGCACAAAAGACCCGATGACCTCACCGGCACCATCGAGGAATGTCACCGGAATCGTGCTGTCCGGGCCGGCGGTCCAGGGGCTGCCGGTACTCAGCGTGTCCCCAGCATCAAGGTCGCCTTTGAGCTTCCAGTTGCAGACGTCATCCAAGCAGTACAGTTTCTCGACCTGGATACCGGCGGTCGTCGTGAGGGCGCGAACTGTGACCGTGTCGCCCTCACAGTGCCAGTCGACCGATTCTCCATCGCTGTCGAGCAACATCTCCTTCGCAGCGCCGTCGCATGCCGAAATCCGCGCCGGCCCGCTGCCAGCGCCGGACACCGATAGCTGCACCTCCTGCGGCTCTCCGGGCAGCGGCGCCGGAAGGGTCGTCGAGACCGTCCATCCGTTGCGCGCGATCGATCCGAACGTAGCGGCATCCAACCAGTACTCGTTCGAGAATGCGAGTGACTGCGTGTCAATTTCATCCACGATGCCGTCGTCGTCATCGTCCGGATCACACTCATCGCCCTCGCCGTCCGTATCGAAGTCTGCTTGATCGGCCGATAGGTACAGGACGATAGGAACTATTGGCCCCTCTTTGCGCTGCCCGGGCGGTCGCGCTCGGTGCGGGGGCGGTGTTAACCCGACTTCCCCGGTTTTCTGAGTGGTCTCGCAGAAGACCGCGGAAGTTGGGTTAACCGAAGATGCGTTACGCGATCGGGCCCCGACTCTCCCCCTACGGCACGGCGCAGATTGCCCCCTGGGCACGGCGCGGATCATCGCGCCCGGCGCACGCGCCTGTCAAACGCCTCCGGCCGGGCACACGTCTCCGGACGCGTCCGCCGGGGCTGCATCGTGACACGTGTTCATCGCAAGTCAGGGAACCGCTATGTCTTCGTCGTACCACGTATCCGGTCGCCCTATTGGCAGCGGCGGCGGCCGCGCCGGGCGTGCGGCGCGTACCTCGGTGGGCAGGCCAAGATGCCTCAGGACGGCGGCGAATCACCGACGGGTCTTCGATGAGCGCGATCAGTTCGAGCCGGCCGCCGCAGCGCGGGCACGCCAGGACGTCGAACCCGAAGCTCCGCTGCATCAACTCCGCCCAGAGCCAGTTCGTCTTCGGCCGATCGGGTGCCCCCGGGGCAGAAACGCGATCAGGGGTCACGCCCGAGCGTGCCTCCGAACGCTCACCATCGATTGCGGCGATGCGGGACCGCCACACCGATCGCGCCCCCAACACGCCGTAATACAGCAGCAGGTTGATCCGCGGCCGCGGGGTCAGCGCCGCCAGCCGTTCCAGCAGCTCCAGTGGCTCGAACACGAGGTACGTCGTCCCATCCGCCCACCGGTGGCGCAGATCCAGCACCACCTGCCCCTCGGACGTCAGGTGCAGCCGCTCCTGCGCGATCGGCGGGCGGAGCGCGTACCGGCACAGCCGCTCGAGCCGCGCGCGATCCCGCGGTGGGACGACGACGCCCGCGTGCAGGTCGAAGCCGTTCCTCCGCGCGTGGCACGGTCCGAGGCCCGACGGTGCGAGCGCCAGCAGCTCCGCCGACGCGCCACCGCGGCGCACCGCCGCACCGGCCGGCTGGCGTGCGTCTGGATCGAGGAGACTCTGTAGGCCGCTGTATCCTGAAGACAGAAGCGGAAGACACATGGGAGAGGTCCGCGCGAGAGTGGTGCTCGAGAACGGGGCCGACCGCGCTCTGGCGGATGCCGGGCACCTGGACAGCAGCCGCGTTCGGCGCCTCGAGCTCGACGCGCTCGTCGATACGGGCGCCCTCATGACCCTGTTGCCTCAGGATGTGGTGGAGGTGCTCGGTCTGACGCTCGACGGGAAGCTGATCGTCACGCTGGCAAACGATGAAAAGATCGAGCTCCCGCGTGCCCGGCTTCTCTCGCTCGCGGTTGGCGACCGCCAGATGGATACCGACTGCCTGGTCGGACCTCCGCGTTGCGAGCCACGCGTCGGGCACCTCGTGCTCGAAAGGCTCGATCTGATCATCGATGCGGTCAGGCGCCGCATCTCACCGCGCCCCGAGTCCCCGTTCCTGCCGTCGGTCAAGCTGAAGTAAGCGGCCGGTCCCGAAGAGTACGGCGCCGGCCGCCAGGCCCGCCGCGCCACCGAGCAGCTGTCCCCAGGTCGCGCCGGCCAGAATCGCGAGCGACATGGCAATGGCGAGAACCGGCACGAGCGGTCCTCCTGGCGACACGAACGGCGCCGGACCTGTCGCCGGTGCTGGCGTGGACCGAAGCCGCAGGGCTGCTGCGCACGTGCCCATGTAGATGACCAGACGCGCGACGCCGCTCGCGAGCGCCAGCACCACGAACGACCCCGAGAGCGCGAGCGTGAGCGTCACGGCCGTCATGGCGAGAACGGCGTGCGACGGCGTGCGGTAGCGCGGATGGATCCGCGCCAGGACGCGCGGCAGATCGCCGTGCTCCGCCATCGCAAACAGCATGCGCGACCCGGTGAGCACCGAGCCGAAGCTGTTGCCCGCCATCGAGACCACCGATCCAATACTGATCAGCAGCGCGCCGCCCGCGCCCATGAACACCACGGCGGCGTCGGCCAGCGGGGTCGTCGAGACGGCAAGCGCGGGCAGCGTGCCGGCCGCCACGATGTGCGCCAGCGTCATGACGGCGGTCACCGCCACGATCGTGGCCACGAAGGCGAACGGGATGTGCCGCCGCGGATCGATGGCCTCGCCCGCCGGGACGCCGATCACGTCGTAGCCGCCAAAGGCGAACACGAGCAGCAACGCACCCGCAGACGCCTGACTCGCCGACACCGGGCCCGACGGGACGAGAGCGCCCGGCTCGATGAACCACATGCCGACGATGATGAAGAGGCCGAGCGGCAGGAGCTTGGCGAAGGTCAGCAGATTCACCACGAACGCGCTCGGCCGGATGCCGAGCAGATTGATCCATCCGATGACCAGCGTGACGCCCGCAATCACCGCCACGCGGCCAGCGCCGTCCGTCAGAGACGGCCAGTAGAACCCGAGCGCCAGCGCGATCCCGTTGGCGATGCCCGCCTGGCTGGTGATCCGCGCGATCCACTGCATCCAGCCGATCTCGAACGCGGCGAATCGTCCGAACGCCGCGCGCGCGTACAGGTACGGACCACCCGTCTGCTCGAAGCGGCTGGCAAGCTCCGCAAAGCACAGCGCCACGAGCAGCGAGGCCGCGCCGACCGCCAGAAAGGCGACCGGGCCCCAGCCGCCGACCTGTGCCGCCACCTGCGACGGCAGCAGAAACACGGCGCTGCCGATGACCTGATTGATGCCGATGGCGGTGAGATCCCACCGGCCGAGCGCGCGGCGCAGCGTCGGCCCGCGCGCCGCTCGGACGTCGGAGGCGACGACGATCGTCTCGGCCACGTCAGCGCGCGTCCAGCAGCGCCGACACCATGGCGCGCCATTCCTCGTCGAGGCTGCCGCGCGCGACCGGCTGGCCCGCCCGGCGATACCAGTACGCCGCGTTCGACGGATCGCCCTCGCGCCGGTGGAGGTACGCGTGCACCCACGCGCCGTCGGCGTTATCGATGTCCTGTGCGATCTCGTGGGCACGCGTCCAGTCGCCGCGGCGCTCGTGCCAGAGCGCCTTGAGCGAGCCGGATAGTCCGGGTGGGGGTGCCGCGCGGGTCAGTGAGCGTTCGAAGGCCGGCAGATCCACGCGGCGATCCTGGCGAGTCCGAAAGGACCCGCCCTACGACCCGATGCGGATCGGAATCAGCTCCTTCGCTTCGCCGGTGGCGCCCTTCGCGGTGATCTCGACGACGTACTCGCCGATGGCAATCGACGCCAGCCCCATGTCGATCTGATGCGTGCCGCCCGCCCGGGCCGGCGCGACCGGCACGTCGGCCATCTTGTCGCCGTTCCGGTTGAGTAGGGCCGCGGTGGCCGTCGCGCCGCCGTAGACGTCGAAGCGAATCAGCAGCCGCTCGGTCCGGGAGAACTCGCGCGCGGCAACCGGCACGGCGGCCGCGTCGGCAGCGAGCGTCTGGAACTCGCGCGCGGTCCGCGCCCGATGGACGCGCGGCGTGCTCAGTGCGGCGTCCGGCGTCGTCAGGTCCGGCACGGTGATGCGGCGAATCTCGCTGTCGAGCACGCCTCCGCCGGCGGCGGCTTCCACCGAGAGCCGCAGCTCCAGCTCTCCGGGCGGCGCGTCGAAGACGAGCCGCTGCGGCCCCGCAGCCGCCTGCGCCCCGGGGGTGGTCGGTGGCGCCGTCGAGGCGAGCGCGGCGTCGGGCGCGCGGCCGCGGAAGACGAGATCCCCGTTGGCGCGGGCGGCAATCACCGACACACGCCCCGCCTGCGGCTGGTCGCGACGGGCGCCGGGCGGCGGCGTCAGCGGCTCCCAGATGAGCGTGAGGCGTGTCTTGCCATCGTCGGCGCGCGAGGTTCCGAGCCACGTGCGCACGTACTTGCCGGCCTGCACGGACGTCGCAATGGAGGCCAGCGCCTGCTGCACCGGCTTCGGCGTCTCGGGCACGATGGTGTTGGCGCGCGCGACCTCCTCGGCGGTCAGCGCCCAGTAGCCCTTGCGCGCGCGAACCTGGAGGCCGCGCCGCTTCAGCCGGACGGTAATCTCATGGAACTTGCCGTCGTTGGGCGCCTCGGTCGAGTTGTAGCCGAGCAGGTAGTAATAGCTCGAGTCGCGGACGATCTGGGCCAGGCCGGGACCGAGGTCGTTGCGGTTGACGATGGCGCGGCCGTCGGTCTCGTCGGCCAGCGAACGCAGCGTGTCCTGCGTCATCTGGAGCGACCGGGCATCCTGACGCGGGCCGACGGCTTCGTCGATGCCGTACTCGAACGGTGTCAGCCCGCGCGGGTCCACCGCGTAGATGGCCGCGTTGTTCCGGTTGGCGGCCGTAAAGACATCGCGCATCTGCGAGTAGAGATCCGACTGCGCGAAGAAGGCGGCCGTCTCCTCGCGCGGGCTGTTCTCGCCGACGAGCGGGCTCGGCGGTCCCCCGACCTGCCCGAGCCGGCCGAGCGACGCGTCGGCGGTCCGTAGTTGCGGCGGCAGGAACGCCGTCAGTCCTTCGCTGACGTAGAGGATGGCCTTGCGCCCCTCTCGAAGGCCGCCGAGCCGCGTGGCCAGGCCGCGGAGCGCGGTCATCACCACCTGATTGCGAATCTGCTCGACCACCTCGGACGGCGCGCGCGCGTACCGCTCCTCGAACGCATTGCGCGGCTCGTAATTGAACTTGCGCCCCTCGAACTTCTCGATCGCGCTCACGACCGACGCCATGTTGCGCGTGAACGAGATGCCGTCGACCGGCGTCAGCGGATACATGATGCCGACGATGTCGTTCGGGCGCAGCTCGGTCTGGACGAAGCGGATGAGCGGCTCCTTCACGCCCAGCGAGTTGCCGAGCCGCACGTGGTAGTCGTCGAAGAAGATGACGAACACGCGCACGTCGTCGCGTGACAGCTCGACTTCTTCGTCGATGCGGTTGCGCAGCTCGCGCGGCGGCGGGTCGCCCGGACGCGGGTTGCCGTCGACGCGGATCAGGCGGAACTGCTCGATTGCCTGCGGTTTGCCGTCCTCGATGACCTCGAAGTCGGCCTGCGTGAGGTTGGTGACCGGCTCGCCCTTGCCGTCGTGCACGATCACGTCGACCCGGACGAAGTTGACGCCGGCGCGGAAGGTCGGCTGCTGCGGGGCGTCGCCCTGCGCGGGCCGGAAGCAAGATCGACACCCACATGCGACCTGGACTGACCACCCTGAGCGAAGACGAGGGGCTCTTTCGCGACAGCGTCTTCGAGTTTGCCGACCGGGAAATCCGCCCCCACGTCCGCGAGATGGACGAGCAGGCCCACATCCCGCGCCAGCTCATCGACCGGCTGTTCGCGCTCGGGGTCATGGGCATCGAAGTGCCCGAGGCGCAGGGGGGCGCGGGCGCGGAGTTTTTTCATGCGGTGCTCGCAGTCGAAGCGCTCTCGCGTGTGGACCCGTCAATCGGCGTCCTGGTGGATGTGCAGAACACGCTCGTGGTCAACGCGCTGCTCCGCTGGGGCAGCGAGGATCTGCAGGCGCGCTACCTCCCGACGCTGGCGGCCGCCAGCATCGGCGCGTACGCCCTGTCCGAAGCGGGATCGGGCAGCGATGCGTTCGCGCTGGCGACGCGCGCCGCCGAAGGCGGCGACGGATACGTGCTGACAGGGCGCAAGCTCTGGATTACCAACGCCGCCGAAGCGGATCTCTTCATCATCTTCGCGACGATCGACCCCGAGGCCGGCCACCGCGGCATCACCGCCTTCGTCGTCGAGCGCGACTTCGCGGGCTTCACCGTCGGCCGCAAAGAGGACAAGCTGGGGATTCGCGCCAGCAGCACCTGCGAGCTGCTCCTCGAGGAGTGCCGCGTGCCGCGCGCGAACGTGCTCGGCGAGGTCGGCAAGGGCTACAAGGTGGCCATCGAGACGCTCAACGAGGGGCGCATCGGCATCGGCGCGCAGATGATCGGGCTGGCGCAGGGTGCCCTCGACCACGCGCTCCGCTACACGCGCGAGCGGAAGCAGTTCGGCAGGTCGATCGCCGAGTTCCAGGCGGTCCAGTTCCAGCTGGCCCGCGCGGCGACCGAGCTCGAGGCGGCGCGGCTGACGGTGTACAACGCCGCACGCCTGCGCGACTCGCGCCAGCCGTTCCTCAAGGAAGCGGCGATGTGCAAGCTGTTCTCGTCGGAGGTCGCCGAACGCGTCGCGTCGCTGGCGGTCAACCTGTACGGCGGCTACGGCTTCGTCAAGGACTACCCCGTGGAGAAGCTGTACCGCGACGCGAAGATCGGCCAGATCTACGAGGGGACGTCCAACCTCCAGCTCCAGACGATCGCCAAGCAGATCCTCGCGTGACGACCCATGCTGGACATCCTGCGGCTCACCGTGCGGAACGCGGCGGGCAGCGGCTGGGAGCACGCGCTCAAGGAGGCGCTCCGCAGCGTGGACGGCGTGGTCGGCGTGACCGCGTCGTACAAGGCAAGCCTCATCGGCATCACCTTCGACGCGGCGCGCATCTCGCGCGAGGCGCTGCGGGCCCGCGTCGAAGCGCTCGGTTACGACGTGATCACGTGCGGGTAGCCGGCTTCAATTCAACGTCCAGAGCGCGAGCGTCGAGGCGTCCTTGATGAAGATCCGATTGCCGGAAATCGCCGGCTGTGCCCAGGTCGAGTACATCTCCTCGGGCGCCACCCGGTAGCGCTTGAGGGGCTCGAAGCCGGTCCGGCTCGCGCGGACGATCACGAGCTCGCCGTCGTTTTCCAGACTGAACACGATGTTGCCGGCGCGCGCCAGCGCGACGTTGGCCGCCTGCCGCCCCTCCGAGGCCCAGAGCGTCTTCCCGGTCTTCACATCGACCGCGTAGTACTGCCCCATGTTGCGGCTCGTCAGCCCGAACATGACGTCGCCGTCGAGCACGGTATTGCTCAACCGGTTGGGCGCCTCGTCACTCTGCCACGCGTCTTCCGCCACCCATTGATTGTTCTTCCGGGCGATGTTCACGGCGCGCATCGGGCCGACGTTGTTCCAGACGATCACCGACTGGCCGAACCGCACCGGCGTAATCGAATTGGTGAAGTTCGAGCTGGCGAACGGCCGCTCCCAGAGGAGCGCACCGGTGGCGACATCGATCCCTACGAGCTTCCCCTGGGTGATGGCGACGAGCTGGCGCACGCCGCCGAACTCCGCGATGATCGGCGAGCCATAGCCGGGTCCGTCGCCCGCCCAGCTCCACTTCTCCGCGCCGGTGTCGAGGTCGAACGCCGTGAGCGCGCCCTTGTCGTGGCCGCCGACGTGGAAGATCACCAGCCCGCGGTCGACGATCGGCGAGAAGGAGTGCGACGTGTACATCGGCATGTTGGATGCGGACCCGGGCTTCTGCCAGATCTGCTTCCCCGTCGCCGCATCGTAGGCGGTCACGGTGCCGGTCATCCCGATCGAATAGAGGCGAGCGTTGGAATAGATCGGCGTCGACTTCGGTCCGGGGCCGTGGGCCTTGGACGCGCTGCTCATCTCGAACACTGCCGGGTACGCCGTGCGCCACAGCACCTTGCCCGTCGCGGCATCGATCCCGCTCATCACCTCATCGGTGCCCTGCCGCGAGAACACGTAGACGCGGTTCCCCACGACGATCGGCGTGGCGTAGCCGAGCCCGACCTCGACCTTCCAGCGCTCGGTGAGCTGCTCGGGCCACGTGGCCGGCGGCGTGAAGCCGGTGACGACGCCGTCGCGGTTCGCACCGCGCCACTGGGTCACGTCGGCCTGCCGGGCCTCATTGATGATGGTGAATCCGACGATCAGTCCGATCACAATCGCAGCGCGACGCATGGCTCGCACATCCTCCTACCGGCTACCGGCTACCGGCTACCACCTACCGGCTAGCAGCGATGTTGTAGGCCGTAAGAATACCCTGATTCCGGATGTACAGCCGCGCTGCGCTGACCACCGGGTGCGCCCAGGACGGCCATCCCTGGTCGGCGATCGTGAAGCGTCCCTTCTCCCGGTACCCGGCGGGCGTCGCCTCGGCGAGACCGACCACGTTGTCCTCGCTCAGAAGATACAGGCGGCCGTCGGCATAGGCGAGCGATCCCTTGCCGACGCTCCGATGCCGCCACATGACTTTGCCGGTGGCAAACTCCAGACAGGTCAGGATCGAGTTGCTGAAGCCGTACAGATACCCGTTCACGAGCACGACGCCGCCGTGATGGTTCTGCATGTCGCCGGTGAAATACGCCTCCTGCGCGCGCACCTCGCCGCCCTCGGCGCGCAGCGCCAGCAGCGCGCCGCCCGTTCCGTAGTCGGAGCTGTAGAACACCTTGTTGTCGGAGAACACCGGCGTCGTGATGTTGGCCGTGTCGTTGGCGACGCGCGGATAGCGCCACATCAGCTTCCCGTCGCTGGCGCGCACGCCGACGCCCGCCTCGGAGGTCAGCGTCATGATCGTGCGGACGCCCTGGACGTCGGCGACGATCGGCGACGCATAGCCGGCCTGATCGTTCAGCTCCTTCGCGGTCCAGACCGTCTTGCCCGTCATCTTCTCGAGCGCCACCATTCCGGCGCCGCGGCCGCCCGGCGTGACGACGACGTGACTGCCGTCGACGAGCGGCGACTCGCTGATCAGCCATCCGATGTTGCGGCCGCCGAACTCCTGCAGGATATTGCGCTGCCAGACGACCGACCCGTCCTGCACGCGCAGGCACGCGAAGTCGCCGTTCTCGGTGAGGACGTACAGCCGATCGCCGTCGACCGTCGGCGTGCCGCGCGGTCCGGGCCCCTGATAGTTGTCGACCGCGCGGCCGATCGCCCGCACCCAGACGACCTTGCCGTCGGCACGGTTGAGGGCGGTCACGATGCTCTGCGTCTTCTGCATGCCTTGCACGAAGACGCGGTCGCCGCTCACCGCGACCGAGCCAAAGCCGGCGCCCAGGTTCGCCGCCGACCAGGTGCGCGGCGGACCCGAGGCGGGCCACTGCTGCAGCAGGCCGGTCTCCGACGAAATGCCGGCACGCATCGGCCCGCGCCACTGGGGCCAATCGGTCGTCTGAGCGTGAAGCGTCGCCCCGGTAACCGTCAGCGCGACGCACGTCGCGACGATGTATGGCTTCAAAAGCCCACTCCAATGCCGATGCCGAACGTCCGCGGCGCGCCCGGCTCGCCGAGGAAACCGGACGGCGCGAGCCGCGGATCGTAGGCGAAGGCCACCGGCACGTAGCGCGTGTCGAACGCATTCCGCACCCACGCATCCGCAAACACGTTCCCCCTCCGCACGCCGGCACGGACGTTCGTCAGCGAGTAGGCCTCCTGGCCGGCGCGGTTGAGATCGTCGTACTGGAACGCGCCGTAGAAGGTGACCTCGGCGCGTCCGTACACGGTCGCGTCGCCGCGCAGCGTGCGCGAGAGCACGCCGCCGAACGTCGCCGTGTAGTCGGGCGTGTTCGGGATCTCGTTGCCGGCGACGACGACGCCGCTCGACACGCTGCGCGCCTTGAAGGTGGCGTCGGTGAACCCGATCGCCGTGAACAGATCGACACCCGGCCGCACGCGTGCGTTCAGCTCGAACTCGGCGCCCTTGCTCGCGGCCCGGCCCACGTTGGCGATGAAGAACTGCGCCGGCACGAGCGGGTCGGGCAGGTTCAGCTGCAGATCATCCCAGTCGATCCGGAACACGGCCGCGTTGGCCGTGAGCCGTCCGCCGAGCCACGCCGTCTTCACGCCCCCCTCGACATTCCACGTGTGCTCTTCCCCGTACGCCTCGAAGCCCGCCGGCGAGGCGGGATTGAAGCCGCCCGCCTTGAAGCCGCGTGCCACGGCCGCGTACACCATGCGGTCGGCCTGCAGCCGGTACGCGACCGCCACCCGCGGCGACACGTTCGAGAAGCTCTCCTCCGGCTCCACGAGCCGGCCTGGCGCAATCGCCGGCGTGAAGAACGTGTTGAGCGACGCCTCCTTGTTCTCGTGGTCGAGCCGCGCGCCGACGGTGATGTCGAGCGCATCGATCACCGTGGCGGTCGCCTGGCCGTACAGCCCGAGGCCGATGTCGTCGAGCGCCGCCTGCGGCGCGTGCTGGCTGACCGGCAGCGGCAGCAGCGGCGAGAGCACGAACGGCGAGAAGCGGTTCACCGCATCCTGGTCGTAGTGCTGCGTGAACAGAAACACGCCCGCCTGCCACTTCAGCGGCACGTCCTCGAGAATGCGCGGCGAGGCGTTCGGCGCCGACGCGACGCGCACCTCCTGCGTGAACTGGAGGCTCTTCTCGGTGTTCAGCCGGCGCAGCAGCGGGAGCGCCGTGTAGTCGAGATCCGTCTCGTCCTCGGTCTTCCAGTTGACCAGTCCCGTGGTCGACGAGACGGTGACCGCCGAGCCGGCGCGGCGCACGAGCACGGTCGTCGCGACGAGATCGCGATGGGTGTAGCCCTCGAAGTCGCGCGAGACCTCGAACGGATTCCGCCGGATTGCCGCCAGATCGTTCAGCGCGTAGTCGCCGTCGCGCGCGCGCTCCCCGGTCACGATGAGCCGCGTCTCCCAGAGCGGCGACCTCGCCCAGAGCAGCTGCCCCTTGCCGGTGAACGCCGACCGGCTGTCCACGTCATGGCCGGTGACGACGTTCCGCGTGAAGCCGTCGCGGCGGCCGTAGGCGATCGCGCCGCTCACGCCGACCCGGCCGCTCGCCAGCGGACCCGAGACGTTCGCGCCGATGTTCCGCGAATCGAAGTTCGAGAGCGGCGCCGCCAGCGAGTAGCTCCAGTCGGTCAGCGACGGCCGGGTGCTGGTCACGTTGATCACCCCGGCGAGCGTGTTCCGCCCGAACAGCGCGCTCTGCGGCCCGCGCACGAACTCCACCTGCTCCACGTCCAGCAGGTCGAGGCTCGACGTGTTCGAGTGGAGCTGGGGCACGCCGTCGAAGTAGGTGGTGATGGCGGGATTCGCCGGGCTGGAGCCGATGCCCCGAAAGCGCGGATTGCTCAGCTTTCGCGCCGTGAAGTCGGTGAACTGCACGTTCGGCGCGTAAATGCCCGCTTCGCGCAGGACGGTAATCCCGGCGCCGGCCAGCACCTCCCGGCCGACCGCGGTCAGGCTCACCGGCAACGTCTGCGCGTCGGCCGGCTCCTTCTGGGCGGTCACGATGACCGGCGGAAGCTGGATGGGGCCGACCTGACCCGCGCCGGCCGGCTGGGCGCCGGCGGCGGCCGGCAGTAAAGCCGGGATGAGGAGAACAATTCGCAGTCGATGCATCGCGTCATTATGCGACGGCTCGCGGGCTCGCAGATCACAGGCCGCCGGCACGGCGTGTCCTGTACTCGCCGTACGCGTAAGCACACGGCCCCCGTTGAGCGTATATTTGAGTGCCATGCTGAAGAAGCTGTGTCTGGGCACCGCCCTGCTCGCGGCGGTCTCGATGTCGGCGCTCGCCGAGGGTCCGCGCCGTATCCCGATTGGCGACTGGCCCGAGATGCGCGGCCCGAATCGTGACGGCGTGTCCCGCGAGACAGGCCTCATCGACACGTGGACGTTGAACGGCGAGAACTTCCTGTGGCGCGTGCCCTACGGCGGCCGATCGGCGCCGGTCGTGGTGGGCAACCGCGTGTACGTGCAGAACCCCGTCGGCCGCGGCACCGCCCTGCAGGAGCGCGTCATGGCGCTCGACGCCGATACCGGGAAGGTGATCTGGGAGTACCGCTTCAACATCTATCAGAGCGACGTGCCGGCGCATCGCGTCGGCTGGGCGTCGCCCGCGGTCGATCCGGAGACGGGCAACATCTACGCGTTCAGCGGCGGCGCCGAGGCGATCGCGCTCAGCCGCGACGGCAAGCGGCTCTGGTCGCGCTCCTTCGGCGAGGAGTTCGCCGCCTTCACGACGCACGGCGGCCGCACGATGTCGCCCGTCATCGATGGCGACCTGGTCATTGTCAGCGCGCCGGTCTCGAACTGGGGGACGGCGGCCGGGCGCGCGCACCGCATCATCGCCCTCGACAAGCGCACCGGCGACGTCGTCTACGTGGCGAACCCGGGTGGACGGCCGTACGACACCGCGTACTCCTCGCCCATCATCGCCACGATCAACGGCCTGCGCCTGTACATCGTGGGACTCGGCGACGGCGGCATTCACGCCATCAAGCCGCAGACCGGCGAGCGCGTGTGGAGTTTCCCCGCGTCGAAGCGCTCGATCAACACCGGCGTCGGCGTCCGCGGCAACATCGTCTTTGCGTCGCACGGCGACGAGAACCTCGAAGGCAACGAGCTCGGCCTGCTGGCGGCGATCGACGGCGCCGAGACCGGCGACATCAAGACGACCAGGTGGGAGATCAAGGGGGCCGAGTTCACCTACTCGCCGCCGGTCATCAACGGCTCGCGCCTCTATCAGATCGACAACGGCTCGCACCTGCGGGCGTTCGACACCGAGACCGGCAAGGAGCTCTGGGAGCTCGAGCTCGGCACGGCGCAGAAGGCGCCGCCTGTCCTGGCCGACGGCAAGATCTACGTCGGCACCGACAACGGGACGGTCCATATCGTGCGGCTGCATCCCGACCGCGGCGAGATGCTCAGCAAGGTGCAGCTCCCGAACAGCGTGCAGAGCTGCTGCGGCTCCGAGGGCACACCCGAGCAGGTGCTCGGCGGCGCGGCGATCTCCCGCGGGCGGATCTTCTTCGTCTCGAGCGACGCCGTCTACGCGATCGGCCCGAAGCAGCCGAAGGCCGTGAGCGGCTACGCGGTGGACGAACCGGCCCAGACCGGACAGGGCACGCCGGCGCACCTGCAGGTCGTCCCCGCCGAGCTCGTGATGGAGCCGGGCCAGACGGTGAAGCTCCGCGCGCGGCTGTTCGACGACAAGGGGCGTTTCCTGCGCGAGGAGACGAACGTCACGTGGACGCTCGACAATCTGAAGGGCACGGTCGCCAACGGCGCATTCACCGTGGCGCCCGAGCCGCGCGAGCAGGCCGGCACGATCGTCGCCACCGCGGGGACGCTCAAAGGCATGGCGCGCGCGCGCATCGTCCATCCGCTGCCGTGGAGAGAGACGTTCGAGGACTACCCCGACAAGGCGATTCCTCCGGGCTGGGTGAACGCGCAGGCGCTCGCGATGTCGGTGACGACGCTCGACGGACAGAAGGTGCTGCAGAAGGCGCCCGTCGACACGATCTTCATGCGCGGCCGCGCCTTCATCGGCCCGAACAACTGGTCGAACTACACGTTCGAAGCCGACGTGCGCGCTGCGACGCGCCGCCGGCAGGTGGGCGACGTCGGCATCACCGCCCAGCGCTATTCGCTCGTGCTCTACGGCAATGCCCAGCGGCTGAAGCTCGAGCCGTGGGAGCCGGAAACGGCGCGGACGATCACCGTGCCGTTCGCGTGGAAGCCCGACACGTGGTATCGCCTGAAGCTGCGCGTCGAGAACCTGCCGAACGGCCAGGTGCGCGCGCGAGGCAAGGCGTGGCCGGCCGGCGAGAGGGAGCCCGAGGCGTGGCTGATCGACAAGACCGACCCGATCGGCAACCGTGAAGGTGCGCCCGGCCTGTTCATGAACGCGCAGTTCGGCGCCTATTACGACAACTTCCAGCTGACCAAGAACGAACAACCATGAAGAGCCCCCGTCTCCTCCTGCTTCTGAGTCTCGCCACGGCGGCGTCGGCGACGCTGTCTGCTTCCGATCCCGGCACCGGCGAGTGGCCGATGTGGGGCGGCGCGCCCGACCGCAACATGGTGTCGAAGATGAAGGGCCTGCCGACCGAATGGGACGTCAAGACCAAGAAGAACATCAAATGGGCCGCGGAGCTCGGGTCGCAGAGCTACGGCAATCCGGTCGTCGCGGGCGGCATGGTGTTCGTCGGCACGAACAACGAGCGGCTGCGCGACCCGAAGCAGCCGGGCGACCGCGGCGTGCTGATGGCGTTCCGCGAGTCGGACGGCGAGTTCCTCTGGCAGCAGACGCACGTGAAGCTCGAGTCGGGGCGCGCCAACGACTGGCCGTTCCAGGGGGTTGCCAGCTCGCCGCTCGTCGAGGGCGAGCGGCTGTACTACGTCAGCAACCGCGGGATCGTGCACTGCCTCGACATCCAGGGCTTCCGCGACAACGAGAACGATGGTCCGTTCAAGGACGAGAAGCTCACGGGGATGTTCGACGCCGACATCGTGTGGAGCTTCGACATGATGGAGCAGGTCGGGTCGTACCCGCACAACATGTCGAACTCGTCGCCCGTGATCTGGGGCGACCTGATCTACGTCAGCACGTCGAACGGCCAGGACGAGAGCCACGTCAACATTCCGTCGCCGCGCGCGCCCGCCATCATCGCGCTCAACAGGAACACCGGGGAGCTCACCTGGGAGGACAACTCGGTCGAAGACCGCATCCTGCACGGGCAGTGGTCGACGCCGGCGGTCGGCCGCATTGGCGGCGTGCTGCAAGTCGTCTCGGGGCAGGGCGACGGCTGGGTGCGCGGCTATGAGGCGGAGACGGGCAAGAAGCTCTGGGAGTTCGACACCAACCCGAAGGATTCCGTCTGGCCGCGGACGCGCAACGAGCTGATCAGCACGCCGGTCATCTACGAGGATCGCGTCTACATTGCGAACGGGCAGGACCCCGAGCACGGCGAAGGCGTCGGGCACTTCTACGCGATCGACGCCACCAAGCGCGGTGACATCACCCAGTCCGGGCGCCTCTTCCACTTCGACAAGATCCGCCGTTCGATCTCGACCGCTGCGATTGCTGACGGCCTGGTCTACATCGCGGATTTCAGCGGCTATTTCCATTGCCTCGACGCGAAGACGGGACAGGAGTACTGGTCGCACGACCTGCTGGCCTCGGTCTGGGGATCCCCGATGCTGGTGGACGGCAAGGTCTACATCGGCGACGAGGACGGCGACGTCACCCTGTTCGCCCACGGCAAGGACAAGAAGGTGCTCGCGGAGATAAACATGGGGAGCGCCGTCTACGCGACCGTCGTCCCCGCGCACGGCACGCTCTTCGTGAACAACCGCAGTCAGCTCTTTGCCATTGCGGTGAAATGAAACCAGTCGCGCTGCTGCTGATCGCTGCGACGTTTCCGGTTGCCGGTCAGACACAGCGCACAGCACCCGCAACCGAGTGGCGGCAGTTCAGGGGCACGCCACGTCTCACCGGCGTCGCCGCCGTCACGCTCCCTCCCGCTCCCAAGCTCCTCTGGAGCTACGACACCGGCGACGATCCGATTGATTCGTCGGCCGCGATCGTCGGCGACGCGGTCTACGTGGGCGCCGGCACCGGCGACCTGCTCGCCTTCGATCTCGCCACCGGCAGGCTGCGCTGGAAGTACACGACCGGCAACCTGATCGGCGAGTCGTCGCCGTTTGTCGGGCCCGACGCGGTGTACATCGCCGATCTCGGCGGGCTCGTCCATGCCGTGCGCCTGAAGGACGGCGCGCGCCTCTGGACGTTCAAGACCGGCGCGGAAATCAAGTCGTCGCCCGTGCTGGTGAACGACGTCGTGCTGATCGGCTCGTACGACACGCACCTGTACGCGCTCGACGCCCGATCGGGGAAGCTGCGGTGGAAGGTGGCGACGCGCGGCATGGTGCACGCGACGCCTGCCGTGCAGGACGGGCTCACGTTCGTCGCCGGCTGTGACGCCATCTTCCGCGCCATCCGCGTGGCCGACGGGAGCGAAGCGTATCACATCGAATCGGGCGCCTATACCGGCGCCTCCCCCGTCCTCGACGGGGATCGCGCCTATTTCGGCACCTTCAACAACGAAGTGCTGGCGCTCGACCTGAAGCGGCGGACCGTCGTCTGGCGGTATGCAGACAAGGATGCGCAATTCCCGTACTATTCGTCCGCGGCGCTCGAGGGTGGGCGCGTGTACGTGGGCGGGCGCGACAAGGTGGTCCACGCAATCGACGCGGCCACCGGCACACGCGTCTGGACGTTTGCCACACGCGCGCGCGTCGACTCCTCCCCTGTCGTGTCGGGCGGCCGCGTCTACGTCGGCTCGAGCGACGGCCGGCTCTATGCGCTCGACGCCGCATCGGGCAAGAAAGTGTGGGAGTTCGAGATCGGCGCGGCCGTCACCGCGTCACCGGCGATCGCGGCGGGCCGGCTCGTCATTGGGGCCCAGGACGGACGCATCTACGTCTTCGGGTAATCACGTACGTCGCGTCCGGCTTCAGCCGGACCTCGGAGGAACCGCTCATGCGTATACCTCTCCTGCTCGCGGCGGCCTCGCTCGCCCTCGTCACGGCCGGCGCCCCGCTCCAGGCGCATCACGCCTTCGCCGCGGAGTTCGACGGCAGCAAACCCGTCAAGCTCACCGGCACCGTCACGAAGATGGACTGGATCAATCCGCACGCGTGGCTGCACATCGACGTCAAAGGCCCCGACGGCAAGCTCCAGAGCTGGATGATCGAAGGCGGCGCGCCGAACGCGCTGCTCCGGCGCGGGTGGAACCGGCGCTCGGTGCCGCCCGGCACCGTGGTGATCGTCGAGGGCTTCCGCGCCAAGGACGGATCCCCCCGGGCCAGCGGCGGCGCGGTGACGCTGCCGGACGGCAAGAAGCTGTTCATCGGAGCGTCACCTGACAGCGAGGCGAAGTAACATGCGCGCGCACATGCATCGTCTCGTCGCGCCGGCGCTCATCGTCATGCTCGCGCTCGCCGCGTCAGCGTGTCAGGGCGCGAGCACCAACGCGCAGGAGGGATGGACGCCTCCGCGCACGCCCGACGGCCAGCCCGATCTGCAGGGCATCTGGACCAACTACACCGCCACGCCCTTCGAGGTGCCCGACCCGACCGACAAGCCGTCGCTCTACTCCGGCGATCCTGACGGCACCGGACGCGGCACCGGACCCTCGTCGTTCCTCAACGACACGTCCGACCGGAAGCTCGAGAAGGGGCGCTCGCTCGTCGTCGATCCGCCGAACGGCCGCGTGCCGATCATGGCGTGGGCCGAGGAGCAGCGGACCTACAGACTGCTGCACATTCAGGATCACTACGAGAACCACACGCCGTGGGAGCGGTGCATCACGCGCGGCGTGCCGGGCGGCATCTTCCCGGCCGGATACGGCTCCGGGTACCAGATCCTGCAGGGGCCGGGCTACGTCGCGATCGTCTACGAGATGATCCACGAGGCCCGCATCATCCCGATCGACGGCCGTACTCACGTCGGGAGCAGCATCCAGCTGTGGAATGGCGACTCCCGCGGCCGCTGGGAAGGCGACACGCTCGTCGTCGACATCACCAACTACAACGACAAGGGGAACATCGCGACCAACGCGGCGGCGCAGCGCGTGCGGGCGATCCCGCAGAGCGAGGCGCTGCACGTCGTCGAGCGCTTCACGCGCGTCGACGAGAACACGATCACCTACGAGGCGACGATCGAGGATCCGAAGGTGTTCACGTCGCCGTGGAAGGTGGCGATGCCGCTCACGCGCGAGCCCGACTACAAGATCTTCGAGTACGCGTGCCACGAAGGGAATCTGGCGATTCCCAACACGCTGAGCGCCGGACGCGCACGGGACAAAAATGACAAAAATGGGGTCTGACCCCATTTTTCGAGGAGCTCCCATGCAGAACTGGCTGAAGGGCGCGCTCATCGCGCTCGTGTCCGTGGCGGCCACAGTTGTCGTCATGCAGACGATGCGGACGCCGGCGGAAGGACAGACGACGGCGCCGGCCGTGCCGCGGATGCCGGACGGGAAGCCGAACCTGAACGGCGTCTGGCAGGCGATCGGCACCGCCAACTGGAACCTGCAGGACCACACGGCGCGCTCCGGTCCCGTGCTCGAGCTCGGGGCGACTTTCGCGGTGCCGCCCGGCCAGGGCGTCGTCGAGGGCGGGCAGATTCCCTATCAGGAGTGGGCCGCGGCGCAGCAGAAGGAGAACTACGAGAACTGGCTTGCGCGCGACCCCGAAGTGAAGTGCTACCTGCCGGGACTTCCGCGCGCGACCTATATGCCCCACCCGTTTCAGATTCTGCAGACCGCGGCCAGCGACGTCCTGATGGCGTACGAGTACGCGAGCGCGAGCCGCGTGATCAGGATGGGCCCTGCGGAGGAGCCGCCCGTCGACACGTGGATGGGCCAGTCGACGGGCCGCTGGGAGGGCGACACGCTCGTCGTCGATTCAACGGGCTTCAACGATCGGAGCTGGTTCGATCGGGCGGGGAACTTCCACAGCGAGGCGCTGCACCTCGTGGAGCGCTTCACGCCCGTGCACGCGGATCTGATCGACTACCGCGCCACGATCGAGGATCCACAAGTCTTCACCCGTCCGTGGACGATCCAGGTGCCGCTCTACCGCCGCCGCGACGCCGTCGCGCAACTCCTCGAGTTCAAGTGCGTCGAGTTCGTCGAGGAGCTGATGTACGGGCACCTGGTGAAGCCGACCGGCAAGGAGAAGCCCTTCGCCCCCGCGCGGATGCGGTGGCCGTAGCGTCCGTAGCGTCCGGCTTCAGAAGCGCGAGGACTGGATCCACGTGTCGGAGCGCGCCCAGCTCGCGGCGAACTCCGCGTCCACGTCTGGCGATTCGATCCCCTGCCCCGCCAGCGCTTGCTGTAGCCCGAGCAGCGACCACCCGTTCTTGGGGTGATCCTTCAGCTCCTCGCGATACGCCTGCCCCGCCTCCTTGAAGCGCTTCGCCTCGAGGAGCGCCGCGCCGAGCCAGTGAAACGCCGAGAACGGGAGCGGCTCGGGCTCGTCGTAGACGAGACCCGCCTGCGTCTCGGACGCGCGCCTGAACACGGTGATGGCGCCGTCGAGATCGCCGGCCATCCGCTTCATCTCGCCGTCGAGAATGCCCGCCGCGATGCTGAGCAAATCCTTCGCCGTGTGCACGCGGAATGTCGCCTTCGAGGTTTCCGCGGCCTTCTGGACGCGCCCGAGATGGAGCCGCGCCGCCTCGGCGCGCCCCTCCCTGAGATGCGCATATCCCTGTGCAAACTCCCAGAGCCCACCATGGATCTCGTCCTTCGGACGGTTCGTCACCTCGAGCACCTCGTCGAAGCGGCCGAAGCGGATGAGGGTCAGCACCTCGTAGAACGTATTGCCGGTGAGCTTCGCGTAATCCTTCCCCGCGCGCATCGCAATAGCGCCCTGCCCGTCGTACGCCGCCGCATAGAGCAGCATGTGCAGGTTGTGCTCGGGATAGATGGCAAACCCCTGACCGATCCTCGCTTTCTGATCTGAATGCACCGCCTCGAGGTTGGCGCGCACGGAGTCGCCCCATCGTCCAACCTCGTTCCAGGTGTGCGAGGGCATGTGATTGATGTGACTCGCCCCGGGAATCGACTGCCCCAGGTACTGGGCGCACGTTTCCGCGCGGCCCGGCACGACGGTCGATTCGGTGGCGTGGACGTAGAGGTGGCATGCGCCGGGATGCCGCACGTCGCGCGACAGAATACCCTCGAGCACTCGATGCAGCCGCTGCACGTTCGGGTCGTTCACGTCGCGGCTGCCGCGACGCGGCTCGAGCAGGAACAGTGAGTCCGCATAGAGCGTGACGATGTCGAGATCGTCCGGATACCGGGCGGCGACCTTCTCCATCGCCGCCGCGTAGGCGCGCTCCTGATCCATCCGGGTCTTCTCGTCGAACGTGTCGACATACCTGACGGCCAGCGCGTCGATGAGCGCCCGCTCCTTCTCCGACGTGCGGTTCTCGAGCGACAGCGCCTTCTGCGCCGCGGCGTACGCGTGCGGCGCCTCCTCGGCGTTCATCGGCCCGTTGAGGTACGACCCCCACGCCCACGCTTCGCCCCAGTAGCAGATCGCGCACTCCGGATCGCGCTTCCACGATTCGCGGAACGATCGCACGGCCTCGGGCTTGCCGAAGGCGTACATCATCTGAAACCCCTGATCGAAGAACGCCTGCGCCTCGGCGTTCGTCGACGAGATCGGCCGGGTGAACGCGCCGAGGCTGTTCGTGCGCAGCGGAATCGGCTCGGTGTAGCGCTCGTACAGCGAGCGCGATGGCGGCGCCTGTGCCGGTGCCGGCACGGCGGCAACGGCGAACGTGATGACCAGGAGCAGGGCGACGCGGGGCTGGCAGCTCGTCATGGCGCCTCATGATACCGTCGGCCGCGGACCTCTGTTACTATGGCCGCGCCTGACACCCCGCGTCGTCTTCTGCGGAAGGAGAACCGCCATGGGCTCGCACATGGGTTCGCATCCCGGTTCCGGCCGACGCCGCTTCCTGACGAGCGGCGGCGCGCTCGCGGCATTCGTGATGGGCGCCGTCCGGTCGCTGCGCGGCCAGACCGCAGCGCCGCCCCCGTACGAACCGCAGGGCCTGCTCGCCTACGGCCAGCCGTCGAAGTTCACCGGCCACATTTTGCGCCGCACGACGCAGCGTCCGACCGCGATCACCGACACCGCGCTGATGACGCCGCTGCACGAGCTGGACGGCATCATCACCCCGTCGGGGCTCCACTTCCTGATGGACCACACCAACGGCATCCCCGACATCGATCCCCAGAAACATCGGCTGATGGTGCACGGCATGGTCGATCGGCCGCTCATCTTCACGGTGGAAGACATCAAGCGCTTCCCGTCCGTGTCGCGCATCCACTTCCTGGAGTGCAACGCCAACAGCCGGCCGCTGCGCGGCCCGAACCGCGAGTCGGTGCAGCTCATCCACGGACGCACGAGCTGCAGCGAATGGACCTGGATCATCGCCGAAGGCGGCGAGTCGAACAAGTACACGATGAGCATTCCGCTCGCCAAAGGACTGGACGACGTCATCGTCGCCTGGGCGCAGAATGGCGAGCCGATTCGGCCGCACCAGGGCTTTCCGCTGCGGCTCATCGTCCCGGGCTTCGAAGCGATTCGCGCCGTCAAATGGCTGAACCGCATTCACGTCGTGGACAAGCCGTATGCGGCGTGGCACGAAGCCGGCAACAACGCCGACACCGCGGCCGACGGCAAGGGCATGTGGTTCCGGTTCGAGCTCGGACCGAAGGCGGTGATCACCCGGCCCTCCGGCGGGCAGAAGCTGCCCGGACCGGGGTTCTACGAGATCACGGGGCTGGCGTGGACGGGCGGCGGCCTCGTGCGCCGCGTCGACATCTCGACTGACGGCGGCAAGACGTATCAGGAGGCGCAGCTCCAGCAGCCGGTACTGCGGTACGCGCACACGCGCTTTCGCTTCCCGTGGCGCTGGAAGGGCGAGGAGTGCGTGATCCAGGCGCGCTGCACGGACGAACGCGGCGAAGTGCAGCCGACGATCGAGGAAGCCGCGAAGATTTTCAACACGACCGTCGACTATTTCTATCAGGCTGATCACTTCAACGGCATCCAGCCGTGGCGCATCGCTCGGGACGGCAGCGTGACCAATGCCATTGCGGGAGCGTGATCGATGCAACCGCGTGAGCTGCTGCTGATCGGGATGATTGCGAGCGCCTGCGTCCCCGCGCTGGCACAGGGGCCGACGTTCGGGTTTGGACGCACGCCGACGGCCGAGGAGATCAAGGCCGCCGATACGGCGGCCGCGCCAGACGGCACGGGGCTCCCGCCGGGCCGGGGCACCGCAAAGGAAGGCGCGGCGGTGTACACGCAGAAGTGCGCGGCCTGCCACGGACCGAACGGCACCGGCACGCCGCTCCATCGCGGGCTCATCCCTCTCGGCAACGCCAAGCCGGTGAAGCTCGACGAGAGCCTCGTCCCGTACGCGACGACCGTGTGGGACTTCATCAACCGCGCGATGCCATGGACGCAGCCGGGCACGCTCACGCCAGACGAGGCCTACGCGGTCACCGCCTACGTGCTGTATCTGAACAAGATCATCGGGGAAGGCGACGTCCTCGACCAGACGACGCTGCCGAAGGTCCGCATGCCGCATCGCGACAGCATGATCCCGGCGCAGCCGACCTGAAAGCCGGGCGCGCGGCGGCAGTTTGGCAACTACCCCGGGCGTTAGAGAGGAGGCGGCCATGACTGCAAGAGTGCTCGGCCTCATCGTCCTCGGTGCCGCGCTCGCCGGCGCGCCGGCGCTCGCCCACCACTCGACAGCGATGTTCGACCAGTCGAAGGTGACCTACCGTACTGGCACGATCAAGCAGCTCGAGTGGGTCAACCCGCACGTCTGGCTGCACGTCACACTCACCGACGGCAACGGCCGCGAGGCGGTGTGGTCGTTCGAGGCGGGGTCGCCGCTGCAGCTCACGCAGCTTGGCTGGAAGCCGGACAACTTCCGCGCCGGGGCAAAGGTGGACGTCGGCTTCCGGCCGATGAAGGACGGCTCGCGCGGCGGGCAGCTCATGAACGTCACCCCGGCCGGCGGCCAGAAGGTCTGCTCGAACCGCGGCTGCGAGTAGCGCTTCAACGCCCGACTTCCAACTCCCACACTCCCAAAACGAGCACGGAACGGGTTGGGAGTTGGCTGCTTGGCAGTTGGGAGTTCCGGTCAGTCGAACCGACCGTCAGGCGGGAAGCGAATCGTCTGATCGAACCGCGACGGCACGGTCATGTCCTTGTCGCCGCGAGCGGGCTGCACAATCGCCTCCGCGATGTAGAGCCGTCCCTTGCTGACATAGAGCGAGCTGCGCGCCCGGCTGCCGTCCGTGCGATCCACGACGAGCGTCAATCCATAGATCGCCCGCTCGTCGTTGTAGACGCGCGGGAAATCGGTGAACAGCAGGTCGCCTTCGCGCATCAGGACGTACGCGGCCTCGTTGAGCAGATTCGTTGCCGCATCGGTATGGCCGGCGAGATCGACGACCGTCAGCCGGTACAGGACATGATCGTCCTCCGCCGAGTAGATGGTCGCAGGGAGCCCCTTCAGCAGCGTCGACTGGTGCGTCGCCGCCCTGACCTGTGGAGGCGCGGGAAACTGAATGGCGACATTCCGATCGAGATAGATGTATTCCTGCCAGGCGGCTGCGGCGTGACCGGTGACCATGACAACGGCCAGGACGGCAAGTACAGCGATCCGCATGGCACCCTCCCCTGCGCGGGCGCCAGCATAGCACGGCGTACGTCCTCGTCCGCGTGGACAAGGAATGGGTGGGCCTGCAGGTCGGCGTTCCGGCTGGGTTCGAGCCCGAACGCCGCTGCGACCACATCGGGTTTCGCGTCATCGCCGTTGAGGTCGCGCGATAGCGCGTTCGCTCAGCGAAAGCAGGGGAAGCCCAGACGGCCGAACCGGCCCGTCGGCGGGCGCCTCTTGTCCACCAGGAGCAGTCCTCCCGAACCCTCGATCTCGTCGTAGTTATCCGTCAGGTACGCGTGCAGCCGCGGATACGCCTTGAAGTCGTCGAGAACCGGGTCGTGCGTGGAGAACGCGAACGGCACCGATTGGCGCTGAAGGAGCGCAAGCGACTGCGCCTCGTGTGCCGTGTCGGACCGCCACCCGTGGTGCCACTGCAGCTGACCACCGGCAATCTTGCGTTGAGCGTAGTAGGCGACTTGATAGGGCGTGGATCCCGTGACGATCAGCCGATCACCATCACGCGTGCAGTCGTGAAGGTATCGGATCATGATCTTCTGCCGCCCGTTCGAGTCGGTCGTTTGCCACGCAGCCCGGTCCAACTCCTGTGCTTCGTCGGCCGGCTGGTAGGCGTCGATTGCGCGTGAGCTGAGCAGCTGCCTGTAGGTCACGCTGAGCTCGTCCAATTCGTTGGGTGAGAGGAGATCCCGATCGAGATAGCCAGCCGCTGCGACAGCCGTGATGAGGACAGCGCCGGCGCTGACGGTGTGCTGCGCGAGGCGCCAGATGCGTGTCCCCGCCTCGAACGGGTGGCCGGCCAGCAGCCGTGCCCCGAGCGCCGCGGACAGCGGCAGCACGGCCACGTAATAGCTCTCCTCGCGGACGAGCCGGCTCGCCGCGACGATTGATGTTGCCGCCGCGA
Source organism: Acidobacteriota bacterium (assembly GCA_016184455.1). Classification (GTDB taxonomy): domain Bacteria; phylum Acidobacteriota; class Vicinamibacteria; order Vicinamibacterales; family UBA2999; genus MELF01. The sequence continues at coordinate 28,711 of JACPCS010000131.1, forward strand.
GAATCGTCGCACACGCGTGAGGCCTCATCCGCCTCCCGCGCCAGTACCACACCAGCAGGTCGAGGCCGACCGACAGCAGCGCCAGCATCGGAATCAACAGAGTGATCTGCACGAGCCAGATGAGACTCTGCTCGCGCGACAGCCGCCAACCCGAGGCCGTCGTCGTGTCGACGATGCGGCGCGGGTCGATGTCTCCAAGGACGTCGTACGGCGATCCGGCTGGCGGAGCCCACACGCGGCCCCATGCAGCTCGAGTTCGCACGAAGTCGGGAAGGCTCTCGTGAACGTGAACGAGCACCACCCAGGGGACGACGAGCAGGCCAGCGACCGCCGCATAGACGCTTGCGTCGCGAATCATCGCCGCCGCCGACCTCGACGACGGCACGGAGACGCGAGCGAGCGCGAACGCCAGCACGAATACGATGCCGACGTACACGCCGTGATCATGCCGAAGCAGAAACGCCACGGCCGTTGCGGCGCCGGCAGCCGCCGCGCGTCTCGTGTCCGGTCGATCGATGTACCGCCAGCCGACCGCGACGGCCAGGGCGTAGACGAACAGCTTCGGAGACTGGAACCACTCCATCGACGCAACGGCGAGCAGTGCGACCAGGATCGCGGCAAGGGACGCGGCCGCGGATTGCGACAACCGCAGCGCGAGGTGAAATCCGATCAGCATGCTTGCGAGGATGAAGCTCCAGTAGATGAGGAACTCGCCGATCAGTCGGCTCCCGACGACCCACTGCATCACCGCCGATAACGCGGTCTGCAGCGGCCACCCGATCACGTAGAAGTCGCGATACGGACGATCGCCGGCCAGGAGCGCGCTCGACTCCCACAGCACGTAGAAGTTCACGTCATAGATCTGCTCGACGACCGCATAGAGAACGAGCGCGACCGTGAGGAGAGTGACCAGCGCGTAGAGACTCCGCACTCTGGACTGCATCGGCGGTCCAATTCTACGGGGCCCACGCACCGACCGGGCCGAGCCGCCGCAGGATCGGTGTGGTCGCGAGCGTCCCGCCGAACTTCCCTGCCGTCGCTGCGATGACGCCGCAGAGCGCCCACTGATCCACGCTTGAGAGCAGGCCGACCTCGGTGCGCATGCCGGTGAGCGCGAAGAACGCCGGCAGCAGCACGGTCGCAAGGTCGCCCAGGCTGCGCTCGAGCGATCGCGCGAGGTCGCCGTCGTGCGGACTCACGGCGCCGAGCAGGAAGGCGCCGAAGACGGCGTGAACCCCGATCGTTTCGGTCGCGAGCGCGGCGAGCAGCATGGCGGCCAGCGCCCACGCGACGGCGTCCCGCGCCGAGCGGCCGCGCGCACCGACCGAAAGGCGGCAGAACAGCGGCCTGACGAGGAAGAACATCACCGCAATGAACGCCAGCGTGAGCCCTGCGACGAGGATCAGGCTCTCGATGCGCGCCTGCACCACGCCGACGACGAACGCGAGCAGGCACCAGGAGACGACGTCGGCGATCGCCGCGCAGGTCAGCGCCGCCGTGCCGAGGCGGGTCGCCGTCATGCCACGATCCTCAAGAATGCGCGCGAGCACCGGAAATGCGGTGATCGAGAGCGCAATGCCCATGAACAGGGCGAAGTGGCCAAACGGGACCGCGGCGGTCGACAGCCGCGGGTGGAGATACACGGCCAGCGCGGCGCCGACCGCGAACGGCACGACGATGTCGCCGATGACGGGCGGCTGGCTACACCAGGCCAACACGCGGCCGAAGAGGCGGCCAATCACCACGACCGCTGCAAGGGCAAGCAGGAGATGTCCGAGGATGCTCAATTGGTCGGCACGAGGCGGCGGAGTTCCTCCAGCCAGTTCTGGACGACGACGATCTGGGCCGAGGCGCCGCCCTCCGGGACGATCGGAGCGGCGAGGATGAACCGGTCCCCTTTCGGCGCGATGTCGAAGTCGTGGCCAAGCCCGGCAAAGTATCGACCGAGATTGAAGAGCGTCCTCGCGTTGCCGAACGTGGGACTCCCACCGGTCTGAACCGGTACGACCACCAGGCTGGTCGGGGTTCGATAAAACAACTCGTTCCCCTTCGGTCCCCACAGAGGCTCCGTGCCTCCGCCGGTGGACACCTGCCAGCGCCCACGCTCCACGTCCGGGAACGGCCGTACGTAGATTTCGGGTTGCCCCGATTCGTTCGAGTCGTAAGCGAGCCACCGTCCGTCGGGCGAGACCGACGCGGATCCCTCATTGAACTCCGTCTGGAGCAGAACCTTGGTCTGTCGCTCCCCCGCCATGGACAGGACGGACACGTCACACGGCCCGGCGCTGGCGGCACGGCATTCCAGGAACACCAGGTCTCGCCCGCCATTCCCCCAGGACTCGGGGAATTCGTACTGCGGTCCCGTCGTCAGGCGTTCCTCCGGCCCGGTGCCATCCGCTCGTCTCGAGTAGAGGTCGTAGTTTCCGGATCGATTGGAGGCAAAGACGACGCGCTCGCCATCCGGGGTCCAAAGCGGCCACGCGTCAGTCGCTGGATCGAAGGTCAAGCGCGTGGTCGTGCCGCGAGCCAGGTTGTAGATCCAAATGTCTTGAGCGGCCCACACGGCGACGCGTTGCCCATCGGGCGACACGCGCGGGCTTGCGTAGTCGCGCCCCTCCACGGCGAGGGCTTCCTCGCCGCCGTCGCGCCCCACCCACGCCAAGGTCCGTCCGCCGGCTGCTCCTGTGCCCGGCCTATACACCAGCGTCCCGTTCTCGGATAGCCAGTACTGCGCGGTGCTCGCACCAGTCCGTGTGATGCCTTCCAGAAGGGCGACTGGATCCCCGGTGACTTCGAGCCGTTCCAGATCGAACGGCACTGCCATCAGGGTGGTGCCCCGCACGAACACGAGGTGACCGGACGACGCATAGAGTGGAGCGGCTCCCCCGATCAGGATCCGTTGTTCACCTGCCTCCAGCGACAGCACGGCCAGGCGGTCGGACGTCCAATCAGATCCCTTCCTGAGGTAGAAGACAACAGCTTTACCCCCGGGCAGGACCCGGGGTGAGATGTAGCCCTGGCTTGCCTCAGCCTCCGGAGTCAGCCGCTCGACTGAGCCGCCGCCACCGGCTGACACTCTGTACAAGCCGTCATCTTTTGCGAAGATCACCGTGTCATCAACGCCCCACGCACTGCCGAGAATGCCTGCGCCCGTGTCAACGATCTCGACTGGCGGCCCGCCACTGGCCGCCACCTTCACGAGCGCCGTCCCACGCTCGAACCCGATCCACGCGCCATCGGGAGAGAAAAACGGATCCGTGGCGTTCTCCGTTCCCGGCACAGCCCGAACCTCGAGCGCGTCGGTGTCTCGCACGAACAGCACTCGCCCTCGCTTGGCGTCCTCGCCCACATAGACGATTCGGCGGCCGTCGGGCGAGATGATCACATTGCGTCCGCCCAGGTTGGTCAGCGGGGCGCTCTCCGGCGGAGTGATGACGAACCGCGAGACTGTCGGTGAGCTTCCGGATTCAGGACGGGTCAGGTTCCAGACGGCGATGCCCGTGAGGACGCTTGCGGCTGCGATCCCAGCGACCCATGGCATCGCGCGCCGCCACGCCACCGGGCGCGGCGCGCTCGCCATCGGCGTGACCGCACCGACCTTCGTATCGCCGCCCACGATCCACTCCAGCTCGCGACGGATATCCTTTGCCGACTGCCATCGCTCGTCAGGATCTTTGATGAGGCACGTCTTGATCAGCCGTTCCAGCGGCGGCGGCGACGTCGGCTGGAGTTTCGCGAGCGGCGCCGGCTCGCTGTTCATGATGGCACCGATCAGGCTCGCCTGGCTCTTGCCCTCGAACGCCCTCCTGCCGGTGACCATCTCGTACACGACCGCGCCGAACGCAAAGATGTCGGTGCGCGCATCGGCCTCGTGGCCTTCGAGCTGCTCCGGCGCCATGTACTGCAGCGTGCCGAGGATCGTCCCTGGCATGGTGACCGGACTGTCCTGCGTCGGCAGCGCCGACAGCGCCGACACGGGAGAGACGTGCAGCTTCGCCAGCCCGAAATCGAGCAGTTTCGTGCCGCTCTTCGTCAGCATGATGTTGCCCGGCTTCAGGTCGCGATGGACGATGCCGGCCTTGTGCGCCTTATCGAGCGCGTCGGCGATCTCGACGGCGTACTTCAGCGCTTGGGCAAGCGGGAGCGCACCCTTGGTCAGGAGCTGGGCGAGCGTCTCCCCTTCCAGGTACTCCATGACCAGGAAGTCGACGCCATCCTGCTGCCCGACGTCGTACACCGGACAGATGTGCGGGTGACTCAACGCAGCAAGCGTCTTCGCTTCCGCCTCGAACCGCTGCTTCAGGTGAGGGTCGGTCGCGACGTGCGCGGGAAGGACTTTGACGGCGACCGTGCGATCGAGACGCGTGTCTCGGGCCCTGTACACCTCGCCCATGCCGCCGGCGCCGAGAGCGGACTGAATCTCGTACGGCCCGAGGCGAGTGCCCGAGGCCAGAGCCATGTGCGCGCCATTCTAAACGAAACCGGCGCGGCGCCCGCGTTGCCCTGCGATCCGGCTCCGGACACGTCACCCGGCGTGCCGGACCGCTGCCCATCGCCCCCGAACATCGACGTCTTGCAGTTCGTCTGCCAGTCGTTCGATCTCGCGCTCGAGAAGCGGCTCATCGAGCGCCGCCGAACTCCGACGGATGGCCAGCCGCGCATCCTCCGCGTCGCGCTCGCGCGTCGACAACAGCTTGAAGACGATGAAATCTTCCAGCGTGAGCACGCGCAGGTGCACCCCGCGCAACGTCGAGATCACCGCTCGTCTCACCGCGACCTCGGCATAGCGAGCGCTTCGCGGTCGAACCAGATCGATGGTGTTGAGACCGGTATCGGGCGCGGCGCCGACCACCGTCAGTCGGGAGAGATGCAGCCCGCCGAACCGGACCTCTTCGAACGTGACATGCGTCTGAACTCCCTTATCCAGCAACGCTTGGCGGGCGCGCGTGGCAGACACGTCGATCACGGCCAGGTCGGCGTCGCGGGTCTCACGAGGCTCGCCGTACGCGGCGGTGAGCAGCCCCCCGTACAGCGCGTAGGCCAGACCCGAGGACTCGAACGCGTCAGCCGCGAGCAGAGCGACCGCTGTCGGGTCGTTCAGATCCACGTTGACGTTCGGCGAGCACCCGATCACCAAGCGCACGCCACTCGATCGTGCACTGCCGGAGGATCGCGCGCATGCGGTCCGCCTCGGCAAGCCGCTTCTCGAGCTCGTCCTGAGTGATGCGCATCGCTCCGATTGTGCCACGGGTCCGGCTGAAGAGCCTGTGAAGAAATCGCTTCCTTGCATGTGGGGCGGGCCTTGTCAGGCCCGCCCGGCGAACCCGAAGGGTTCGCCCCACATCAATCGAAGCGATTTCTTCACAGGCTCTGAAGCCGGACACCACGTACGAGGACTATTTGACCTTGACGTACTTGCGCAAACGGTGCGGGCCGACGTCCGCCGCGTAGATGGTGCCCATGTCGTCGGCGACAATGCCCGACGCCCCGGAAATCCGGTTCACGTCCGCCTCGGCGAGGTCGGGATCGGGAATGAAGGCGCGCAGCGAGCCGTCGATGGCGCTTCCCACGGTGATGCCCCGGAGCTTGCCCGGATTCACCTTTGAGTTCGACTGGGAGTCGCTCACGTAGAGCGTGTCGTCCTCCGACACAAAGACCGCGCTCGGCCGCCCGAACTGCGTCCACGCCGCGATGAACGTGCCGTCCTGATCGAAGACCTGCACTCGATTGTTCGAGCGGTCGGCCACGTACACCCAACCGCGTGAGCCTCCGAGCGAGATGTCGTGCGGCTGGTCGAACTCGCCCGGCCCCGATCCATGACGTCCCCACGCCTTGGTGAACCGACCGTCTTTCGAGAGTTTCACGATGCGGTCGTTCTTGCCGTGGCCATCGCTCACGAAGATGTCGCCATTGGGCGCGACGGCGATGCCGGTCGGCCGATCGAACGTATCCGGACCGTTCCCTGCCACGCCCGCCCTGCCGAGCGTCATCAACAGCCTGCCGGTGGGGCTGAACTTGAAGACCTGATGCCCGCGCAGGACGCCGTCCGGGCCGCGCGCGGAGATCCCGAGCACGGTCTCATCCGCGTTCGCGTCGCTCGTCCAGATGTTCCCTTCGCCGTCGACGGTGAAGCCGTGCGGGAACGCGAACAGGCCTCTGCCGAAGCTGGTCAGCAGCCGGCCCGACGGATCGAACTGCAGAATCGGCGGCTCGGTCCGCCCGACGCAGGTGGCGGCACCGGCAGGCTCGGTGTTGAAGCAGCGATGAAAGACCCAGATGTTCCCCTTCGAATCGAGATCAGCGCGGATCAACTCTCCCCACCGCCCTCCGTTCATGCTCGCCGGAAGTGTCGGCCACCCTTCCACGAGCCGATACGGGTTCGGCAGTCGCGTCTGAGGCGTCGATTGAGGGGCGGTTTGCGATCGGGCCACGCCCGATCCGATGACTGTCGCAATGACGACGACACCCGTAAATGCCGGACGAGCTCTGTGCGACATGGCGCGCGCCCTCTGTTCGGATCGTTCGGGACGTTCGGATCGTTCGCCCGCAGTGCAGACGCTACGCCTTCTTGGCGCCATGCGCAACAGCCGTTGGAGTTCGCCCTCACCACGCGCCGTGGGCCACGCCTCGCACCGGTCAACTGGATGCGAACGCCCTGCCTCAGGTGTGCAGCAGCGCTTCGACACGGATCGCCGTGCGCAGCAGCCGCGCGTCCTCGCCGCGATCGGCCGTGAGCTGCAGGCCCAGCGGGAGACCCTCGTGCTCGCCCATCGGGATGGTGATCGCGGGCGTGCCGAGCGCGGTCCAGGGCGAGTTCATGCGGGGATCGCCGGTCGAGGCAAGGCTGAACGGTGCCGGCCCCACCGCCGCCGGCACGAGAATCACCGGTGTGGTCCTGTAAGTGTGAGTCATGCGGTCACGCCCCGCCGCGATCGTGCGCCGTGCCTCATCGTAGCGACCCTTCGGGACGCGCCGGCCCTCGCGCACGAGGCTGGCGATGTCCGCGAGCCGGTCGCCATACTGCTCGTAGCGCTCGCGATGGACGATGGCCGCTTCGTACGCCATCACGATGCGCGCCTCCGCGTGGAGCTCCGCGAGCATGCCCGCAAGATCGAGCGGCTGGATCGAGACGCCGGCGGTGCGCAGGCGCACGACAGCTTCGCGCAGGGCCGCGGCCATCGACGGGTCGACATCGGGCAGCGGCTCCGAGACGCCAAAGACGAGGCTTGTGGGGCGAGCCTTGTCAGGCTCGCCGCGCGAACCTGAAAGGTTCGCGCCACGACTCCCGTAGGGCAGCGCGTCCCACAATGCCAGCATGTCGGCCGCCGTCGTGGTGAAGAACCCGAGCGTGTCGAGGCTCGGTGCGAGGGGCAGCACGCCCTCGAGCGGCACGAGGCCGTAGGTCGGCTTGAAGCCGGCGATCCCGCAGAAGGAGGCCGGCCGCAGCACGGATCCCAGCGTCTGCGTACCGAGCGCGAAGGGCACCATGCCCGCCGCCACGGCGGCCGCCGACCCGCTGGAGCTGCCGCCCGGCGTGTGCTCCAGCTTGCGCGGGTTGCGCGTCGGCGCCGGCGTCCGGTAGGCAAACGCCGTGGTCTGCGTTTTCCCCATGAGGATCGCGCCGCGCTGCCGCAGCTCGCGGATGACCGCCGCGTCCTCGGTCGCAATGCGGCCCTCATAGATGGGCGACCCGTATTCGGTGGCGAGCCCGCGCGTCTCGATGATGTCCTTCGCGGCGAAGGGAACGCCGGCGAGCGGGCCGTCGCCGGTGGCCGGCTGCGGCGACACCTGCACCCACGCATGAATCGACGGATCGAGCGTCCGGATGCGGTCGAGGCAGGCGGCCCGCGCGCGCTCACGCTCCTCGCGCGGCGCGCGCAGCCAGTCAGTGAGGCGGTTCACCGCGTCGCGGAGCTCACTCCCAGGAACGTGAACTTCTGCACGCGTCGATTGACGGGCTGAAGCGGCGTGACCTCCGTGGTGTAGAGGTTCCCCTTCGAGTCGATGTTCATGTGGTGGAGCGTGCCGAACTCGCCCGGCGCCGAGCCCCAGCGCCCGAACTCGTCGAGGCGCGTGAGCGTGCGCCGATCGAAGATCATCAGCTTCGCCTGGCTCCGGTTCGCCACGTACAGGAACCGCTGCTGCGGGTCGGCCGAGAACGCCGTGCTCGCCGCCGTCGTGCCGTTGCCGCAGGCGGGCGCCTTGCACTCCCGCCCGATGAACACCTGATTGACGTACGTGCCGTCGAGGCGGAACACCTGCACGCGCTTGCCGCCGCGGTCCGACACGTAGACGAGACCGTCCCTCGAGACGCGCACCGCGTGCACCGGCTGGACGAACTGCGGCGCGCCCTTCGGGTCGGCATCCGCGTCGGCCTGTGGGCCGTCGGTCGGCCGATTGCCGAATGCCCCCCACATCCGCTTGACCCGCCCGGTCTCGGCGTCGAACACCGCGATGCGGCGGTTGCCATACCCGTCGGCCACGAACAGCTCGTTGGTGGGCGCGTGCAGGAACGCATCGGCGGGCCGATTCAGATTCTGCGTGTCGGTGTTGCCCTTGCTCTGCCCCGCCCGGCCGATCTGCATCACGAACGTGCCGTCGCGCGTGAACTTGACGACCTGGTGATCCTTCTCGCCGTTGCCCCCAATCCAGACGAACCCCTTCGGATCGACGTAGATGCCGTGCTCGACCTCGGGCCACTCGTAGCCGGCGCCCGGGCCACCCCAGCCCTGGATGAAATTGCCGGCGGCGTCGAACTCGAGCACGGGCGGCGCGGCCCTCTTCTTCTCGGCCGGGTCCTCGAGCGAGCCGGGGCGCTGCAGCACCCAGACGTGGTCCTGCGCGTCGATCGAGACGCTCGACACCTCGCCGAGCACCCAGTTGTCGGGAATCTTCGGCCAGGACGGATCCGGCTTGAAGCGCGGCACCTCGCGGGTCTGTGCGAGCGCCGCGGCAACGGAGAGCATCACGAGCGCGCCAACGAGCTTCTTCATAACGGCTCCCCGGCGGGTCTACCTCGCCTGCCGTACGCCGCGCTCGGCGAGACCCGCCCTACGTACGAATGTCTATTTCGCGAAGATCGATTTCGGGATCATCGCGTGCACCCCCTTGGTGCCGTCGACCAGCTGCGTGACGCGCAAGTCGATGGCGACCGACGTGAGAATGTACGCCTCGTCCCGCGACAGCTTCTTCTCCATCACGAGGAAGTCGATCGCCTCGCGCGTGGCAAGCTTTGACGCCTCGTCGAGATCGGGATGCAGCCCCATCGCGATGTAATGCGTCGGCGTCTCCGCGCGCGGCCAGTTCAGCCGCATCCCCTTGCGGAGGATCACCTGGACCGTGCCGCGCACCGACGTCTCGATGCCGGTCAGCGTCACCTCGCCGTCGCCCTGACGGGCGTGCGCGTCGCCCAGCGAGAGGAGCGCGCCCGTCACGTGCACCGGGATGAAGAGCGTGGAGCCGGCCGTCAGTTCCTGGTTGTCCAGGTTGCCGGTGTGATGGCCCGGCGGCCCGCTGGAGACGCGCCTGACGATCGGATTCGGCGCGACGCCGATCGACCCGAAGAACGGCCGGAGCGGGAGCGTGATGCCCGGTGCGAACTCAGTGACGCCGCGCGCGGTGTCGAACCGGAACAGCTTGAACCGCGAGTACGGGAAGTCATCCGGCAACGTGCCGCTGCCCGGAATGAAGCCGGTCACGCCAAACGGGTGCAGGAACTCGAAGCCGAGGATCCGGACTTCGAGTACGTCCCCCGGTTCGGCACCTTCGACCCAGATCGGACCGGTCAGCGGATGCGCACCGGGACCCCGCTCGGTCACAGCCGCCTCCACGACCTTCATCGAGTCGGGGATCTCCGCATCGGAGACTCCCGCCGCACGCAACCGTGCGACGCCGCCCGCGAGCATCGTCTCGACGCGCACCGTGTCGCCGGACGCCATGCGGAGCACCGGCTTCAGCGTGGCGTCGTAGTAGCCCCAGTGCACGTGCTGCGGCAGCAGCCGCAGCTCATGCGTCTGACGCGACTGCGATGAGGCGAGCGGCGCGAGCAGGACTCCCGCCGCCGCAATCAGCAGGACCTTTTTCACCGGCTGGTGTTCTGGGTGGCCAGCACGTTGCTCGCCTGCGCTGCCGCAATGAGCCGGTCGGCGTCGGTCTGCAGCAGGAAGCCCTCGCTGACGGCTTTGGCGGCCGCCGCCTTCACCGCGTCGACGTAGCCGTCGTGATTCCTGTAGCGCTCCTCGAGCGACGGCCGCGGATCGTTGTTCGCCATCCGCTCCGCTCTCGTCGTCGCAAACGGGATCATCCCTGCCGCGTAGTTGCAGATCTTCCCCTTGTGGAATCCGTCGGCGACGATGTTCCACCCGAGGTAGGTGCCGAGCGGCGCTTCGCGCAGCACGATGGGCACGCCGCCCAGCTCGTTGCCGTCGGCGTCGACGCGCGGCACCTTCATCTTGATCACGTGCTTCACGGCCGGCGGCATCTTCGTCGGCACGCCGGAGCCCTCCATGTAGTTGAAGTTCGGACCCCAGTCGTAGTCGAGCATCGGGCTGACGATGGAGGCCGGCGCGCCGGCCGGCACGCCCGGAACGGCCGGGAAGCCGGTGGCCGACGGATCGACGAGATGGCCGTTCGCCAGGCTGGGGAACCGGCTCGGCGGCGGCGCCACGTCCTTCATCACCCAGGTGCGGAAGTGGACGCGCAGCGCGTTCGTCGTCTCGGTGTACGGCATCGGGTTCGCGGAATATATCCCGCGCCCGAAGGCCGGACCCGGGCACTGCGGCGGCTTCGCGGCGACGACTGAAAATCCGCCGGGGCCGCCGCCATGCGGCGTGCTCGGCATGTAGTAGCGCCGCACATTGGCCGGCAGCGGAATATCGCGCTCGGCCGTCGTGCCCACCCAGCTCGGGCTCATGTAGAGCGCCCACGCTTCCGTGCCGCCCAGCTGCTCCATGATCTTGGGACACGTGTTCGTCGCGTTGCAGCGATCGAGAACGCTCGCGGCCTGGAGATTCCGTACCGGGTCGGCCCACGGCGTCCACCATGCTGGCCCTTCCATGCCGCCCTCGTACAGCTTCGACGCGGCGTCAGGCGTGGCGAATCGCACGTTCAACGGCAGGCGGCCCGACGCGATGATCGGCCACATGCCTGCGTACACCTGCCGGTTGCGCTCGTCCTGATTGAAGCCGAGATGCAGAAGCTGGCGGAGGAAGCGGCCCGACTGCGAGCGGCCGCGGCTGATCACCCACGTGATGCGATTCGCCACCGGATTCATCGCCCCCGCCTCGTCGCGGTCCACGTGCTCGAAGAAGGAGGCGACGTCGCGGAACGCGGCGAAGCCGATCCCCAGCACAGAGGGATCCTGCGCCGTGAAGACGACCTGATAGAGCAGCGTGGGATCGAAGCCGCCCTTGACGCAGATCTGCGTCGGATCGGGCGTGCCCGGAAACGGATTCGACGCGCTGCAGCGCGCCCACGCCCAGTCGCTCGCCGGAATCGTCCGCACGCCGCTCACCTTGCCGTCGATCGTCTCGGCCGTGTGCGTCTCGAGCCGCGCCTTCGTCGTGTCGAGCGCCACCGGCTTGTAGGGCACCGGATTGGCGTTGACGATGAGCGGCTTCGAGTCGGGGCCGCTCGCGTTGACGATGCGGCCGAACACGAGGCCGGTGACGGGCGAGCCGTCCGGATTCTTCGCCATCGGCACGATCGCATAATCGTTGTCGTCGTCTGGAGCGGTGTTGCCCGAGTTGTCGCCCTGCCAGCCGCTGCTCAGACCGATGTCGCCGAGCGCGCGTTCGGCCTCTGGAATCGTGATGCGGCCGCCGCGGTTCGGGACGTCGTGCCACATCAGGCCGCTCGCCTTGGACATGTCGATCGGCTTGACGAGATAGAAGGTCGCGACGTACTCGACCTTGCCGTTCGCATTGCGCGGCGCCAGCTGGAGGTCGGTGATGACCCGGTTGTGCGGATCGTTCGGATCGAGCTCGCCGAACGCGCGCCCAGCCAGCGTCTCGTACTGACCGGCGCTGCCGAACGTCCGGCCGTCGAACGCCGGCGACACTTTCTTGTCGATGACGATGCGCTTGATCTCCGCCTGCGCGGGCTGCGCCGCCGCGACCAGGGCGACCAACGCCGCGGCCGCCCACGGGAACCGGTATGAGACGTGAGACGCCATGCGAAGCCTCCTCATGTGAGCCAAATCCTAGCACGCAGCCAAGGGGCTCCGCCGCTTGATATCTGCGCGGAGCCCCTTGGCTGGTTGCCAGTATCTTCTGCCGCGCGTCGCGCGGCTGGGACCGCTATGCGGGCGGACGCAACGAGTACGAAATTCGCGTTCCGGGCCGCATAGCGGTCCAATGCGCATCGCACCCAACGTGCAATCCACGTGTCACCTCGCGTGATTCACCGGCGGCGTGTACCGCGTCGATCGCGCCGACGATCTCGACTTCCTGTCTTCCACCTTCGGGAAGCACCTCCGATGAGGAGAACGCCCGGCGGCGGTCACGTCGACGCCGCCGAGCGCTGAATCTCCGGCACGCCGAGCACGCGGACGGCTTCGGCGGGCGGCTCCTCGACAGCCCGGAGAAGTGCGGCCACCATCGCTCCCCGCGTGACCAGGGCGAGCCGCCGCGCGCCTTCGCGAGTGGCCGCGATGTGGCGGAGCACCGCATAAACGGGCACCAGGAGGTACGGCCAGCGGTGGCCGGGACCCAGCACGTACCAGGGCCGCACGATGGTGGCCGGCACGCCGCTGGCACGCACAGCCGCCTCGCCCTCCTGGCGCGCGGCGATGTAGGCCTTCATGACCGGCGCGGGATGGGCGACGCTGACGTAGACGAGATGTCGAACGCGCGCCCGTACGGCCGCCGCCACGGTCGCCTGAATCGACGCGAGATCGACCCGTCGAAACTCTGCGGCCTTCGCCGGATTCGGGTGAGGCGTGCCCACGAGGTGCACGACGGTCGCGCCCTCGGGAACCTTCGACGCAAACGTCTCAGCGTCGAGCGCGTTTCCCCTGACGGGAACCGCGCCGCGCGGCAGCTTTCCCTCGGAGCCGGGGCGGACCAGCGCGTGGACGTCGTGACCGCGTGCGAGCAGCGCGTCGATGAGCGGGCGGCCGATGTATCCCGTGCCGCCCGTCACGAACACGATCACGATCGCGACGATCCGGCGAGCTGGTAGATCGCCCGCTCGAAGGCGTCGTGCACCGCCAGCGCGCGCGGGTCGGCAAACGGCAGGAACTGCATCAGGATCACACCCGCGATGCCGCGCGCCGGATCCACCCAGAAATACGTGTTGTTGATCCCGCCCCAGCTCAGGCTGCCCGGCGATCGCTTCCCCGGCGGCGGTGCGGTCGCGATCAGGAACCCGAGCCCCCACCTGTCGCGGCCGTCGTTGACGAGCGTGGTCCAGTCCGCGCTGCGGTCCGGCATCGCGGTCTTCAGCGCGGGCACCCCGAGATTGCCGAGGTGGTTCTGTCCCATCAGCGCCACCGTCTCGGCCTTCAGCACGCGCGCCCCGTCGAGCGCGCCGCCGCCAAGCAGCATGCGCATGAAGCGGGTGTAATCGGCCGCAGTCGAATGGAGCCCACCGCCCCCTATGGGCCGCGGGCTCGTGAACGGCGGCTGGACAGATTCGACGGTAAACGACGTCTCGCCGGCCCGGCGATGCACTGTGACCACGCGGGCGCGCGTGTCCTCGGGAACGTTGTAGAAGGTCTCGCGCATCCCCAGCGGCATGAAGATGTGCTCGCGGAAATACGTTTCGAGCCTCTGGCCGGAGATCGCCTCCACCAGGCGCCCCACCCAGTCGGTGTTGGTCCCATAGAGCCACCGCTCGCCCGGTTCGAAGACGAGCGGTCCCGCCGCGTACTGCTCGCCCTCGCGCGGCTTGAAATCGCGCACGATCGGGTTCGTGAAGTTGTAGCCGAAGCCGGCGGTGTGCGTCAGCAGATGCCGGACGGTGATCGTCTTCTTCGCCGGCCGCAGTGTGTACGTGCCGGTGCGCGCGTCGAAGCGCTCGAACACCTTCACGTCGGCAAGCTCCGGCAGGTACTTCGAGGCTGAATCGTCGAGCCGGAGCCGGCCCGCCTCGACGAGCTGCATGAGCGCGACCGACGTGATCGGTTTCGTCATCGACGCGATCCGGAAGATCGCGCCGGTCTGGAGCGGCGTGCGGCTCGGCAGGTCGGCCACGCCGAACGCGCCCTCGTAGATCGCGCCCGTACGGGTGGCCGCCATGGCGACGACGCCGGGGATCTCGCCGCGCGCGACCGCGCCCGAGAGCACCGCATCGACGGCCGCGCGCCCGGTCTGCGCCGCAGTCGACGACACGGTGACTATCACTGCCAGCACGACAACCAGCAGTCTCGCGATCATGTTTGCCTCCTTGCCAGGCGGTGGTCGGTCGCTCGTAGCGGGTTCAAGGTTCCGGTTCTGGCTATCAGCTACCACCTACCGACTACCAGCTAGGGTTTCCGGCCGTCCGGCAGCACGAGCTCGTTGATCTTATGCGCAGCGGCGGTGGCAGGGATCCCGGCATCCCACGGAGGGATCGGCGCTTTTTCGGGCGGATACAGCGATTCCATCGGCGCCCACACCTGGTCGACGCGAGTCGTGAACAGATCGCCGATGAGCAGATCGGTGACCGTGCCGCGCAGGTGCGGGTATTGGCGGACGAACTGGCCGAAGCTGAAGCCGTCGTAGTACTCGCAGACGAGCCGGCGCATGCGATCGACGCCGGCGTTGAAGCAGGGCCCCCACGTGCCGAGCTGGCTGGCCGACGTATCGCCGCTCGCCAGTCCTTCGACGATCGCGTCGGCAGCCATTTCGCCCGACCGGAGCGCGAGCAGCACGCCCGATGAATAGAGCGGATCGAGAAACGCGAACGCGTCGCCGACGAGCACCCACCCGTGGCCCGCCACCTGCGTCGAGCGGTACGAGTAGTCCTTGGTCGCAAAGTAGCCGGTCGCCCGCTTCGCGCCCGCGACGCGCTGCTTCGTCGCCGGACAGCGCCCCACTTCCTCCTCGTAGGTCTGCGCGTACGGGCCGCGCCCCTTGAACAGGCTGTCGTACGGCGCGACCACGCCGACGCTGACGATGTTGTCGTGCAGCGGGATGTACCAGAACCAGCCCTTGCGGTCGGCTGTCTGCAGCACCATCGTCGCACCTTCGTCGCGGCCGGCGTCGCGGTACGCGCCCTCCCAGTACGTCCAGATCGCGCCCTTGTTGAGCACCGGATCCCACACCCGGAGGCCGAACGTGTGCTGCAGCAGGCCGTTCTGTCCGCTGGCATCGACGACGACCGTGGCGCGCACGTCGCGGTCGCGGCCGTCCTCGCGCAGCCGCACGCCGACCGCACGGTCGTCCTCGAACAGCACGTCGACGACACGCACGCCTTCGTGGACGTCGACGCCGTGCTCGCGCGCGTGCTCGAGCATCATCTGGTCGAACTCGCTGCGCACCACCTGCCACGTCTGCGAGCACTCGTGCGGCTTGTTGTCCCAGAAGTAGAACGGCGCGGAGAGCTTTCCCGACGCGTTGACGAACTGCACGCTGTATTTCTTGACGAAGCGGCTCCGCTGCATCTTCGGCAGCATGTCGAGGCGCCGCAGCACCCAATAGGTCTCGGGAATGAGCGACTCGCCGATATGGAAACGCGGAAACCGCTCGCGCTCGAAGAGCTGCACGCGCACGCCTTGCTGTGCCAGAAGCGTGGACACGGTGGCGCCCGCGGGTCCGCCACCTATGACAACGACGTCTGGATTCATTAGGTGTACCGGATGCCTCGGTGTTCGGGCTTGAAGAAGTGCGGCAGGAGCGCGTCGACTCGAAGCAGGCCCTCGCGCGACAGCGCGACGACCTCCGGTGTGGCGATCTGCAGGTAGCCGTGCGCCGCGAGCCACGCGATCGGCTCGCGGAAGCGGCTCAGGATGTCGACGGCGTATTTGTCGCGGAAATACGACGGCCGAATCGATCCGAACTTGAGCTGCAGCACCACCTCGCGAATCATCCGCTCCTCGTCGGTCGGCCGGTACGCGCGCCCGAGCGCGGGCGCACCGCCGCGGATCGCGGCGCTGTACGCCTCCCACGTGTCGAGGTTCTGCATGTGGACGCCGTTGACGTGGCCGAACGACGCCACGCCGAGGCCGATCATGTCGGCGCCCTGCCAGAGCCGATCCGTGTAGACGAAGCGCGTGCGAGCGCGGTCGCGGACGGCCGTATACGCGCTGCGGACGTGGTACCCGACCGCCTCGAGCGCCTCGAACGCCTCGGCCACCCAGCGCCGCTTGGTTGCCCAGTCGGCGACCGGCTCCAGGAACTGGCCGCTGCCCGTCAGCAGGTCGCGGCTGATCGTCGTGTTGAACGGCAGCTCCATCTGATAGATGGTGACGCTGTCGGGCGCGAGCGCGAGCGTCGTGCGGACGCATGCCTGCCAGTTCTCCTCCGTCTCGCCGAGCATGCCGGCAATGAGATCGACGTTGATCTGCGGAAAGCCGAGCGCACGCGCCTGTTCGTACGCGCGAAACATCTCAGGCGACCGGTGCGCGCGGCCGTTCAGCTCCAGGATGCGATCGCTGAAGTTCTCGATCCCGAGACTGAGGCGCGTGACGCCGATGCGGCGGATGGCCTCGAGCTTCGCCTTCGTCAGCGTGCCCGGCTCGCACTCGAACGTCACTTCCTCCGCCTCGTCCCAGGCCCGCGTCCGCGTCAGCCGCGTCACGAGCGATTCGAGCTGCTCGGTCGAGAGGAACGACGGCGTGCCGCCGCCGACGTAGATGAAGTTCAGCGGCCGGCCGGCGAGCGCGGGCCGGTCGGCGTACAGCTCCCATTCGCGCGCGAGCACGTCGAGATAGTCGGCCACCTCGCGCGCGTTCCGGTCTGTATAGACGCGGAAGTAGCAGAAGTGACACCGCTTGCGGCAGAACGGAATGTGGAGGTACAGCCCGAGTGGGGTGCCTGGCACCGGCGGGGCGTCGAGCGCCGGCCGCGCGTCGCTCTCGACGGCCGCCTTCGTCCACACCGAGAACGGCGGATACGTCGCGACGAAGTAGCTGCCGACCTCGGTCGGTTCCTCGACGACGACGGGCAGACGGTCTGTCATCGGTGCTCTGTATACGCCAGAGCACGCCGCAGCTGTTTCACTTCAGCGTCACCATGTACATGGCGTGACAATCCTTCGTCAGGTCCTGCTCGACCGTCGTCTTCCGGGTGTCCTTCGTGATGTCGTAGGTCAGACGCCGGCCTCCGAGCGGCAGCCCCTCCACGCGCGCTTTGCCGTCGGAGTTGGTGCCGACTTCCAGATCCATGCGCTTGAGGCTCATGAAACCGTAGCGGATCCGGACGTGCACCGTGGCGGCATAGACCGGCTTCCCATCGGCGTCCGCGACCGTGAAGTCGGCCGTACACATGCCGAGCCTGGCGCTGATCGTCGCCAGATCGGGCTTCTTCGGCGGCTCCGCGGTCTGGCCGCCGGCCAGCAGCAGCGCAACGACGATGGCGGTAGTCATACCGACTTGGCTCCCATCTTGCGGTAGTACGTGGTGAGATCGGTGCTCTTCGGCGGCGCCGCGCCGAGCTGCCGGAGCAGCGTGGTCACCTGACCGCGATGGTACGACGCATGGTTCACCACGTGCTGAATCATGTGCCACAGCACCGAGGCGCCCGGCTGACCGTTCAGCAGCTTGTACGAGATCACGCGCTCGAGGCCGTGATCGTCGACGCCGTCGACGAAAGCCCGCATCCGCTTTTCATGGTCACGCCACGCCTGACGGACCGAGGCGAAGGTGGGAAACGTGTCCGGCGTCGGGAGCGCCGTCGGCACGTCGCCGTGCCACCGCGCGTACCAGATCCATTCGGCGCCGTAGATGTGCGCCAGCGTATCGCGCACCGAGCGGAAGCTGCCGCCCAGCTCGCGCGTGAACTGCTCCGGCGTCAGCGCCTCGACGGCCTCGAGCATGCGGTCGCGCGCCCAGTAGTGATAGTCGATCAACGTGCGGACGTCACGATTCTTCATGGATGCATCCTCACGCGGGCCTGGGCCTCTCTGACCCGGCGTCGTCATTCCGTGGCCACCTGAAATCGTGACGCGAACGACGCCGGGATCGCAACGGCCTTCATCGGCTCCCCCGGCCGATGGCTGACGCAGGCAATGGTCATCGCGCCGGTGGCGATTCGCGTGTCGCCGCGCGTGACCTCGCACGCGTAGCGAATCGTCTTCTCTCCGATCGCGGCAATGCGGATGGAGACGTCGAATTCCTCCTCGAAGCGAAGCGGCCGGCGGTACTCGAACGAGGCCGCCACGCGCGGGAAGGCCAGCCCGGCGTCGTGCGCCGCGATGCTGAGCCCCGCCTCGCGCCACAGCCCGTGCTCGGCCTCCTCCATGTAGCGGAAGAACCAGCTGAAGTGCACGATGCCCGCAAAGTCCACCTCGTAGAACTGCACCCGCCGCCGCAGCCGGAACTCAGAGACTGGCATGGCGCCGGGCGCGCGAGGCGCGTGCGTACCGGAAGCAGGTGACGAGGTGATCGTCGACGAGGCCGACGGCCTGCATGAACGCATAGCAGATCGTCGAGCCGACGAAGCGGAAGCCGCGGCGCCGCAGGTCGCCGCTGAGCGCATCCGACTCGGACGTGCGCGCCGGGATGTCGCGAAGCGCGCGCCAGGCGTTCTGTTTCGGCCAACCGTCGACGAACCGCCACACATAGCGATCGAACGACCCGAACTCCTCCTGCACGTCGAGAAACGCCCGTGCGTTGGCGACGGCGCTCTCGACCTTCAGCCGGTTGCGGACGATGCCGGGATTGTCGAGGAGCCGTTCGACGCGCGACGCCGCAAAGCGCGCCACGCGCGACGGATCGAAGCCGGCAAACGCCGCGCGATACGCGTCGCGCTTGCGCAGGATCGTCTCCCAGCTCAGTCCCGCCTGGGCGCCCTCGAGAATGAGGAACTCGAACAAGGTGCGATCGTCGTGTACCGGCACGCCCCATTCCTGATCGTGGTACGCCATGCTGAGCGGCGTCCGCGCCCAGTCGCAGCGCGCGCGGCGTATGGGGTCGGAGGTCATTTTTCGAGGACAGTCCAGGAATAGTCGGTCGTCGCGACTGTCCTCTAAAAATGACCTCCGACCCCATTAAGCCAGCGCGCCATGAGCGCGGCGATCTCGTGATTGTTCTTCTCCAGCATCATCATGTGTCCGTTGCCGCGAATCCCGGCGTCGGCGAGGCGGACCCACGTCGGGCGGACGCCCGCCTGCTGCAGGTACTTGACCGTGCAGTGGTCGTACGGCGCGTGATACGACGCCTCTCCCGTCAGCACGAGCGTCGGCACGCCCGCCAGCTTCGGCAGCCGCCGCGCGGGCGCCCGCTGCAGCCAGCACCGCACGAGATCCGGTCCGTCCGGGCGTTCGTCGCGCACGATGGCGAGCTCCGACGGCTTCGCCGCGGGCGGATCGTAGGTCAGCGGCACCGCGGTGACGCCCCACACGTTCACGGCCGTGGACGCGTCGCGAAACCACTCGGGCGCGGGCACGTTCTCCACCGCGAAGAACGGCGGCCCGTTCGGCTCCACCGCCACAATCGCCTTCACGAGATCGGGGCGCGCGTCGGCCACCGGCCAGCCGAACGCGCCCGACTGGGAGTGCGTCAGCAGGATCGCGGGGCCGATCCGTTCCAGCAGGGCGACGATCGCGTCGCGGTTGAGCGTCTGCTGCAGTGCGAAGCCCTGGATGGACGGCAGTTGCGAGGCGAGGAACTGATCGAACGCCGCGTCGCCGGGCGCACCCGACCCCGGCCACTGCGTATGGAGGCGCGCCTGCGGCCACAGCGTGAAGCGCTCCGGCGCGATGAAGCGCCGCTCGATCGTGTCGAGATTCAGCTCGGTCGCCGGCCCGTAGACGCTCGCGTCGTAGGCCGCGCGGCCGCGTCCCGGCTGATCGACGACGTACACGGCGTAACCCTGACGCAGAAAGAACTGCGCCCATCCCTCGCGCCCATCCGGAGTGCCCGTGAAGTTGGTCCCCGACTGGCCGCCGCCGTGGACCATGACGATCGGCCAGCGGCGCGCCTGGTGTGCGGGTATCTGGAATTCCGCGTAGAGGTGCCCCGACAGCACGCGGCGGCCGTTGATCGTCGAGTACGTGCCGCCCGCGAACAGGTACCCTTGCCGCGCGATCGACAGCGGCGGCGGCGCCTGCGCGGCGAGACCGGCAGCCGACGCGACGAGCGCCGCGATCGCGATCAGGGCGCGGACGGCCGTGTGCATCCTCATGTGACTCTGCCTCCCGTACGCCGGGGCCTTTCGGACCCGGCAGCGACAGTGATTCAGGTCGGCGCTGGTTGTCAATTATCTTGACTCCCTGCCGGACGGGGCGTTCAATATGCCGCAGTCGAAGCTGTACGCGCGGTCGAGCCCTTTCCGGGGGGTGTGGTCAGATGCGAAGCCGGTTCACTCGGTGGGTGATCGTCACGGCCGCGTTGCCGGCCGCCTTTTCGCTGTCCGTCGCGTCCGCCGCTGCGCAGACGACGTATAAAGCGCCGCGGACAAGCGACGGCAAGCCCAATCTGAGCGGCATCTGGCAGGCCATCACCGAAGCCTACTGGGACGTCGAGCCGCACGCCGCAGCCATGGGCCCGGTGCCCGCGCTCGGCGCCGCCGGCGCGATTCCACCCGGGCTCGGCATCGTCGAGGGCGGCCGCATCCCGTACCTGCCGGCTGCTGCGGAGCAGAAGCGCAAGAACTTCGAGAACCGGATGACGCTCGATCCGGAGATCAAGTGCTATCTGCCCGGCACGCCGCGCGCGATGTACATGCCGTACCCGTTTCAGATCATCCAGACGCCGAAGCACATCATGATGGTCTTCACGTTCGCTCGCGCCGTGCGGACCGTCTACATGGACGATCAGACGGATGCGCCGGCCGACAGCTGGATGGGATGGTCGAACGGCCGCTGGGAGGGCGAGACGCTCGTGGTCGAGACCTCGGGCTTCAACGGCATGACGTGGCTCGATCGCGCGGGCAACTTCCACAGCGATGCGCTGAAGGTGGTCGAGCGCTTCACGGCGACCGGGCCCGACCATCTGCTGTACGAAGCGACGCTCGAGGACCCCAAGACCTTCTCAAAGCCGTGGAAGATCAGCATGCCGATCTACCGGCGGCTCGAGAAGAACGCGCAGCTCATGGAGTTCCGGTGCGTGGAGTTCGCCGAGGATCTGATCTACGGCCACCTCCGGAAGCAGCCGACGCAGTGAGCACCTGAAAGAGAGGCGCCAGATGCGCTACCGAGTTCCTGTCAGTGTCATGGTCGTCCTCGCAGTCATGCTGTCGGCCACTGTCGCCGCCGCTCAGGGCGCGGCGACGGGCAGAGCCACGGCGGAAGCGCGCGGGTACAAGGCGCCGCGCACGCCAGATGGCCAGCCCGATCTGCAGGGCTACTGGACGAACTCGACCTACACTCCGCTCCAGCGGCCCCCGGAGATCAACCGCGAGTTCTTCACGCGTGAGGAAGCCATCGAGATCATGAAAAAGGCGGCGGCGGCCGAGAGCGAGCAGACGACGCCCGGCACGATCGCCGACGTCCACTACGACTTCACGCAGTTCGGGCTCGACCGCAACCAGGGCGGCGTGCCGCTGAACATGCGCACGTCGCTCATCTTCGATCCGCCCGACGGCCGGCTGCCTCCGCTCACCGCCGAGGGGAAGCGGCTCGCGGCCCAGCGCGCCGAGGCGCGCAAGCGCATGGGCGGGCCGTGGGACGCCGCGCAGAACCAGTCGTTCAGCGTGCGCTGCATTCTGATGGACCGCGCGGGGCCGCCGATGCTCCCTGGCGCGTACAACAACTTCTACCAGATCATCCAGGCGCCGGGGTACGTGATGATCCTCGTCGAGATGATCCACGAGCCGCGGATCATCCCGCTCGACCGCCGGCCGCACCTGTCGGGCAACGTCCAGCAGCTCACGGGCAATCCCGTCGGCCGCTGGGAAGGCGACACGCTCGTCGTCGAGTCGACGAACTTCACCGACCAGAACCCGTTCGCCCAGGGCGCGAGCGAGAAGATGCGGCTCACCGAGCGCTTCACGCGCGTCGCCGAGGATCGGATCCTCTACCAGTTCACCATCGATGACCCCGCCGTATGGGCACGTGCGTGGTCGGCGGAGCTGCCGATGATGAAGACCAACGGGCCGATCTTCGAGCACGCGTGCCACGAGGGGAACCGCAGCCTGTACAACGCGCTGGCCGGCGCGCGCGCCGATGAGACGCGCGCGGCCGAGGCCGCGAAGAAGTCCTCGCAGTAGGAGAGACGCCTTATGACCATGAACCGCGCCATTCTGTGGGCCGCATTCGGTGTGCTGCTCGCCGCCGCACCGCTCCGCGCGCATCACTCGTTCGCAGCGGAGTTCGACGTCACCAAGCCGATCAAGCTGACCGGCAGCCTCGTGAAGTGGGAGATGATCAACCCCCACTCGTGGTTCCACATGGACGTGAAGGGACCGGACGGTCAGGTCGTCCGCTGGATGATCGAAGGCGGGAGCCCGAATCAGCTGATCCGGCTCGGCGTGACGAAGAACACACTGCAGGTCGGCACCGAGTTCGTCATCGAGGGGTACCTGGCGCGCGACGGCACGAACAAGGCGGTCGGCCGCAATTTCATCCTCGCCGACGGCAGGCGGTTGTTCCTCGGCGGATCGGTGCCGGGCGGCGACGGCGCGCCGATCGTCAGATAGGCACGCATGTGGCGCGAACCCTTCGGGTTCGCGCGGGGCGAACCTGAAAGGTTCGCCCCACGACCGTCCTACTTCCCTACCAGCAAATCCGTCCGGTTGTTCTCGCAGACGAACTCGATCAGCTCTTCCTGCGGCGCCAGGTACCAGACCAGGTTGTGCGTCCACGGGCGCGTGAACGTGCCCGGATCGTCGTAGACCACCTGCACCTCCAGGCGTCCGTATTCCGGCCGCCGGTAGCGCTCGGTCGTCCGCAGCTGCTCGGTGTGCGGATAGACGCCGATCCAGCTCTGATCGTTGAAGCCGACGGTATCGATGACCAGCGTGTCGCCCTCCCAGCGACCCACCGAGTGCCCGAGCCACGCCGGGTTCGGATCGGCCGGATGGCTGCGGCCGTCGAGAAACACCTGGCGGAACCCTGGCACGTCCTCGAAGAGTATCGCCAGCAGCGTGGGCGTCTGGAGAAACTTCGTGAGCCACGGGCTCGACGCGCCAGGGACGGGAAAGTCTCCCGGCAGGCAGCGCGTGTGCGGCGCGTCATGTCTGTTGTTTGCGATGCGCTGCTTCGCGAGGGCGGCCGCCCAGGGCAGCGCGGCGGCGTCTTCCGGGTAGCGATCGCGGTACACGAGCCACACGCCCGACAGATCGGGCTTGCCGTCAGGCGTCCGCGGCACCGGCAGGTTCGGCACCTTCGCGCGGTCGCGCAGCAGGTCGGCGTTGCGGCCCGGATCGTCCCCGAGGGTCTTGCCACCGACGTTCTCCACGAGCGAGATGTCGAATGTGGTCGTCTGGCCGGCGCGTACCGCGACCGTGCGCCGGTACGGATCGAAGCCGCAGCACGGCATCGCGACCGTCAGCTCGTATTCGCCCGCAGGCACGTCGGCGAACTGATAGCGGCCGTCGGGATCGCTGGCCGTCCGCAGGACGGCGCCCGTATCGCGATGGCGGATCTGGATCGGCGCGTCGCGGGGCCGCTCGCCGCTCCAGGCGACACTCACGGTGCCTGAGAGCGACCCGCGCGCACCCTGCGCCGACGCGACGACCGTCAGCGCGAGGCAGCCGACGACTACAGCGACACGGGACATGACCTCTCCTCCTCTTGCTCAGCGCATTTTGCCGATACGCCTAGCGCAGCTCGACGCGCCCGCGCGGGCCCTCGATGGTGGCGATGAGCGCGGCGCGCGGGCCCTGCCGGACCGGCAACTCGACGCCCACGCGGTTCAGCGCATTGTGCACCCGCTGCGCGTCGGGGTGCTCGGCGCGCAGGGCCACGAGCGTCGCGCCAGGCGCAGCACTGGCAGCCGGATGCGGCGTGCGTCCCCAGTCGATGAAAAACGGCACGAGGCCGTCGGCCACCACCGTGCGGGGATCCGTGTAGCGCCACGTCAGCAGGACGCCGTCGGTGCGTCGGCGGCTTCCCGCGATCACCTCGCCGAGCGTCACGCCGCCGCGTACCGCATCGGCCGCCAGCTGCTCGAGCGCGGTGGCCTTCGCGGCCCACGCAACGAGCCTCGGTTCCCGCAGACCATCGATGCCAAACGGGCGCGGCAGAGCGGGCGTCGGCTGCTCCGGGTCCGGGCCGATGATTTCCAGATACGACGTCGGACCGAACGACAGCAGCGCGTTGCGCGTGCCGCGCCCGGGGTGCTGGCCGCCTGCCGTCGCCCGTACGCCGAGGAGCTTCTCCACCCGATCGACCCCTCTCTGCAGATCGGGCGTGGCGTACACGAGGTGATCGACCGCGGCGAGCAGTCGATCCGGCTGCGCCGCCGTACCGGTGCAGGCCCACAGCAGCAGCGCAGGCCCAAGGAAACGGACGATGCGGCCGCCGGCGGCCGAGGAGCGACCCCTTCTGGCGCTCATGGCTCGCCCGGCAGGGCCGGCGTGGTCGACGGCGGCTTGCGGTGGTCGGTCGCCTGCTCGAACGCGAAGCCGAGGCGGAAGAGCGTCGGCTCGGCGTACGGCCTGCCGACGAGCTCGAGCCCGACGGGCATGCCGTCGCTCGTGAACCCCGCCGGCACCGTCAGCGCCGGAAAGCCGAGGACCGGCGCCAGACGACGGTTGCTGCCCTGACCCGTGGTATCGAGCCGCGGGTCGGTCATCTCGTTCGGGCCGATGACGGCCGGCTGGTGATCGTAGGTCGCGTGCACGAGCGCGTCGAGCCGATGCTCGGCCATCGCGCTGAACACCTGCTGCCGGATCTCGTCGTTGATCCGCAGCGCCTGCAGGTAGCCGGCTTCCTCCGGCGACCGGCCGATGTTGCCCATCAGCACGCGGACGCGCGACGGGACGACTTTGCCGGTCAGGAGGATGTCGCGCAGCGTCTTGAACGGCGCGTTCGGATGCTCCGCGAGATACCGATTGATGGCCGGCTCCGTCTCGAACACGTTGACATCCCACGCCCGGGCGACCCGCAGCGCGAGGTCGGGAATGGCGATCGGATCGACGACGTCCGCACCACGTGCCTTCAGCTCGGCGACCGCGCGGTCGATCACCGTCTTCACCTTCCGGTAGTCCTCGGACGAGGGGTCGGTCTTCGTGTCGATCGGCTGCCGGATGACGCCGACGCGCGCGCCCTTCAGGCCGTCTGCCGCGAGGAAGGCAGTGTACGTGTTCGGAATCTGCCCGACCGCCTGCGCCGTCACCGGGTCCTTCGGGTCGTAGCCGGCAATGACGTCGAGCAGCATCGCTGTATCCCTCACCGTGCGGGCGATCGGCCCGAGCGTGTCGGTCGTCGGCTTGGCCGGCATCATGCCGTGCCGGCTGACGAGCGGCACCGTCGGCCGCAGCCCGACCAGGCTGTGCACGGCGGCGGGGCCGCGGATCGATCCTCCCGTGTCCTCCGCGATCGCCACCGTCGCGAAGTTGGCCGCGACGCCCGCGCCGCTGCCGCTCGACGAGCCGCTCGCGTTGCGCCGGGGGTCGTAGGGGTTGCGGATGGGGCCGCCGGCCGACGCCGTGCTCAGGTACCCCGCCGCGTACTCGCCCATCGTGGTCTTGGCGATGATGATCGCGCCGGCGCGCCGCAGCTTCGCCACCACCGTCGCGTCGCGCTGCGGCACGAAATCCTTGAACAGGATCGACCCGTAGCTCGTCGGCATGTCGATCGTCTCGACCTGATCCTTGACGAGCACGGGAATGCAGTGGAACGGACCGGTCGGACCCGACGCCCGGAAGGCGGCATCGAGGCGATCGGCTTCCTGCCGCGCACGCGCGTTGATCGTCTGCACCGCGTTCAGACGTGGACCCGCCTGGTCGTAGGCCTCGATGCGGCGCAGATACGCATCGACGAGCGTCCGGCAGGTCAGCCGGTTCGCGCGGAAGGCCGCGTGGATGTCGTCGATCGTCGCCTCGAGCAGGCGGAAGGTGCCAGGGGGTGCCTGCGCCTGCGCAGACGGGGCCGCGGCGGGGCACATCGCGAACAGCAGCAGCGTGACGACACGCAGGTAACGCATAGTGCCCCTCACTGTGCAGTCCAGAAGCCGACGTGCACGGCCCGTGCTTCATCCGGCAGCACCGGACCGATGATGGCGACCGGTTCCCGCGCGCGCGCAAACAGGTCGGCGCAGGGGACCACGAAATCGCGGCGGGCCATCGCCGCCAGGTCGACCGCTGGAAGACCGTACACCAGCGATCGAATGCCTGCCCAGTACATCTTGCCGGCGCACATCGCGCACGGCTCGCAGCTCGTGTAGAGCACGCTGCGCCGAATCTCCTCTGCCGACAGCCGGCGAATGGCGGCCGCGACGAGATTCGTCTCGGCGTGCGCCGTCGGATCGCGATCCGTGTTGATCGTGTTCTGCGCGGTGAGCACGATCGTCCCGTCGATCGCGAGCAGCGCCCCGAACGGGTGATTGCCCGCCGCCCGCGCCTGGCGGGCCAGCTCGATCGCCTGCCGAATCAGCGGTTCGTGCTGCACCTATTTCGACCGGCTCGCCGGCCCCTCGGCCAGCATTCGCACGCGATAGAGCGATGCGAGCGCGGTCAGATAGAGCGTCCGGCGATCGGTGCCGCCGAAGGCGACGTTCCTCGCCACCGATGGCAGGCGAACGATGCCGAGATGCGTGCCGGTGCGATCGATCACCTGAATCCCGGCGGCCGTCGACACGTACAGCCGGCCCATCGCGTCGATCGCCATCCCATCCGCCCGGCTGCGCGGACCGAGCGAGCCCTTTTCCAGCTCGAGCAGCCTGGCGAACTGGCGCTTGTTCGAGATGCGGCCGTCAGGCCCGACGTCGAACGCGATGACGAACTCCCCTTCCGTATCGCCGACGTACAGCACCTTTTCGTCGATGCTGAGGGTGACGCCGTTGGGGCGCCTGATTTGGCCGTCGAGGAGCAGGACCTCGCCCCTGGGCGTCAGGTAATGCAGGTTGCCCGGCTCCTTCGGCGCGGCGTCGGGCGCCGGCCGAGGTGCGGGATCCGTGAAGTAGATCCCGCCGCGGCTGTCGGCAATCAGATCGTTCGGCGCGCGCAGCGGCTGGCCCTTGAAGGCGGTGGCAAGCGGCATCACACGCTTGTCGGCCGTCACCGCGACGATCCGACGGCCCGCGCCCTCGGCGGCGAGCAGGCGGCCGTCCCGGGCAACGAAGAGGCCGTTGGCGCCATTGGTGTTCTCGCGCCAGACGGCGATCGTCCCGTTCGGCTCGAGCTTGTAGGTGATGTTCGCGGGGATGTCGCTGAAGAACAGCCCGCCGTCGGGCGCGGCCACGGGGCCCTCGAGGCCTTTGAAGCCGCCGCGCACTTCTTCCGTACAGCGCCGCGGGATTGTCGACGAGGATCCGTCGCCGCGTCGCCTCGTCAGGCGCCCACCGCGCCATCAGATCGAACAGCCGCGCGTCGTCTGGTTTCTGCGTCTCGTTCGGATGCGGCCAGTTGCTCCCCCAGACGAGCCGTT
>JACPCS010000018.1 GCA_016184455.1 Acidobacteriota bacterium
TCGTCCCGGCCTGCCGCCGGGTCGATATTTCCGCATGCTGCTGCTCGGGTACTTCGAAGGGCTCGACTCCGAGCGCGCGATCGCGTGGCGGGCGGCCGACTCGTTGAGCGTGCGGAGCTTTTTGGGGCTTGAGCTGCACGAGGCGCCGCCGGATCATTCGACGGTCTCGCGCACGCGTCGTCTGATCGACATCGAAACGCATCAGGCGGTGTTCACGTGGGTGTTGCAGCGACTCGCTGATGCGCATCTCGTCAACGGGAAGACGATCGGGATCGACGCGACGACGCTGGAAGCCAACGCGGCGCTGCGCAGCATCGTACGGCGCGACACCGGCGAGAGCTACGAGGAGTTCCTGACGCGGCTGGCACAGGCTTCGGGCATCGAGACGCCGACGCGCGAGGACTTGGCGCGCATCGATCGCAAGCGGAAACACAAGGGCTCGAACGACGACTGGCAGCATCCGCACGATCCCGACGCGAAAATCACGAAGATGAAGGATGGCCGGACGCACCTCGCCCACAAGGCCGAGCACGCGGTCGATCTGGAGACCGGCGCGGTTGTGGCGGTCACGGTGCAAGACGCGGATGCGGGCGACACGACCACGAGCATCGAGACCCTGATCGATGCTGCCGAGAAGATTGAGACGGTCGTGTCCGATGGCGAGGGTCTCGAAGAGGTCGTCGGGGATAAGGGCTATCACAGCAATCAGGCGCTCGTGGATCTCGAAGCGGTGGGTGTGCGGAGTTACATCTCGGAACCCGATCGGGGACGGCGCAATTGGACGAAGCACCCCGAGGCTCGCGACCCTGTCTATCGCAACCGTCGGCGCATTCGTGCTGAGCGAGGCAAACGGCTGCTCCGCCAGCGAGGCGAGCGACTGGAACGTCCGTTTGCGCATCTCTACGAAACCGGCCGGATGCGGCGCGTCCATCTCCGAGGTCACGTCAACATCCTCAAACGCGTGCTGCTGCATGCCTGCGCGTTGAATCTCGGCCTGCTGATGCGGACGCTGTGCGGCGTCGGCACGCCCCGGAGCCTCCAGGACCATGGGGCCGCGCTCCTGAACACTCTTTGGTCCCTCATTCGGCTCCCTCAGGTGCTCTGGACCATCATCGCGATGATCTATCGACCGTCGACGTGCCTCGGCGACCGACTCGCGCCGCGCGACGACCGTCGGTTACACGTGTCTGCCAGGACCGTTTTCACCACGGGCTGCTAGGGAACTTCGCCGACCGACACTGAAGCGGAGGCGACACCGACCGGCGGTGACCCCTAGAGCACCGCAGAGCAACTTCACGACCTTGCGCGGGCGCTCGAAAGCCTGGAATCGGCGATCGCCCGGATATGTCCGCCGACGCACGGCGAACCGAGTGAACTGCAGAACCATTGAGTCGGGTCGTCCGGACAACCCCAACACGCCGGCACGAAGGATGATTCCTTGACACGATCCTGACCGAATCATCATCGTTGCGCGACACTCGGTGGCTATGCTCGGATCATGTGGCTCGTGGTCGCGTTGTCGTTCACTATTCCTCTCGGACTCGATCTCTACATGCCGGTTCCGGAAGACAATTCAATCACCCGCGAAAAAGTGGAGGTCGGGCGCCGATTGTTCCACGACCGTCGTCTGTCGCGCGACGGCCGCGTGGCGTGTGTGTCGTGCCACGACTCTCGCCGCGCCTTCTCCACCCCGCAAGCCCAGGCGATCGGTGTGTTCAACCGGAAGGGCCGCCGAAATGCACCGGCTCTGATCAATCGTGCCTGGGGCCGCGCCTTTTTCTGGGATGGACGCATGCCGACGCTCGAAGCGCAAGTGCTCGAGCCGATTCAAGATCCGAATGAAATGGACCTGACGCTGGCCGAGGCCGAGCGGCGCCTGGGTCTGGCTGCGACGACAATTTCGCGCGCACTGGCCAGCTACGTTCGCAGCGTCATGTCCGGCGACGCTCCGTACGACCGCTTCCTCAACGGCGACCGCGGCGCGCTGTCACAGGAGCAGCAACGCGGACTGCAGATTTTCCGCGGCAAGGGCAATTGCACCACGTGCCATGTCGGGCCCACTTTTTCCGACGAACGGCTGCACAATACCGGCGTCGCCTGGCGCGAGAATCAGGGCGGATCGGCCGTCACGGGGGCCTTCACGGATCCGGGCGGTTTCGGCGTCACGAACAGGCCGGACGATCGTGGCGCGTTCAAGACGCCCACGCTGCGCGAGGTCGCGCGCACGTCTCCCTACATGCACGACGGGAGCCTCCGGACGCTGGAAGACGTCGTCAACTTCTACAGCGACGGCGGTCGCAGGAATCCGGCACAGGATCCCGAAATTCGTCCACTGCGGTTGACATCCACAGAAAAGCGGGCGCTGGTTGCTTTCCTCAAGTCGTTGTCAGGAACGATTCGCGAAGGAAACTGACGGGCTGCCGCTTGACACGATCCTGACACTCGGCACATCGTCAGCGGACACGCCGGGACTATCCTCGCGAACACACCATGCAGGTCCGACACTGGCTGCGGCCGCCCCGGCTCATGCTCGTCGTCTTCGTGGGTGTCGCCTTGGTTTCGAGCGGCGCCCTCGGATGGCTCGGCTGGCTGCTGCTGGCCCAGGACGCGGCGCTCGACGTGCAACGGAGGCAGGAAGCGCTCGATCAGGCGGCCGACCGCGCGGCAGCAGCCATGCAACGAGCGATCGCGGACCTTCAGAGCCGGACCAGTGCGGAGCCGGACGCCACGGTGCGCCTCCCGTCCGGGGTCTCCAGGCTCTCGCTCGCGCCGGGTGTCATTCGCGTATGGCCTGAGGACAGTCTTCTCTACTACCCGTTTCCCGCCCGCCCGCCCGCTGCGCCATCCGAAGCGTTCGATCGAGGAGAGCAGTACGAATTCGCCGACCGCGATCTCTACCTGGCGGCACGCGAGTACTCGCGTTTGGTGAGATCGGCGAATCCTGCCGTCCGCGCCGGAGCGCTCGCGCGGCTGGCAAGGGTTCGCCGCAAGCAGCACGATGCCGGCGCCGCTCTGGTGGCCTACGAGCAGCTTTCGCAGATCCGGGATGCCGACGTCGAGGGCCTTCCCGCCACGCTGGTCGCGACCGTCGGTCGAGCGAGCGTGCTCGAGGCGGAAGGGCGTCTCTCCGAGCTTCGCCGGGAAGCCGATGCGCTGCGCCTGGACCTCTCTCGTGGCCGCTGGCGGCTCTTGAAAACCGAGTACGAGTTCTATTCCATGCAGGCGGCGAGCTGGCTCGGGATGAAGCCGACACGTGATGCGAATGCCACGGTACGCGCGGATGCCGTCGGCTGGCTCTGGCAGAAGCTGAACTCGCCGACGCCCGCCGCGCGAGACGCATTCGCACTCCTCGAGGGCCCGACGCTGGTGACGTGGCGGGCGAACCAAACGGGTCTCGATGCGGTCGTAGCCGAACCAGCCTTTCTCGCCTCGCTCTGTGCGAGCGCGGCTCCCTCGAATCTGCGGTGTGCGCTGAGCGACCCGGAAGGCCGCACGCTGGTCGGCGACCGTCCACCGACACGCATGGTCGCCACGCGAACCGCCGCGGCGGCCGGCCTGCCGTGGACGCTCCACGTCTCCGCCGCACCGAATCCGATCGCTTCGCCGCCCTCTCCGCGGCGCCGGCTGTTGACGCTCACCTTCGGCGTCGTCGGCTTGGTGCTGCTGGCGGGCTGGTACTTCATTCTGCGCGCCATCACGCGCGAGTTGCGCGTGTCGCGACTACAGTCGGACTTCGTCGCTGCGGTCTCGCACGAATTTCGCAGTCCGCTCACGTCGATGTCTCACATCGCCGAGATGCTCGCTCACGATCGGTTCCCGAACGATGAGCTTCGGCGCAGGTCGTTCGACGTCCTGGTCCGCGACACCGATCGCCTGCGCCGGCTGGTCGAGGGGCTGCTCGATTTCGGCCGCTTCGAGGCGGGAGCCGCGGCACTGCGGCTGGAAACCGTTGACGTGGCTGCTCTGCTGCGCGTGACAGTGGCGGACTTTCAGGAGCGCGTGGCACAGGACGGCTACCGGATCGAGCTCACCGGGGCGAGCGACGCCATCACTGCGCGCGCCGATCGCGAGGCGCTCGCGCGGGCGCTGTGGAACCTGCTCGACAACGCCGTCAAGTATTCGCCCGAGTGCCGCACGGTGTGGGTCGAGATGTCGCGGCAATCGGATCAGCTCTCCATCGGGGTGCAAGATCACGGCATCGGTATTCCGATCGCGGAACAAGGTGAGATCTTCGATCGCTTCGTTCGCGGCGGCGATTCGAAAGCGCGGCGCATCAGCGGTACGGGCATCGGGCTCGCCATGGTGCGCGAGATCGTGCGGGCGCACGGCGGCGAGATTCTGCTGTCCAGCGAGCCGGGCCGCGGCAGCCGCTTCACGGTGGTCCTCCGAACCGCCGGAGGCATGGCATGAGCCGGCTCCTGGTGGTCGAAGACGAAGCGGGCATCGCGTTCGCCCTCGAGGCCGATCTCCGCGCCGAAGGCTACGACGTCGTCGTGGCGGCCACCGGCGACGAGGCAATGCGCACCGTTCGCGCCGGGAGCTTCGACCTCGTGCTGCTCGACGTCATGCTGCCAGGCAAGGATGGATTCGACGTGTGCCGGGAGATGCGCCGCTCGGGACTCCGCGCACCGATCATCATGCTCACCGCCAAAGCTCACGAGGCGGAGAAGGTGATGGGCCTCGAGCTTGGCGCCGACGATTACATCACCAAGCCCTTCAGTCCGCGCGAGCTGCGCGCCCGAGTCAAAGCGGCCTTGCGACGCGCCGGTTCCGAATCACCGGACGTGTTCCGCTTCGGGAATACGGAGGTGGATTTCGCGCGGTGCGAGGTCAGGCGCGGATCCGACACGATTGACTTGAGCGCGCTCGAATTCAAGCTGCTCACCGCGTTCGTGCGCAGCCGCGGGCGCGTGCTGACCCGCGAGCAGCTGCTCGACGCGGCCTGGGGGCGCGACGTCTCGCTCAACGACCGCGTGGTCGACAACCACATCGTCAGCCTGCGGCGGAAGATCGAGCCGGATCCGGAGCGGCCGCAATTCCTCGTCAACATTCGCGGGCTGGGGTACCGATTCGATGCGTGATCAGTGCAGCACCGTGACACGTGCCAGGACACTCACGGTACAACGCCTCCGTAGAGTGCGGGCCAAGGGGGATGCAGCATGATGACCCGATCGATCTTCTCGATATTCGCCATCGTCGCCGTCGGCGCATCGCTGGTCACCGCACAGAACACTGCGGCGACGATGATCGAGGCGGCGCGCAAGACCGCCGTCGTCGACGGCGACCTGGACGGCGCAATCAAACAGTACCAGGCGATCGTCGAGACGTACGCGAAGACGGACCGTGCGGCGGCGGCCACGGCGCTCGTCCGGATGGCGGGGGACTATCAGAAGCTCGGCAGGGCCGCCGAATCGCAGGCGGCCTACGAACGCGTCGTGCGCGAGTTCAGCGATCAGACAGAGGCGGTCTCCGAGGCGCGGGCGCGCCTGGCGAGCATGCAATCTCCCGCTGTTTCCCCGTCGAAGCAGACCGCTCGCCGAATCTTGACCGGCAAGGACTTGGACGTCTACCCGGGTGATCCGTCACCGGACGACCGTTACTTGAGCTCTACGGGCGCCACCGGCGACATCGTCGTACGAGATCTTCGCACCGGCATCAACCGGCGCGTGACCGATACGGCGGATTGGGTCTCCGAATACGTGGGTACAGCAAGAATTTCTCCGGATGGCCGGCTGGTCGCCTATGACTGGTACATCCACAAGGAGAACGCGGTTGAACTCCGAGTCGCTTCGCTTGCCGCAGGCGAACCGGTCCGTCCCAGGACCGTTTTTCGAGCAGAGCTGAATGCCGGAGTCTACATGAGCGCCTGGATGCCTGACGGCGGGCAACTGCTGGTGCTTCGCGAACATCCGGGTCGGACCTGGCAGATCGGGAGCGTGACAATCCAGGATGGATCGTTTCGAGGCATCAAATCGCTCGAGTGGCGCAAGCCCAACGTGCTCAGCCCCTCGCCGGACGGACGCTTCATCGCCTATGACGTGCCCGAAGGCGAGGCGGGATCTCCGCTCGACATCTTCCTGCTCGCGACCGACGGCAGCCAGGAAGCGGTCCTGCGAAATCCGGCGAACGATTCATTCCCGCTGTGGTCTCCGGACGGTTCGCGTCTGGCCTTCCTGAGCGATCGTACCGGGAGCAATGCGTTGTGGACAGTGCCGATCAGGGACGGGCGTCCCAACGCTCCGGCATCGCTCGTCAGGAGCAACGTCGGCTCGATGACACCCCTTGGCCTCACGAGGAGCGGAACGTTTTACTACTACTCGAGCACTGGCGGCCTCAGAAATCTCTACGTCACGGATCTCGATAGCGCGCAGGTCACGAAGACGCCCGTGGCCATGACCGAGCGGCTCGTCAATGTGAACGTCGGTCCGACCTGGTCGCGCGATGGGGAGCACCTGGCGTACTACTCGTTCCGCGACTCGTTCGACAGCAACGCGACGCGCTTGACGGCCGCGGCCATCAGACTTCTCGTCATTCGGTCTCGAAAGACCGGCGAGGAACGCACGGTTCCTCTCCCGCCCCGGGTGGCGTTCTCTGTGTCGCGGTGCTGCTTCTGGGGTGGGCCGAAGTGGTTTCCCGACAGTCGTTCAGTGTTAATCGAGTCGGGGGATGCCCAGGGTGCCGGGTTCGGATTCTATCGTCTGGCGATCGATACCGGAAACACGGAGCTCCTGGCGCATGTGCCTCGGGGTGCGTTGTTCTACGATCTTTCTCCAGACGGCCGAACCATTTTTTACACAATCGGCCTCGACGATCGAGTCAAGCTGATGCGGTTTGACATCGAGACCCGACGCGAATCCGAATTGAAGAACGTCTCGGCGTCGGTATCGGACATCGTTTCGCTTGCCGTTTCGCCTGATGGCCTGCAGCTCGCCATGGTTCTCCTGGGAGGCATCGTGGAAGTCATGCCCGCGGCCGGCGGCCAATCTCGGGAGGTGTTCAGGCCAGTCGATCGTGAACTGGGAACCGGATGGCATCGTCAGGCGTTGGCGTGGACTCGCGATCAACGCTTTCTGCTGTGGGTCCGAGGCGATAAAAGCCTCTGGAAAGTGCCGACAGCCGGAGGCCGGCCCGAAAAGGTTGGCATCCCGATGGAGAACATCAAGAATCTCGCGGTGCATCCTGACGGAAGGCAGTTCGTCTTCGACGCCGCCACTGAAGAACCTACCGAGGAAATCTGGGCGCTGGAGAATTTCCTGTCTCGCTGACGGCTGATTCTTCTCGCCGTTCTGACCGTTGCCGACGGCAGCCTGCGGGCAGACCGTCCGATCGGCCTTCCCGTCCGACCAGAGCCTCTGGAAGTTGGACCGCTCCCTCGCCCTTCGACGATGCTCAGGGCGACCCTGAGCCGTGTCGAAGGGTCGCTGCGTAGAGCCGATGCCTGCCGGCGGCGCGGAACCCGAGCGCCTCCAGCCACTCCTTCGAGATCTCGCCCGGGTGGACCTTCGGGAACCGGAAGGTCTCCATGCCTCGCGCGCGGAGTTGAGAGAGCAGGTGCTTCAGACGGGCTCCACCATTCGCTCGTCGGAGGCGACGGCGAGTCCTGCGATGTCGTCCTTCCTCGCCGTGAGGGTCTCGACCGAGCGCTCCCAGCATGTCTGCGAATGCGCCTCTTCAAGGAGACCATTGGCGGCGAGATCGTCGACCGTGATCGGGATCACCAGCCCGCCGGCGTGCTGAGACGTCTGCCCGCCCTGAGCGAGCGGGGCGGAGCCGCGCGAGTCGAAGGGCGAGACGTAGTCTGTCAGGAGCGCTTCCTGGACGTACCCGCTTGCGCGGAACAGTTCGCAGGCAGGCGCGAGAGTCTCGGGGACCTCGGCGACGATTCTCGGGGGGCCGAGAATCGCGAGCTTCGAGCCGAGCGAGGCGAGCAGGTGGCGCCCATGACCCTGTCGCCGATGGTCGGGATGGACGGCGATCCGGTGGACGAGGGTGCCGGAAGGCCGCTTGGCGCCGATCAGGACGCCGATCGGGTCAGAGCCCGCAAACGCGACCATGCAGCTGCTGCACCAGACCTGAAGGTCGCGAATCGACCGCTTGAACGCGGCCGGCGTCATGGCCGGCTCGTCCGGAAAGTACGGCGCCCAGCAGCGATTCAGCGCGTCGACGAGAAGTCCGATGTCATCGGTGCGGCAAAAGCGGTACGCGCTCACCCCTCGGACGCTCTGTGTGCAGTGAGCGGGCTCACCTCATTGAGCATCGGCTTCGCGCCCGTCGATGGCGGACCCTGGTAGGTCGCGATCATATCGGCCATCATCTTCTTGCCGATGTCGATGCCCTCCTCGACGAGCGCCAGGTCGATCGTTGACGCGGCGCGTTCCCGCGCGAGCTGCTCGATCCGCTCCTGCGTCTTGTTCCGCATGAAGCCGGCCGGTACGCGCAAGATGCGTTGCGCGGCGTCGGCCGTCCACTCGAACGTCGAGATCAGCGGGTTCTTCTTGTCATCGCGCGCCACGAGCCGCGTGTCAGTGGCGACGCCTGTCGTGGCAGTCCCGATCTCCAGCGGTGTGCCGGTCTCCTCTTCGATCACCTGTCGGGCGAAGTCGAGCGTGATCGCGTCGAGCTTCATCATGCGCGCGCGCTTTTCGACACGCGCCTTGACGCGGCGGCGCTGATAGGCGTTCTTCATCGTCCAGAGGCCCTTCCTGGCATCCTCCGACCAGCGGAGCTTGCGGCCATCGTAAGTGGTCTCCTCCTGGAGACCTCCCTCCACCGCTGCGATTCTCTCGATCATCTCCCGCGAGATTACCTCGAAGTCCGTGGCGCCGCAGACGGTGCACCGCACGGGGTCGCTCTGCGCAGCCGTCACGCCGCACGCCCGGCACATCGACACGGGGCCAGACTTCGCCCGCTCGAGAGCCACCGCCTCGGCCAGTGCCTTCGTCGCGGCCGAGGCGCTCTTCGGCATGAACCGATCCATCGCTTCGTCGATCACCGCGCTGGTGATCACGGAATGCCCCTTCTCGAGCGCCAAGCGAAGGACGCCGGTGCGGGCGATTCCCTTGACCTGCTCGGGCACGTGCGTCATCCGCTCTTCGGCTTCGGGCGTCCATCGGACGGTCTCCTCGGCGCGCACATCGAGCCGCGGCACCTCGAGGCGCGTGGAAAGGAGGACATCGCAAGGCGCGGCGCGGAGAATGTTCTCCGCGTTGCTCCCCAGCCCCGTCTCGTCCGTCGGGCTGTGGACGCCGATGCGCCCTACCACGATGAGCCACGGATTCGTCTTGCGCGCGTGGTCGAGGATCTTCTGGAAGGGTTTGCCGTCGAGGAGCGTCTTCTTGATCGCGACGCCGTCCTCGCTCGCCATCCGCTCGCCCACCTCGAGATGAGACTGATAGATCTGCGCGAGCCCGGTGTCGATGATCTCCTCGTGGAGCTGATTCTGCTCCTCGAAGCGGAAGACCTTCGCCGCCTGCTCGGTGAGGACGTTGACGATGCCGTTGAAGACGGAGTAGTGCAGATAGGGGTCGTACACGGCGATCGCTTCGATCTGCTTGCCGAACGTGCGGGCCAGTTCGATGGTGGTCATGAGCGCGCCGAATGACTGGGGGCTGCCGTCGATGCCCACCAGGATCGTGTCCCGCTCCGGCTCGCCTGGCTCGGGTACGTGTTTGACCACCCAGACATCGCGATCGGATTGGCGGGCAACGCGTTCGCAGACCGAACCGATCACGCTGTCCCGCGCGCGGCCGACTCCCAGGGCGCCGATCACGACCAGGTCGTGCTGTGAGCCGGCGAGATCCTTGAGGATCTCGATGTGATGCTTCCCGTCCATCATCCGCGGCTCGAACACGAGGCCCGACTCCTCGCAGAGGCGTGACATGCCCTCGAGATAGCTGTCGGAGATGAGCTTGAGGCCCATCGTAATGAGGCTGTCGTGGATCTTCCGCTGTCGCTCCAGTTCCACCTCGTCGATGTACTCCTCGGGCAGGGTGTACTCCATCTGCCTGAAGCGATAATCGTGCAGTTTCGCCGCGTAGACGTGGCAGCCGACCAGTTTCGCGGAGAACGCCTTGCCCAACGCGACGGCGCTGGCGACGGCGCGGTTGGAGTAGTCTGAGTTATCGACGGGAACGTAGATGCTCTTGTACATCGGATCCTCCGGATGGCCCCTTGCAGCTCACGTGCTGGTGGTCGCCTGTTGCGTCCGTCCACCGCCAAGCTCCTCGCGGGTGCGAGGACCGCGGCGCCACCGCACCCAACCGATCACGATCAGCTCGAGGGCGAGGATGAAGAGCGCCGTCCTGATCATCGGGCCAACGGCCGATGGAACCACTTCGGGCTCGACGTAGAGGGAGTACCAGACCGTGAGACCCCGCCTGTTGCCACGTTCGCGCGAGAACCCATCCCAGACAGAGAAGGCGACCGGCATGAACTGTCCGGGTGAGAACGCGGCGTCCGAGGTCGGGCGAAGGGGCCGCTTGAAGATGACCGACCATTCTCCCTGGTCGTAGCTCGCGACACCCGTGACATCCCCCGTGTCGTTCGGCGCGACGTCCGCGCTTCCCCGGCCGGTGAACTGAAGAGGCTCGGGCCGGGCCATATCGAAGAACCAGAGATCCACCGGGTTCTGGGCGTCGCCGAAGATGAAGTAGGGCTTGCGGGCGCCTGTCGGCACCTGCGAAGGAATCTGGATCGCGACTGCGTCGGAGAACTCTGACGGCGCGGCGGCGGGCGCAGCCTCCTCGGCAAAGGGGTCGGCGACGTCCTGAGCAAAGGGGTCGGCGGTCAGCCCGGCAAAGGGGTCGGACTCTTGTGCCGGCGGCGCGGCGGGCGCCAGCTCTTCCTCCTCCGGCGGCACGGGAAGCGCCGGCCCGTTCTTCCCCGTTTTCTCCGCGCTCATGTCGTGCCATCGAACGAGGAGGGCGATCGACTCGGCGTCGTGGATGGCCTGAACCGTCACGGAAGTGGTGGGAGGATAGAACGCGCGTCCGGGCTCCGTGATCTGGCCGATGATCGGAAAGCGGGCGACAGGAGCGGATTCGAAGCTCGCGGCCCCCTTCGCCAAGTCCGGCCCCCTTCGCCAAGTCGATCGGATCCTGGACGGGCTTGGCGACGACGAGGTTGGTATAGCCAGGCCCGCTGCTCCCCGAGAGCGAGACGATGTAGTCGGTAATCGCCCATCGTTGCTCGGTCGTCAGGGCGTCAGTGAACGACGGCATGGGCGATCCGTTGAGCCCCGTGGTCATCGTCCGGAAGATATCCTCGCGGGACGACCCTCCCCGGAAGGTCCAGCTCTGCGAGAGGTCTGCCGCGCGGATCGGATGGCCCAGGTCGTCCGTCAGCGTTGGAGCCGAAGGTCCGTCGCTCCGACCGAGGTTGCCGTGGCATTTTACGCAGCCGGTTTCCACGTACAGCTTCTTCCCGAGCTCGATTGCCTCATTCGTCGCGCTCGGCGCGCTCGGGAGCGGCACGGGCTGGGGAGCAATCTCGGGGTTGGAGAAGCCGGGGGAGAAGGTCGTAATGAAGTAGGCGAGATTCGCTACTTCCTGGTCGGACAGCGTGGGCCAGGCGGGCATCGAGGTGTAGGGCATGCCGCGCCTGATGATGTTGACAAGATCCTGATGGGTCGGAAGCGCTCCGCTGGGAGTCGTGCGAACCTTGAACTTGCCCTGGGTGAAGTCGCGGGGCCGGGGGTACAAATGCGGGGTGGCATAGCCCTCGCCGTTGCCCTTCTCGCCGTGGCACTGCGCACAGTTCTTCAGGTAGAGGGTCTTGCCCGACTCGCGCTGTGCCTCGGTCCCAACGTCGGGACCCTGCGTGCGCACCGGTACCGTCGTCCCGGCACACAACGAGGCGAACAGGACAACGACACACCCCCGCGATATCAGGCGAGGGATCATTCGGCCGCGACCTCCTCCCTGGCGCGGGGCCTCTGGCCCGTGAAATCGTAGAGAAAGAGGATCACATCCCAGATCTCGTCTTCCTTCAGGAACTTCTCCCAGGCGGGCATGGCCGTGTCCCACGGCGCCCCTTCTTCGGGCATCCCGGGGCCTCCCTTGGCGATTCAGAAGACGCAGTTCCGATAGTAGACCTGGCGGCCGTTCTCGACATGTTTGCGAAACTCTTCCGGATTCGACGTCTCGAGCTGCCGGAAGGGGTTGTCTCCAGCGTCGATCTCGATCCTGTTGTCGTGGACCGTGATCTCGGAAGGCGATGCAGGATGGATCGTTCGCGGGAAGAAGGGAGGCTCGAGGGGGACGTTCATCTGGACGTAGACGTTCGCGGCTGCGAGCGCCGGGATGGCGACGGCCGTTGCGCCCAGGAGCGCTGTGTACCGCTTCTCCGTCATGAACCGGACGAGCGGGCGGGAGACTTCTTCGCGGCGCTCCTGGCTGGAGGACAAGTACGCCAGGATCGTGATCGAGACGATTCCCATGTAGATCGAGACAACGGAGGCAGGAATCGGGGTCGTGAATGCGAATCGGAGCAGGACGTAGATCCCCACCCACCAGGCGCCGGCCCACAACAGCAGATTGGCCCGACGGAGGCGAAGGAGCCCGAACGCGGCAGCAACGACGAGGACGACCAGGATGTTCATGGTGTAACAGCTCCACGACCCGGCGCAGCGCCCGGCGCCGGAGTAGTGGCTGGAGCCGGCGCTCCACCCGGCGCGGCACCCGGGGCGGGAGCAGCGCCGGGCGGCGGCGCCGCGCCCGGTGCGGCCGGCGGGGTGTAGTAGCGGTGACTTGTCTGGAGCGTGACCGTCGGCGTGCCGCCAAGGGACTGGAGGTAGGCGATCACCACGAGGATCTCCTGATCGGTCAGGCCGATCGGAGGCCTGTTGATCGTGGGCATCCCCGGATTGAATCCCGGCACGACGAAGGCGTCAGGTTCGTACATCGTTTGGGCGAAGTACTCGACATCGGTCAGGCCCGGGACGCGCTCTGCCGCGCGACCGGCGACCCCCGCAAGGTCGGGGAATCGAAGCGCGCCGGTCCGGCCGACCGTGTGGCAGGTAAAGCAGAGGCCCTTGGTCTCCATGATCTGGCGGCCGACCGTGACCATCTGGTCCGTGGTCAGGTCCGCCGGGATCACAATCTCCGTAGGAGGAGGCTGAACTTCGTTCTGCGGCACCATCTGGCCGACATAGGCATAGAACGACGTCGTCGCGAGGACGAGAGCGCCGATTCGGGGGATGAGGGGAACCGTCATTTTTCAGCTGCGGTGCTCGGCTGATGGGGTACCGCGCCTCCGAGAACTATTTGTCCGCCTGTGTGCGGCACTCTCTGCGGCACTTTCTGCGGCGACGGCACGTACTCGGGTCGGTCGTGCAGGCTCGTGATCCAGAACACGAAGCCGATCAGCAGGAAAAACCCGAGGACGGTCACCGAGACGACCTGTGTCGCGAAGCCCAGCGTGGGCGTGAACGCGTCGGCCGAGGTGTCCCGAATGACGCCGTAGACATGCCAGTGCTGGCGGAGCCCGGAGCGAACGTAGCCCATGAGCCCCATGAGCCAGGTGAAGGTGACCGCGATGAAGATCAGCACGTACTGCGAGATCGCCGGGATCCTGCCCCAGCGTACCTCGCCGGTCTTCTTCGCCCCGCGGAAGAGGAAGATGTCGATGGCCGTGATCGACACCATCGCGAACAGAACCGAGAGGACCTGGGGCACCGAGAGCCCGATCCGGACCGTCGCCTCGACGAAGTACCCGTAGATGCCGAGGAAGATGACGAAGATCGCGACACCCGCAAAGATGAAGAGCTGTGCCGCATGGCCCATCTTCGCCCACGCCACCGCTGCAATCTTCCCCGTCCGGCGGTAGAGGAGGAAGCTCATGAAGGTCGTGAGGATCAGGATGTTCACGGCGGTGTTCTTGGCGGACATGACACCGAGAAAGCCCAGAACCGGGTGCGCCGATCCGCCCATCGCCCGCACTTCGGACACCGTCGCGATGATCGATCGCGGCGTCGCCCAGACGGCGAAGCAGACCGCGATCCCGATGAGAAGGTACTTGATGAACTTCTGAAGCGGCTGTGCCCCCTCGACCCGTCCCATCCCGAGCCAGAGATAGTAGTTGGCGGCGAGGAAGAGGTTCCCGATGAGGACGGCCTGGATGATGAAGAGCCACGAGAAGGCGCCACCCATCATCGTGAGCCCGAGCGTCTGCGAGAACGCGTAGATCTCGCTCGCGAGCCAGTACCCGGCGAAGGGAAGCGGGAGGAAAGCGCTGATCGCGATGAAGTTGCCGATGTATCCCATCCAGTCGTAGTGCGCGCGCTCCTCGTCGGATTTCGCCTGGAGGAACTTGAACGCCGCGTAGGCGGCGGCGACCGATCCGCCAAAGGCGACGTTTGCGATGACGCGATGGACGTTGATCGGCATCCAGGTGAAGTTGTAGACCGCGTCCCAGACGGAGATCACGGCTCCTGTATCCGAGACCCCGCGCGGCGACATCATGAACGTGAGCCAGGCATTGGCGATGAACATGATCGCCGTGCCCACGAGGTTGAGGCCGAGCCCAAGGCCAAGATGAACGAGTGGATGGAACTTCCCCCAGCCGTAATAGTAGGTGTACAGGAAACCGGCCTCTGCGAAGAAGAGCAGCACGTACGGGAGAAACGTGGGGGAGAACACGCTCATCAGGTAGTTCGTGAACTTCGGGTACAGAATGATGAGCATGAACGTCAGGAACGCGCCGAAGGTCGCGGTGAGCGAGAAGGAGACGGAGAGGAGCTTCGTGAACTCGTGCGCGAGCCGGTCGTATCGCGGGTCTCCGGACTTGTAGCCGATGACCTCGATGATGAATGCGAAGAGCGGAACGGCAAGGACGAAGGCCGCGAACAGCAGGTGGAGCTGCGCCACCGCCCAGATGGCCACGCGGCTCCCGACGACGGGGAAGGTTCGGTACTCGGCCTCGACGTACAGCTTTGCCCGAGCCGCCGCTTCCGTGGCTTCTCTCTCGGCGGCCAGCCCCTCCACGCGGGGCGTGGTGTCAACAGTCGCGGCAGCAGCGCGGTAAGGCTCCCTGTACTCGCGGTTCGTCAGGAACGTGGCGATCAGGACGACACCGGCGAACATCACCACACCGGTGGCGGGACCGAGCACGAACAGCAGCTTGCGATTCATGGCACCGTTCATCCCGTCGTCTCCCTCAGGGGGTAGTCGCGGGCGCGCTCGCGGCCCGTGCCTGCCGCTCGCGCTGGAGTTCCCGCACGTAGGCGACGATCGCCCACCTGTCCGCGGGAGGGATCGGCCAGCGGTACCCGGGCATCAGCCCCTGCCCATTCGTGATGACGTCGAAGATCTGCCCGTCCGGGTACTTCAGAATCTTCTCCTGGTGGAAGGTGGCGGTGGGGACGTTGCCTCGCTGGAACAGGATCCCCCTGCCGTCCCCTCGAGCGTCGTGGCACGGCTGGCAATAGATCCCATAGCGCTGGCGGCCGCGCTCGACAAGCGCGTCGTCCACGGGATGGGGGATCGTCGCGACGAACTGCCCGTCGGCTCCTTTTCCCGTGAAGAAGGGCTCGTCCTCCCGGAGCCCGCCGATCGGGAC
Organism: Acidobacteriota bacterium; assembly: GCA_016184455.1. Taxonomy (GTDB): domain Bacteria; phylum Acidobacteriota; class Vicinamibacteria; order Vicinamibacterales; family UBA2999; genus MELF01. Next base: position 15,556 of record JACPCS010000018.1, read on the forward strand.
CGTTCCGGGAACGGGCTCACGCATGGACGCGCCGTTGTAGAAGAACCTGCTGGCCGCCTGCGCGCGGACTTTCGGCTGGTCGTCCATGCTCGGGTTGATATGGATGGGAGGACGGCTCGACGTGCAGCCGCGCGCGCAGCCGGCGAGGGCGACAACAGAGGTGAGCGCGAGCGCGCCGAGCACCCGCCGTGTGCGGGCGGTCATGCGGCGCCCTCGAGGTCCGGATTCGGGTTGCGCACCTTGGCCAGATAGGTCGTCCGCGGCTTCGTGTTCAGCTCGTCGAGGAGCGCGTAGTTGCGTGGATCGGCCTTCGCCTTCACCACGCGGCTCGATGGGTCCCGAAGATCTCCGAACTCGATCGCCGAGGCGGGGCAGGCCTGCTGGCAGGCCGTCTTGATGTCGCCGTCACGGAGCGCGCGCCCCGCGAGCTTCGCATCGATCTTTGCCCGATTGATCCTCTGCGTGCAATAGGTGCACTTCTCCATGACGCCCCGCGCGCGGACCGTGACGTCCGGGTTCATCGCGAGCCGGAGAATGTCGGGGGTGTCCTTGGTGAAGTTGAAGAAATTGAACCGGCGAACCTTGTAGGGGCAGTTGTTCGAGCAGTAGCGGGTCCCGATGCACCGGTTGTAGACCATCACATTGAGACCCTCCGCGTCGTGAACGGTCGCGGCCACGGGGCAGACCTGCTCGCAGGGAGCGTCCTCGCACTGCATGCAGGGAATGGGCTGGAAGACGACCTCCGGGCTGCCGGAAGGCTCGCCGGAGAAGTACCGGTCGACCCGGAGCCAGTGCATCTCGCGCTGTTTCGCAACCTGGATCTTGCCGACAACCGGCACGTTGTTCTCGCTCTGGCACGCCGTCATGCACGCGTTGCAGCCGATGCAGGCGTTCAAGTCGATCGTCATCCCCCACTGGTGGCCCTGATCGTAGGTGTGCTCCTTCCAGAGGGAGAAGTGCTCCGTTTCCTCCGGATAGACCCCCAGCGCGCCGGGTGTTCCTTCCGCATGCGCGCCCTCGGTTGGCGCCGGCCCGGATGCCTCCGATCGAAGTTCGACCAGCGTCGACTCGCGGACGATGGGGCGGCCCTCCATGGTGCCGTGGTCCTGGGTCGCCGAAAGCGAGTACGTGCGCCCGAGCCTGGTGAGTCTGACGCCGCTGTCGAAGCCAGGTGCCCGGGAGGATCGGACCGTGAACGTGTTGAACCCGACCCCGGACCCAATCCGTCCCGCGCGCCGACGACCGTAGCCAAGGGTGAGGGCCACCACGCCGTCCGCCATGCCGGGGAGGATCGAGACGGGAAGCTCGAGCGAGCGGCTCGCGTAGTCTAGACGGACGACATCCTCGCTCGCTAGGCCGAGCGTTTCCGCCGTCTTCGGGCTCACGAGCGCGGGGTTGTCCCAGGTGAGCTTGGTGAAGGGATCGGGAAGCTCCTGCAGCCACCCGTCGTTCGCGAATCGGCCGTCGTGAAGCGACGGCGATGGGAGGAACACGATCTCCAGGCCACCTGGAGATCCCGCCTCGGCTGGTTGGGAACCGGCCGCGCCGCCGCCGCCGATCAGGCGCGCGAGCTCCGCCAGTGGCTGCGCGGTGAGATCGGGGACAACTTCTGGAAGCTCGCTGCCGGAAAGCAGTCCATCATGCAGGACGCGGTTCCACTTCCTGTCGAACTCGCTCTCGCCCAGGATCGGTTGCCAGGTCTCCCGCACGATCTCGTAGCCGGGACGATCCTTGTCTCCGACCATCAGCCCCAGCACTTCAACGGCGGTTCGTCCGCCGAACAGGGGAAGGATCAGCGGCTGGACGACGCTGAGCGTGCCTCCAACCGCGCGCGCGTCTCCCCACGATTCGAGGTAGTGCGCGCGCGGGATATGCCACTCCGCCCTGGAGGATGTTTCGTCCACCGTGTGCCCGAGCGCGATCGAGTGAGGGACCTTCGCCATGGCCGCAGCGAAGTCGAGATCGGCCGGGGCGTCGAACACAGGGTTGCCGCCGAGGACGACGAGCGTCTGGACCGTGCCCGCGTTCATCGCCGAGACGAGCGAGGCCAGCGAGCTCACGCTCGGAAGCGCCGCGTCTCTCGTCTCGAAGTAGCTGACCGTCTTGCCCGTGTTGCCGAGATACGTATTCAGGGCGCAGACCGCGGCGTGAACGGCCGCGGGCTGGCGTTCCCCCGCCACGATGAGACTCTTGCCGCGGTTCGCCAGAAGGTCCTTGGCAAGGGCGTCGATCCAGCGTGAGTCCACACCCTGGACGCCGGCTCGCCCAAGGCTTTCGGCTCCGGGCAGAGCCAGGCGTGCAGCGAGCGCCGTGAGGAAGGGGGCGATCTGCCGGCTTTCGAGACGGAGCCGATGATCCGCCATGGCTCCCGTCAGCGAGTAGACCCCTTCAACCACGTACAGTCGGTTCATCTCGCCACCGGAGGCTCCCGCGCGCCTTCCCTCCGCGAAGCCTCGCGCATGACGGATCATCTCGGGGTCGGTCAGGAGCGGGTCGGCGTCGAGGGCTACGATCACGGACGCTCTCTCGAGCCGGAGTACGAGGTCGAGGTCGCGCCCCGTGGCGGCTCGCAGGCCCGTGAGCCGGTTCTCGTCGCTCACCGCCTCGTAGGTCGCCCAGATCGCCCGCGGGTAGCGGGCCCGGAATTCGGATGCCAGGCGCGCCAGCGTGGGAGAACAGAAGGACTCGGAGAAGACCGCAAGGCCGGCGCCACCATCCGCGGCATGCGCCTTGGACAGTTCCCCCCAGGCCGTCACGAAATCGGTCCAGGACTTCGGCTCCCCTTTCAGCCTGACCGTCTGCGAGCGGTCGGGATCGTACAGGCCAAGCACGGACGCCTGGATGCGCGTGCTCGACGCCCCGAGAGTCGCGGGGTGACTGGGGTTGCCCTCGATCTTAGTCGGCCGCCCTTCGTGGCTCTCGACGACGAGACCGTAGGCGCTCCGGCCGAACGGCATCGTCGTGGCGTAGTAGCGGGGAATCCCGGGGACCGTCTCCTCTGGCGCCGTGACAAAGGGGACGATCTCTTCGACGGGACGCCGGCACCCCGCGAGCCCCGCGAGCGACAGCGAGGCGCCCACGAGCATCATCATGTCGCGCCGGGTGATCCCTTCGGGAAGCTCCGAGGCGCCCTCCGGGAACTCCCGCTCGAGAGCGGTGCGGAATTCGGGGCGGTCCTCGATCTGGGCGAGACTTCGCCAATATGTCCGGTTCACCGGTGGCACCCCGAACAGTCAGTCGGCGGATTGACCGGTCGTTCGCGGTCGAGCAACGCCGTAAGCGCCTGAATGTCCCGCGGAGGCGTCCACCTCATGTTGGTGATTTCCGAGACGGGGCGCCTATAGGGAGCGGGGTTGCGGTGACAGTCGAGGCACCAGCTCATACTGAGCGGCGTCATCTGGGTGACTATTTCCATCTCGTCGATGCGGCCGTGGCAGGTGACGCAGCCGATGCCTGCCGTGACGTGGACGCGGTGGGTGAAATAGGCATAGTCGGGAAGATTGTGGACGCGAATCCAGTGCATCGGCCGGCCGCTCTGGGCGCTGTCCCGAATCGGTGCGAGGAGCGCGCTGTCCCTCTTCACGGTCTGATGGCAGTTCATGCACGTCTGCGTGGGCGGAACGTTGGCGACGTTAGAAATCTCAACCGACGCGTGACAGTATCGGCAGTCGAGACCAAGCTCGCCGACGTGGAGCCTGTGGCTGTACGGGACGGGCTGAACGGGACGGTAGCCCACGTCTGTGTACCACGGGGAAAAGTAGTACCAGACGCCCGCGATCGCAAGCGTCGGACCGAGGGTGCCCGCGATGGCGGCCACGATCGGGAGCCTGTTCCACGAGGGGGGGAAAATCTGGCCCAATGGCTAGGACTCCGGGGCGCTGGAGGACAGTTGCCCCGGCTGCGAGTCCGCGATGGAAGTGTGATGCCACATCCGCGCGCCCCAAAAATTTGTCGGAAGGAGAGACCGTAATCCCGTCGATTGAGGCGGAATTTTACCCACCAGCCGGACGAGGGTCAAGCGCGCGTCCCTCTCCCGAGCGGGACTATTTGCAGGTAGACGATTGGGTTCTGACGGCCATCCCAGGAGCCGGATCCCGCATGATCTGCGAATGGTGGTAGAAGAGCGTAGAATCCCCGCTGATGAGACCCACTCTCCCATGAGCGACCGCAAATACGACCGGGACCGTCAGGCGAAGCCGTCCGCGCGCCGCGCGCCCGAGCCAGGCGCGCCCGCCGCGACGCGGCGGATCTCGCGCGACGCACCGCGTCCCGTCAACATGCCCGGCTTCCGCGAGGTCGTTCGCTGCGCGCAGTGCGGCGCGTCCATCGACGCGGAGGTCGGCTTCGAGAGCCGCTGCCCGCGCTGCGGCGCCGAACTCCATAGCTGCGCCCAGTGCACGTATTTCGATCCGGGCGCGCGCTTCGAGTGCATGCAGCCAGTGCCGGCGCGCGTGTCGCCGAAGAACACGAAGAATGCATGTCCGCTGTACGCGCCGCGCACGACCGTCGAGCGCGAAACGACCACCCCGCGCGCCGACGATGCGCGGAAGGCCTTCGACGATTTGTTCAAGCTATAAGGAGCTCGCATTCATGCGGAGAGTCGCAACCATCCCCGTCCTCGTTCTGCTCTCTTTCGTTTCGCTCCTCGCACAGGGGCAGCAGGGCCTCACCGAGGCGATGATCAAGTCGGCGGCCGTCGAAGTGCCGCGCCTCGTGGAATTGCTACAGCTCAAACCGGGGGCGACCATCGCCGACGTGGGCGCCGGCTTCGGCGCGTGGACCGTGGCGTTCGGGAAGTGGACGGGACCGTCGGGCCGCGTGTTTGCGACCGACATCGGCGAAAAGCAGCTCGCCTTTCTCCGCGAGTACACGAAGAAGGAAGGCCTGAGCAACGTCACCGTCATGGCCGGTGCACCGGCATCGACCAACCTGCCGGTGAACTGCTGCGACGCGATCCTGATCCGTGACGCGTACCACCATCTCACGCAGCCGGAGGCCATCCTGAAGAGCACGGCGTCGGCGCTCAGGGCGGGCGGCCGGCTCGCCGTCATCGACTTTCCGCCGCGGCCGAACAGCGAGATTCCTGAGGGCGTGCCGGCCAATCGCCGCGGTCACGGCGTGCCGCCCGATGTCGTCGTCGCGGAAGCGAAGGCGGCGGGCTTAACGATGGTCAGCATGAACCAGCAGTGGTCGGCGCAGAGCCAGCCGACCGATCTGTTCCTGCTGGTGTTCCGGAAGAACTGAGTCAGTCTCCGCCGAGCGTGACGCGGAATCCGACCCGCGCCGCCAGCGGCAGCGCCGGAAACCCGAACACCGACTCGTAGCCCTCGTCGAGGATATTTTCGACGCTCGCGTACGCCTCGAGCCGCGGACGGATCCGATACGAGCCGCTCAGATCGATCTTCTGGTAGCCGGCAGCCAGACCACGGTTCGGCAGCAGCAGCGAATTGCCGAAGAACTGGTCGGTCAGGAACGTGCTGTCGTCCCACGCTCCCGAGAAATACCCCGTGACCGCCAGCGTCGCACGAGGGTGCGCATAGATCGCCGAAAGCGCACCCGAGTGCGCCGGCCGGCGGAACGGCCGCTCACCGACGAGCGGCGAAAAAGCGCCAATCGGGACGCCGGGAAATGTCGGATTGAACACCGCGCTTGCACTGAAGGCTTTGGTGACCGTGGCATCCAGATACGTGTAGGACCCGGTCACGCGGAGATCGGGGACCACCGCCGCTTCGATCGACGTTTCCACGCCCCGCGCCCGGTACGACTGCGAGTTGATGTACGCACCGAAAGCGGTCGCGCTCGCCACGTCGGGGGGCACGCCGGCGCGCGGCAGCGCGGTCCTGCTGACGAACTCAATGAGATCGACGAACGTGTTGTGGAAGTACGCCACGCGCGCACGCACGCGCCCGCGCGCGAGCGTCTGCTCGAGGCCGATGTCGGCGCTTCGGCTGCGCTCGGGTCCGATCGGATCGACACCGGCTCCGGCGGCCGTGCCCTTGACGAGCGCGTAGAGCGATGACTCTTCCTGGAACACGCTCGGCGCCTTGATGCCCGTTCCGGCGTTCACGACGAGCCTCGTCGCCCCAAGCGTGCGCGACGACGGCCGCCGCAGATAGGAGGCGACCGAGATCCGCGGCGTGACCGCTTCGCCGAACGCGGCATTGTGTTCCACGCCCAGACCCGCGCTCACGTGATGCCGGTTCAGGACCGCCCCGCGCAGTTCGACAAACCCGCCGCCGTTATGCCGCGTCGCGGAGGGATCCGCGTCGGGGTCGTTGTACCCCTGCTCGCGGTCGAACCGGCCGCCAGCGGACACCGCCCATGCGGTGGTGAGTTGGTAGGTGGTGTCCGCGGCGAGTGCCAGGCGCGTCGTGCGACGCTCGAAGATCGATGGATACGTGCCGGCGTAATCGAGGATGGCGCGGCCGGACGCGCTGTAGTCGTTCGCGCCGCGCACGGTCACGGGCCGTCCGACGTAGTTGCCGAACACCAGCTCACCGGTGGGCGTCGGATTGGCGTAGTGCAGGCTCTGGTCGAGTGCGCCGAACCGCACCGTGGCCTGCCAGGCCTCGATCATCTGGGACTGCGCGGTCACGCTTGCGTAGGTGAAGTTCGCGCCCTGAGCCGAATCGTCTGGAACGCCGTACAGATGGAGCGCGTTCGGGCTCTCGAATCGCGTGTCGGTGCGGCGGATCGTCCCGCTCAGGTCGGTGTTTCCACCGAGTGCGGCGCCGAACCGGCCCGCATACGTCCCGTTGCGATAGGCGTTATTCGGCACGTCGTTGTCGGTCTGGAATCGCGAGTACAGGGAGTAGTAATCGAACCGGCCGGCCGCGCCGCCGATGCCGGCCGACGTCTCGAAGGTGCCGAGATTGCCGCCGTCGGCTGCGTAGGTCACCTCGGGCACGCGCGTGCGCCCGCGCCGCGTGGTGATCGCGATGACGCCGGCGAGCGCGTCGCTCCCGTACATCACGCTGTTCGTCTGCCGCAGCACCTCGATGCGATCGACGCCCGCGGTCGACATCTGACCCAGCGCCGCATCGAACCCGCCGCCGATATCGTTGGCCGGGAGGCCGTCGACCAGCACCTTGTTGAAGTTCCCCGCGCCGCCGCGGATGAACATCGACGCCGTGGCCCCGCGTGCACCCGTCTGTCCGACCTGCGAACCCGGCACCAGACGCAGCGCCTCGAATACGTCGGGCTTGTGGATCGCCTCGAGGGTGGCGGCGTCGAGCACGGTGACCGGCGCGCCCGTCTGCGACTGCGGAATGTCAGCGGCCGCGGCCGTGACGACGACGGCCTGCCGGAGAGGGCCGATCTGCAGCGTCACGTTCACGACCTGACGCGCGCCGCCGCCGACGTACACCGGCTCGGACGTGAACGTCTCGAACCCCGGCGCCGCGGCGACCACCTGATATCGCCCTTCCGCGAGTCCGTCGACACGATAGACGCCATCCGCATCGGTCGTCGTCTCGCGCGGCGTGAGGTCGCCGATGAGCGAGACCGACGCACCCGGTACGCGTGCGCCGAGCGCGTCGAGAACGATGCCGGTCAGCACGCCTTGCGGCTGAGCCGATACGGAAATGGGCCATAGAATCAGGACCAGGCGCAGCGCGCGTCGAAACGGTGTGTGAGGCATCGCGGCAACGATTCTAGTGACCGCCTCCCGCCCGGGCACCTGAAAAGTCACTGAATTCTTCGTCAGGAGTGACGTCGACACACCCAAGGGGACTGAGGCCTGGGCCTGGGGCCTGAGGCCGTCAATTTGTGCTACGCTGCCCGCCTTATGAAGCGTTTCACCCCGCCCGGCATCGTCCTGTTCCTGCTGTGTCTGATGTACCTGATTACGTACGTCGACCGCGTGAACATCGCGACCGCCGCCGGCGAAATCCGGCGGGAGCTCTCGCTGTCGGCCACCCAATACGGCCTCGTCTTCTCGGTCTTCGGATACCCGTATCTGCTGTTTCAGGTGTTCGGAGGGTGGGTCGGCGACCGTTTCGGGCCGCGGAGGACGTTGTTCGTCTGCGGCCTGATCTGGGCGGGTGCCACGATCATGACCGGCCTGGCGGGCAGCGTCATCAGCCTGCTGCTCCTGCGGATCCTGCTCGGCGTCGGCGAGGGCGCGACGTTTCCGGTGGCCACGCGCGCGATGCAGAACTGGACGCCGGCGGGCCGGCGCGGATTCGCGCAGGGGATTACGCATGCGTTCGCGCGCGGTGGTCTCGTGTTGACGCCGCCGATCGTCGCCTGGCTGATCGCTCTGACGTCATGGCGCGGCTCCTTCGTGATCCTCGGCTGCGCGAGCGTCGTCTGGGTCCTGACGTGGTTCTGGTACTTCCGTGATGTTCCGGCGGAGCACAAGGCCGTCACCGCCGAGGTGCTCGAGCGGCTGCCGAATCGCGGCCGCCCGTCACACGCGGAGCGTCCGAAGGTTCCGTGGGGGGCGCTGACGCGCCGACTGATGCCAGTGACGATTGTCTATTTTTGCTACGGCTGGACGCTGTGGCTCTACTTGAGCTGGCTGCCGTCGTTCTTCCAGAACGAGTACGGCTTCAACACCCGCGACTCGGCGTTCTTCTCCGCGGCCGTGTACCTGCCGGGGGTCGTCGGCAACCTGCTCGGCGGCGAGATCAGCGACCGCATCCTGCACCGGACTGGCGACCTGAAGAAAGCGCGCCGGAACCTCGCGATGTTCGCGTTCCTCGCCTCCTTCACGTGCATGCTGCCGATCTTCATGACGGCGAATCTCACAATCATCGTGCTGGCGCTCGGCACGGCCTTCTTCTTCGCGGAAATGATCATCGGGCCGATGTGGGCGATCCCGATGGACATTGCCGGGAAGTACTCGGGGACGGCGAGCGGGCTGATGAACTCGGGATCGGCGGCCGCGGCGATTCTATCGCCGCTCGCGTTCGGCATTGTCGCCGACATGACCGGCAACTGGGTGCTGCCGTTCACCGGATCGCTCGGGCTGCTGCTCCTTGGCGCGGCGCTCGCGCCGCTGATGCACCCGGAGCAGCCGTTCGTCGATCCACAGGTGACGGGCGCCGCACCGGCGGCCGCTCCCGCGCGGGCGTAAAGTAAGAGGAGGGCGCGCGCCGCGCGGAGGGATGGCCGAGTGGTCGATGGCGGCGGTCTTGAAAACCGTTAGCCCCGAACGGGGCTCGGGGGTTCGAATCCCTCTCCCTCCGCCACTGTAACTTGTTCTGCGACAACGCGTTCGCCTTCAGACGTCTTGCCGCTGGGGCCCGTTCTGGGCCAAGCAAGGGAACGTCCATCGCGCTTGCAGCTGCGATTTTCCCGAAGGGGAGGGGCCGTTCCTCTCCCTCCATACTTCACAAGCAGTCTTACAACGTAATTAGAACTCGTAGCGCGCCACCAGAAACACGCTGCTGTTCTGCTCGAACTGACCAAAGAATGTATGGCGCTGCTGTCCCCAAAAGACGTTGGCGCCGGTTTC
>JACPCS010000019.1 GCA_016184455.1 Acidobacteriota bacterium
CTAAGCCGTGATCGCACGTCACGACGCGTCCCCCGAATCGGCGTGCAAGTCCCAACAAATACCGGTCGGTCACCTGACGAGCCGTCTCCGTCTGTCTCAGTTCGATCATGGTTGCCGGCGAAACCGCGTCGGGCCAGAACACATGGCCGGGTGTTGACACTCGGAACTGGAGGAGCGCATCGACTGTCTCCCGCGGTGGTCGGGCGCCCACCGGCAGCTGCGCGCAGACGCGAATAACGCCCAGTTCGGTGAGCGGACAGGTCGCCCATCCGGCGGTCGCGCCTTCCGTGAGGACCCATCGCCTGGCTCGCATATGGTGCTCGTGGGTCGGCACCAGGAGCGCGACCAGGGCGTTCACGTCGAGCAGTCCGACCACTCAGGAATTGAGATCGTTGTGGAGAAGCCGGTCGACCTCGGCGGAGGTCAGGACCGGTGCGCCCGGCGGCATGCGGAACGCCGGAATTCCGTCGCGAAGCTCGATGTCGGCGTCGACGAGCCCTTGAAGCAGCCGTTCGACGAACGTGTCGATCGGTTGACCCGCCTCCGCGGCTAGGGCTGCTACCTTCTCCGCCAGACGGTCATCGAGCTTGATGCTTGTCGGCATGGTTCACCTGCGACGTACGGGTAGGATCGCACGGGCAGCAGAGCCCTGTCCATGCAGGGAAGCTGACTTGAAAAAAACTTGAAACTTTGCGCACGAAAAGGGCCGTCTCGACCGGAGACGGCCCAAGCGTCAGTGCAAGTCTCCTAAAGAAACCGACGCAACCGGAGACCGCCGACGTCTCCGGCTGCGTTTCTCACCCACGGGACCGGGGTTCGAATCCCCGTACCGGTACCACACCAAGTGGAAAAGTAGCGCACGCTTCAGCGTGTGCGATCGTTAACTTGCGCCCACCATGGCCGCAGCGTCGAGCCCTAATTTCGAGCCGGTTGGCCTCGTCATGCTGCGAAAGAGCTGCCGTCTGTGCGTCGTCTGCGAGATGTTGATCGCGCATCAGGCCGAAGTCGAGCGACTGATTGATGCCCTGGGACAGACGCAGGCGTGACTGCCGAAGTAATTGTCGGCTTTCTTCACACGTGATATCGTCCTCTTCTCGACGGGAGGTAGAGGCCATGCGCACGGTACTGGCGGCATGTGTCAGCAGTCTCCTGGTTCTCGGCGGGCCCGCACAGGCGCTCGCGCACCATTCCTTCGCCGCCGAATTCGACATCAACCGGCCAATCCAGTTGACGGGAACCGTCGCGAAGGTCGAATGGATCAACCCGCACGCCTGGATCCATGTCGACGTCAAGAAACCTGACGGCACGACTGAGACCTGGGCCATCGAGACCGGAACGCCGAACACGCTTCTGCGCCGCGGCCTGCGGAAACAGGATCTTCCGGCTGGTACCGAGGTCAAGGTGTCCGGGTATCAGGCGAGGGACGGCACGGCAAAGGCAAACGGCACCAACGTGACGCTGCCGGATGGCCGTGCGCTCTTCATCAGCTCGATAGGACCAGGCGCGCCGACAAAATGAGTGAGTGAGGCAGATGCTCCTTACACGAATGCCGACGGCGGCGCTCGTGGTGGCTGTCGGGTTGGCCGCCGTGATCCAGCCATCGGTGCAGTCCCAGGGCGGTTCGATCCCGCGAACGTCATGGGACAAGAAACCCGACCTGAACGGCATCTGGCAGACGCTGTCGACTGCCAACTGGGATCTCGAAGACCATGAGGGCGGATCGTCGCCGGTCATTGTGACCGGCGTCTGGGGCGCGCGCCTCCCGGGCATGAGCGTCGTCGAGGGCGGGAAGATCCCATACAAGCCGGAAGCGCTGGCGAAACGGGAACAGAACCGCAAGAATGCGCTCCCCGGTAAACCGGGGCGAGACGTGAGCGCCGATCCGGAGTTGAATTGCTTTCTGCCGGGCGTGCCGCGGGCGACGTATCTTCCCCATCCCTTTCAGATCTTCCAGAGTCCGAACCGGATGTGGATCGTCTACCAGTACTCCTACGCGCGGCGCGAGATTTTCATGAACGGCAAGAAGGAAACGCCGATCGAATCGTGGATGGGGTGGTCGAACGCACGCTGGGACGGAGACACGCTCGTGATCGACGTCACCGGCCTCAACGGCCAGGCGTGGTTCGACCGGGCCGGGAATTACGCCACCGAGGCGCTGCACGTGGTCGAACGCTACACCATGATTGACAGAGATCACATCATGTACGAGGCCACGATCGAAGATCCGAACGTCTTCACACGTCCGTGGAAAATCAGCATGCCGCTCTACCGCCGGATCGAAAGGAACGTCCAGCTGCTCCAGTTCAGGTGCGCGGAGTACGTCGAAGAATTCTTCTACGGAGAGTTCGTGTCGCCGCCGCGTGACTGATCTCGCTGTTGTGGAGGGACAGATGCGCCATCGTTCGTTGATTGCGGCAGGTTCGCTGGCCGTCATCGGCCTGACGGTGTGGCTGGCCGGGGCTGTCGTGGCGGGTCAGGCACCGAGCGAGACGACGACGTTCAGAGTCCCTGCGTCGACCTACACGCCTCCGAAAACGCCGTGGGGCGACCCGGATCTACAGGGGGTGTGGGACAACCATACCACCGTGCCCATGCAGCGGCCCACGAACCTGGCGGGGAAAAGAACGTTCACCGACGCCGAACTGGCCGCGCGTGCACGGGCCCGTGGTGATAACGACCCGTTGTGCAATCAGAACGATGAGCGGTGCGCGAAGGCGACGGTGGCTGAACTGGATCGTCTCAACGCATACAACGGATTCTGGACGCCCCAGACCTTCGTCTCCGATAACCGGACCGCCCTCATTGAAGATCCCCCGGACGGGAGAATACCGCCCATGACTCCGGAGGCGATCGCGATACAGCAGGCGCATCTGCGGGCACATCCTGCAACCGAGCCGGCGGCGGCCGTCATCGAGATCCGCCATTGGGAGGACTACGATCTGGCCGAGCGGTGCATCGCCGCACAGGTGCCGACCACCACCATGGGCTACAACAGCGCGCAGTACCTGATGCAGTCGCCCGGGTGGGTAATGCTGGCCCACGAGCGGCTGAACACGCGAATCATCCCCCTCGACGGGCGGCCGCATCTCGGCGGCACGATGGGCGGCTGGATGGGTGATTCGCGGGGCCGCTGGGAGGGCAATACGCTGGTAGTCGAGACGACCAGCTATACAAACAAGCAGAGTGGAGGATCGGTTGGAGCCTTCGCCGACCCCGGAATCCCCTTCACCAACTTTCATGTGGTCGAGCGCTTTGTGCCCGTCGGTCCGAATCGGCTCCATTACTACGTCACGATCAACGACCCGAAGACCTGGACCAGACCCTGGACGTTCATGCAGCCGTGGGAGAAGGATCGCGTGCTGCCCTATAACGACTCCCTGGGCGCCCTCGAGACCGAGCCATACCAGATCTACGAGTACGCGTGTCACGAGGGGAACAATGCCCTGGGGAATTCGATGAGGGGCACCTTGCAGGCCCGCCAGCGAGCGGCGGCCAGGCCGCCGGACGCAGAGTCGACCACATCGCTTATCGGAAAGACGGAGGCGGACATACGCGCGATGTACGGCGAACCGGTGGCAATCGCCGGCCCGCGCTGGCAGTACTCGACAGCGAACGGCATCCTGCAGTTTTTCGCCTTTTTCGAGGGCGGCAAGGTTGTTCGTGTGCGCCCTGACGATATTCGGCTCACCGAGGTGGTACCAAATCGTTAGCGGACTGAGGAGGTGTCAGATGCGCCGTCAGTTGCCGGCCCGTGTCGGGTGCTCACGGCTGTGGCCGTATGCCTGGTCCACGTACCGGTGGCCGCCCAGCAGGGCGCCACTCCGACCTGGACGCCGCTCCGCACACTATGGGGTGATAACATCTAATTGATCAACCGTCGTGATCAAGTGCAAGGCACCGGGCTTGTTCCGCGCGTAAATCCGCCACAAACGCTGTTGCATTGCTTGACCTTCATCTACGTCACTGTCGAGTGTGGCCGCCAGCTGGGGCGGATTACTCGCCCGGTCCAGTAGGCGGAAGGCACGTGGGTGCTGCGCTGGGCATGAACCCGCGTGGAGTCAGTCAAGTCAGGCAGCAATTCCCTCGAACTTCACGTTCCAACCTTTCGCAAAACCCCGTACCGGTACCAACCTCGTCATCCCGAAATCCAATGTTGCGTGCAGCAGCGGCATGGCGTCGGCATTACGATTAGCGCCGTGAGCGTGCCTGCTGACGAACCGACGAAGATCTTCGCGGAGAAATTCTGGAGCCACACGGGGATCCACCTCAAAGCCGGGGTCGTATACGACATCCGGGCGACGGGCACCTGGCTGGATGCCAGCATTCGCACAGGTCCCGCCGGCTACGCGAGCACCGACGTCTCACCGCTGAAAGTCCCGTTCTTCAAGCTGGCGGAATCGCGCCGGCGTGTCCCCACGGCGAACTGGTTCGCGTTGATCGGGGCACTCGACGAGGATGAATCCACCCAGTTCGTCATCGGACCCGGCACGCCCGCGCACGGCTTCACGCCCCCGAGAGACGGCGAATTGACGTGCTTTGCGAACGATCTCCGATCCAAGTACGACAACAACTCGGGCGCGATTGAGATCACGGTGACGCCTCGACGCGCCCGGGGGTAGCCGACTGGCCACCAGGGTCTGCATCAGGAGCGGGTCTGCCGCGCGCGCCGCGCCTTCGTCGCGAGCTCGCGGTACGACGTGCGGATCTGCTCCAGGTCGTCCTCTTCCAGCTCCTCGAGATCGAGCAGCTCGTTCTTCGCGTTCCCGATGGCGCGGATGATCTCGTCCAGCTTCACCTGCATCGCCTCCGAGTCCCGGTTCTGCGTGCTCTGAATCAGGAAGACCATCAGGAACGTCACCCACCGTCGTCGCCGTGTTGATGACGAGCTGCCATGTGTCGCTGAAATCGAACACCGGGCCGAGTGCCGCCCAGACGACGATGGAGGATGCGGCGGCGATGAAGATCACCGGCCGGCCGGTCGCGTGGGCGGTCGTCTTGGTCAGTCGGGTGAACCAGCTTCGGGGTTTTGTCGGTCGCATGTCGCCTCCGGTTCTGGGCTATACTCCGCACCCACAGGGCAGCCTGACAAGGAGATGCCGATATGACGCGTCGAGGCCTCGTGCTGGGACTCATTCTGGCAGTCGGCGTGCTCGGGATGGCGGCGGCGCAGCAGCCGCCGCTCGGCAAGATCGAGCAGATCGCGGACGGCCTGTACCGGATTCCGGGTCAGGGCGGCGCGACCGCCGTCTATCTCGCGGGCAACGGGGTCGTGCTCGTCGACACCAAGCTCGCCAACAACGGTCAGGGCATTCTCGACCAGGTCCGGACGGTCACCGACAAGCCGATCGCGATGATCATCAACACCCATACCCACGGAGACCATACCGGCAGCAACATGTTCTTCCCGGCCAACGTCGAGGTCGTCACGCACGAGAACACGAAGGCGAACATGGAGAAGATGCCGGTCTACCAGGATCCCGCCAACAAGAACGGGATGCCCGACCGGACGTTCACGGATCGCCTGACGGTGCTCGGGGGCAACGACGCCATCGACCTCTATTACTTCGGTCCGGCCCACACCAACGGCGATGCGTTCGTGGTGTTCCGCAACCGCCGCGTCATGCACGCGGGCGACGTCTTCGCCAACACCGCGCAGCCGTTCATCGACGTCAGTAACGGCGGGAGCGGCCTCACCTATGGCGAGACCATCGGCAAGGCGGCCGCGGCGATCAGGAACGTCGATACCGTGATCACCGGACACACCGATGTGAAGAAATGGCAGGACTTCGTCGACTACGGCGAGTTCAACCGGCTCTTCCTGCAGCACGCCCGGGCGTCGCTCAAGGCGGGCCGGACGCCGGAGCAGGCGATGATGACGCTCCAGCTCCCCGACAAGTTCAAGGGCTATACGCTCACCGGCGGCCGGGGCGGACCGGCCGGCAACTTCGGCGTCATTTACGAGGAGCTGAAGAAGGGCCAGTAGCCGCTCAGCCCATCAGCTCGTAGCTGCCACGCACCCCCGCGGACCCCGGGAAGACGCGATCCGCCTGTGCGGGCGTGAGGTCGAACGTGCCCGCGATCGCGGCCTTGAGGATCGATCGCGTGTCGAGCGTCGGCCTGAGATCGCGATTCTCGAACAGGTTCCGATCGCTCAGGCCAGGCCAGTCCGAGAACACCCGCGAACGCGTCACAGACGGCCCGATGACGAATCCGGCGCCCGCGGTGCCGTGATCGGTCCCGCGCGTGCCGTTCGCGCGCGCCGTGCGGCCGAACTCGGTCATGACGACAACGGTCGTCGTCGACCACGCCGCTCCCATGTCGGCGCGGAACGCCATCAGCCCTTCGGCGAGCTGGCCGAGCAGCCGATCCAGCGCGCCGCCGGCGAGTCCCTGGACGGCATGCGTGTCCCACCCGCTGAATTCGACCGCCGCAATGTTGGGGCCGGTCTCGGTGCGAAGAATACGCGCCGCCGCCCGCATGATCGGGGTCATGCCGCCGCGGCGCGCGCCGCCGCCGGCCATCGGCTCCTCACCCACGAGATCCTTCTGCTGCATCGCCGCCTCGAACCGGCCATGCAGCGCCTGATCGCGGCGGTAGAGCGCGGCGAGCCGCTCGAGGTATGCGTCATCGACGACTCCCAGTTGCGTCGGTGACCAGGTCTGCGCCTCGAAGGAGCCGGCCAGCGAGCGCGGCAAGCCGGCCGCGATGGCAATGCCGGATCGCGTGCCCGACATCACCTGCAGCAGCCGATTCAGCCAGCCATCGGACGATCCCACGGGACGATCCAGTCCCGTTTCGAGAATGGCCTGTCCATCGAAGTGGCTTCTCGTTCGATACGGGATGGCCATCGCGTGCAGCACGACGAGCTCGTTGGCGTCCCACAGCTCGCCGAGCGGCGCCAGACCCGGCGCGAGACCGAACACGTCGGTCAGGTGGACGAGCTCCGACTCCTCGAACGCGAAGCCGCCGCGGAGCTGGCGGTAGGTGGGGTCGCCGTAAGGCACGACCGCGGCCAGGCCGTCGAATCCGCCTCGCAGCAGCACGAACACGAGCCGGCCGCGGTGGCGCACCTCGGCGAACGTGACGGACGGCAGCGCGAAGGTAGCGATCCCACCCAGGCACATCTGCCGCATGAATGAACGGCGGTTCATGGTCATCTCCATTGGAACGCCGGCGACGCCAGTGCGAGGGCGACCCGCTCGTCGGCGGCAATCGACGTGTCGGCGAGCAGCCGGCGCAGCGGATCGTCGGCGGCGGTATCCACCACATCGAGCAGCTGGCGGGGGTCGATGCGCGGTGCGCGCTCGGCGAGCGTGCGCGACAGCTCCGCGCGGTTGAGCAGGGAATCGGGGTCCGCCCACTCCTGCATAGTGTCGCTGAACCCCTTCGGCGCCTGCGGCGACCAGAGCGGATGCCGCAGCTGGCGCAGTACCGGCAGTACGCGCTCGGGCACCTCGTCCGACTGAAACGCGCGCAGCACGGCGACGAGCCAGTCCTGCGGTGTGCGGAACTTGCGGCCCTCGTCGCTCCATGCCTCGGGCAGGTCGATGAGCGTGGCAGACACCGCACGCAGGTCGCCTTGTGTGTCGCGAAAGACGCGTGCGAGGCGATCGACGGCCGCAGCCGGGGGCTCATCGCTGACGAAGTGTCTGACGAGCTTCGTGGCGACGAACCGCGACGTCGCTGGATGGTGGCAGAGCGCACGAATCGCGCGTTCTCCTTCGGCCACGCCCGCCTCCGCCAAATCCTCCGACCGTCCATCCCGTGAGCACGCGTGCGAGCTCCTGCACGTCCTGTTGGCGATAGCCTCCGTCGACGCCGAGCGTGTGGAGCTCGAGCAGCTCGCGGGCGTAGTTCTCGTTCAATCCGCGGCGCTGGCCGCGCCCCCGCGCCGCGGCCTGAGCACCGCGCGAGTCGGGGCCGATCGATTGAAAGTTGTCGAGATAGACGAGCATGGCCGGATGCTTCGCGGAGGCGAGCACCATCTCCTCGAAGCGGCCGAGGACGTGAGGCCGGATCGCGTCGCGCTCGTAGCTGCCTGCCAGCGGCGCCACGATCGGCTTCGCGGCGGCCGAGACGCACAGGTGATTCGACCAGAAGGCGACGAGCCGCTCGACGAAGGGCCGCTCACTGCGGACGCGCTCGGTGAACGCGGCCCGCGACAGGGCGGCGGCGATCTCGATCAGCCGACGGCGCGCCTGCCGCCGCTCGGGCTCGCTGATCTGTCCGATCATCCGGAACGCGCGAATCGACTCGACGATTGCGGCCGGCGAGGCGTCGGGCGGCGGCGTCACGACCGGCGCACCGCCCTCGAGCTGAGCGCGCAGCCAGCCGCGCGGATCGCGCACGCGACGCGCCTCGTCAACGCGGGCGCCGAGGCCGAATCGGTTCAGCGCGCGAAGTGTCTGATTCACGACGGCAGGCATTTGCAGTAGGCGTGCCGCTCGATTGTGCCCGTCAAATCGGCCCTTTTCCAGGCCGGTGACCTGGGTGGAGGGCGGTGGTAGGATGCCCCTCGCAGCAGGAGGAGCTCCATGTCCAAGCGCTCTCTCGTCGTCGCCGCGGCGATCGTCGTCGCGTTCCTGGGTGGCTACGTCGTGTCGAACCGGCAGCCGGCCGTTGAAGGCCAGGAGGAAGGGGCTGCCAATGCCTTTGCAGCCGTTCCCGACGCGGTCGGATCACTCGACGTGACCGGCCCATACGAGGTGGTGGCCGATTGGCCACAGGACATCAGCACGCTGCCGGGCAACGAGAAGTGGACGTGGGGTGCGGGCCAGGGCGTCTTCGCCGAGAGCCCCGACCGCGTGCTCTACATCCAGCGCGGCCAGCTGCCGGTGCTGCCGCAGATCAAGCCGGTCGAGCTCGATCAGATCGCGCCGAACCTGACGTATCCCGTCATGGGCCTGCTGCGCAACGCGACCGGCGCCAGCCCGCCCGGCGCGCTCGAGGTCAACGGCAAGGTCGGAGACGACTCCGATCGCGGCACGAACGGCGTCGACTTCCTCTGGGCCAACTGCATTGTCGTCATCGGCCGCGACGGCACCATCAAGGAAACGTGGACGCAGTGGGACAGGATGCTGCGGCGGCCGCACTCGATCTACATCAGCCCGTACGACGCCGAGAAGCATATCTGGCTGGTCGACGACTACCGCCACGCGATCTTCAAGTTCACCAACGACGGCAAGACGCTGGTGCAGACGATCGGAGAGCCGAACGTGCACGCCTCCGACGACAAGCACTTCTACCGGCCCACGTTCATGGCGTTTCAGCCCGATGGCAGCATGTACGTGGCGGACGGCTACGCGAACACGCGCGTCGTGAAGCTCGACAAGGACGGCCGGTTCGTCAAGGCGTGGGGGCAGCCGGGCGAGAATGGCAAGGAGACGCGCCCCGGCTACTTCAACAACGTGCACGGCGTCGCGGTCGATCCCGCCACGCGCGAGGTGTACGTGAACGACCGCAACAACCGCCGCATCCAGGTGTTCGACGAGGACGGCAACTTCCTGCGCATGTGGACGATTGCGTGGGACCGCGCCAATCTGCACTTCGTGCACATCGACGCCGAGCGCAAGCTCTGGGTGTACGACCAGGTGGCGCAGACGCTCGCGCGCTTCACGCTCGACGGGCGCCTGATGTACGCGTGGGGCGGGCTGGGCGCGTATCCGGGCGCGCTCTGGGGCGTGCACGGGATCAGCGTCGATCAGGAGCAGAACCTGTATCTGGCGGCCGTCGGGCGCAGCGGCGTGCAGAAGTTCAGTCCGCGGGCGGGCGCCAATCCCGAGTACCTGGTCGGCAGGCACGTGTACGCCGCCTGGCAGTAAGCCGAAGGCATTTGCGATTCGCGGCGACATGAGCACGCCCGGTCCGCCGGCGCTGGCGATTCATCTGCTCGGCGAATTTCGCGTGCTCGTCCGCGGCCGTCCGGTCGCGGAGACCGAGTGGCCCCGGCGGCGATCGACGCGCTGCGCGCCGCGCTCGAGTAGCCTGGACGGCCGGTGTCAGGGGAGCGCCAGCCGGCGCTGTACCTCCGCGAGCCTCGGACTGC
>JACPCS010000132.1 GCA_016184455.1 Acidobacteriota bacterium
ATCGGCATCGCGGAGTTCGCCAATGCGAACTTCTTCAGCGAGGATACGCTGGCTGGCACCGACGCTCAGGGTCGGCGGTTGCCGTTCCCGCGGCGGGAAGACCTCATTCGGCGCAGGGATATTGCGCCACTCAGTCCGCGAATCCGTGCCTATCTCGAAAAGCCCGCGGGGCAAGGCCTCGTCACCAAGTTTGCCCTGGCCGAGTGCCGGTTGCAGGGGCGCGCGGCCCTGCCGCCCTACCCCTGCGTGGACGAGGCGGTCTGGGACGAAACGGCGGCGCACATGCTGCCGCGCGCCGTTGGCTATGCCCGCGCCGTGCTCGACTACTTCTTCCGTGGCCAGATCGGGGTGCAGACATCGTTCATGCGAGCGGGCCTCGCCTTCATTCAGATTAGCAACCTGACAGATGAAGAGATGAGCGGTGTGTTCGAAGTGTTCGCGCGGCCGGGTGCCCCTTTGTCCGGTGAAGGTCGAGAGCGATCTGCCCTCGTCAATGGCGGCGCCGTCGCGACAATAGGCCCTCGTCGGTCGGTCCTACTTCCGATCACGTACCTGCAGGCCGAGCCGACGCCGTTTCACATGTTGGTATTTCGAGGGCGCATCGGTCTCGAGGACGACGCTGTCGCAGCGAAGACTTTCGCTGTTCATCACGTTGTCATTGCGCAGACGGCCCACACCGCCGACCTGAACGAGACATGCACGTTGGAGTCCTCTTCGAACCGGGACGACACGCTGAAATCGGAACGTCAGGCGTGCAGCTGGCGCTCGATACGGCAACAGACGGACGGAGAGTTGATCACCAGCCGTTCAACCCTTATCAAGCGGATGTCGGTGAGTGCCCCGTTCCCAGGCGTGGAGCTGCTGCTCGACGGATTGCCAGCATCGGCCGGCGTATGGCAACGGCAGGGAGAGGAAGGCAATCCGCGTTCGTTCAGCGTTCGATGGTCACGACCGACAGGGACCGCGACGCTGCCGACGCTTACGATCGAACTCGGGGATGGGAGCGTTTCGATGGCGAGGATCTACGGGACGATCGCCGCGTCGGCGGAGGCGTCGAAGGGGTACCACTATTCCACCAATCCGCCGTCGTACGTCTACGCAAAGCGCGCCGCGAGAGTCGACGTCGCATCACCCCGGGTCGCAGGGCTGACATCCTATCGCGCCGTTTCGGTCGGCGGATACCCGAATCCAACGAACATCGTGACGGACCGATTCGGAGTTCCAGGGTTAGTCGAAGCCCTGATCGTATCCGAAGCCCCGGATTATCCCCAATATCAGCAGCGGTGGACCGATCACGCCAACCTGCGCTGGACGGTGCCCCCTGGCGGCACCGAACGAGTCCTGGAGCCGTACCAGACTGAGCTCGCGGCGTTATCGTATGGGCCGCCACCCAGAGTGCCGATCGAAGCGGTCTTTGAACGCGACTACCGTCAGGGAGAGCTCGACTTCCTCCGAACGTTCGTCACTCCAGAACCGCCGCCATCCACCTTGACGGTGGTGGGGCGTCGGCCGGGGGGATCGTAGCCGCGCGCGGTCAGGCCTCTTCGACCACCTCCTGGCCGCGCTCGGCCTTGGCGGCGGCGATGATCTTCCCCTGGAGGTGCTGCGGCACTTCCTCGTAGTGCGAGTACTCCATGTGGTAGGACCCGCGCCCTCCGGTCGCCGACGTGAGGTGCTGCTCGTAGCTGAGCATCTCCGCCATCGGCACCTGCGCCCGGATCACGGTCATCGATCCGCGCGTGTCCATGCCCGCGATGCGCCCGCGCCGGCCGTTCAGATCGCCCATCAGGTCGCCGGCGAAGTCGCTCGGCGCGTGCACCTGGACCTGCATGATCGGCTCGAGAATCGTCGGCTTGGCGCGGGTCATCGCGTCCTTGAAGGCGAGCGACCCCGCCAGCTTGAACGACAGCTCGTTCGAGTCGACCTGATGGTACGAGCCGTCGAACACCGTGGCCTTGAAGTCGACGACCGGGTAGCCGGCGAGGAAGCCGCGCATCCGCGCCTCCTGGATCCCCTTCTCGACCGCGGGCACGAACTGCCGGGGGATGGCGCCGCCGAAGATGTCGTCCTCGAACTCGAAGTCGCTGCCGCGCGGCAACGGCTCCACGCGGATCTTGCAGTCGCCGAACTGCCCGTGTCCGCCGGTCTGCTTCTTGTGCCGCCCGTGCGCTTCGGTGGCGGCCATGATCGTTTCCCGGTACGGAATCCGCGGCGGCTTCAGGTTCACTTCGACGCCGAAGCGGCGCTTCAGCTTCGCCACCGTGACCTCGATGTGCATCTGTCCCTGGCCCGCCAGCAGCAGCTCGTGCGTCTGCGGGTCGCGCGTGTATCCAATCGACGGGTCCTCTTCGCGCAGCCGCTGCATCGCCGTACTGATCTTGTCCTCGTCGCCGCGGCTCTTGGGCTCGATCGCGTACGACAACACGGGCTCGGGGAACTTGATCTCCGCAAAGCGGAGGGGGCTCGCCTTGTCTCCCAGCACGTCGTTCGTGCGCGTCTCCTTCAGCTTCGCGACTGCGCCGAGGTCGCCGGCCTTGAGCTCCGGCACGTGTGTCTGTGTCTTGCCCTGCAGAACGATCAGGTGTCCCAGCCGCTCGGCCCCCTCGCTCCGTAGGTTCTGGACCGTCGAATCCGACTTCAGCGCGCCCGAGACGACGCGCAGCATCGTGATGCGGCCGGCAAACGGGTCCGCGATCGTCTTCCAGACGAAGGCTGCCGCCGGCGCGGTGTCCGACGCCTTGACCGTGGTCTCGGCGCCTTCCTTCGTGAGCGCGGGGAAGTCGCGCTCGGCGGGCGAGGCCACGTAGCTGACGATCGCGTCGAGCAGCGGCTGAATGGCGATCACGTGGAGGCCCGACGTGCAGACGAGCGGGAACAGCCGGCCGGCCACGGTTGCCGCGCGCAGCCCCGACTCGAGCTGCTCCTGGCTGAGGGTCCCCTCGGCAAAGAACGCCTCCATCAGGGTTTCGTCCGCCTCGGCCACCATTTCAATCAGCTGCTCGCGCGCCTTCGCCGCCTTGTCGGCGAGGGCGGCCGGCGCGTCGCCCTCCGTCATCGTGCCGCTGCCGTCGGCCGCGAAGGTGAGCGCCTTCATCCGGACGAGGTCGATGACGCCTGTAAAGCCGCGTTCTTCGCCGAGCGGCAGCTGAATCGGCACGATCTCGCGGGCGCAGTCGCGGTGCAGCGATTCGAGCGTCCGCTCGAGGCTGGCGCGATCGCGTTCCAGACGGTTGACGACCACGACGCGCGGCACGTTCAGCGCCGCCGCCTCGGCCCAGAGCTTCTCGGTCTGCACTTCGACGCCGGCGACCGCATCCACGACCACGAGCGCCGACTCGACCACGCGCAGAGCGGATCGGGCGTCGGTGAGGAAATTGGCGAACCCGGGGGTGTCGATGGCGTTGATCTTGGCGTTGCGCCACTCGGCGTGGGCCAGGCTGGAGGAGAGGGTGTGCTTGCGGGCGATGGCTTCGTCGTCGAAGTCGGTGACCGTCGAGCCGTCATCGACCCGGCCCAGGCGATTGACGGCGCCCGCGGCAAACAGCACGGCCGAGACCAGCTGGGTCTTGCCGCATCCGCCGTGGCCCACTACCGCCACGTTCCGGATGCTCGCTGCGTCGTAGACCTTCATATGGGGTACCCCTCCTGACCGCTGACCGGCGGGTTCAGACCGTGGTCTGGCGTCTGGGCATCATAGTCAGGCCGCCTGGACGCCGCAAGGCGGCGCGACTCATACATTTATGTATATCTCAAGGCCGAAGGTGACACGTTTGTCGGCTGAAATCGGGCCGGCCGGCGATCCGGGCGGCCGCGCGGCGCCGTGCGGCGGCGGCGGATCGCGCCGGGCGGGCATCCGCCGGCGGGGGCTTCCGCTCTTGCATCCGACCAATTCAGACAAGTTTGTCGACATATCATTTCGATTCAACAAACATGTAGCCATTTGCCGTCAGCCGCTCGGCGCCGGAACCGACGATTTTCAGCCTGAAATCGCACGATCCAGCTCCGTACGCCCGGCCGCGGGAGGTGGCGTCCATCTTGCTCAGCGGGGCGAGCGACGCCCGGGCTTTTCGATGTGGCGTCGTTTCCACGTTCAACACGGCCCCGGCCTCGACGCGGGCGGAGACGAACCCACGCGGAGATCCTCTCAAATCCGCACGTTGGGCGCCGGGGGTAACCAAGGTTTGGAGGTGTCATGCGCCGACGGATCGCTAGTGTCTTCGCACTGGGACTGCTGCTGACGGCCGCGCCCGCGTTCGCGCAGGCGCAGGCCGCGGCACCGGACCCGATCAAGGTGGCGGTGGACACGGTATGGGTGCTGGTCACTGCGTTCCTGGTGTTCTGGATGAATGCCGGGTTTGCGTGCCTCGAGTCGGGCCTGTGCCGCGCGAAGAACGCAGTCAACATCCTCGCGAAGAACTTCATCGTCTTCGCGGTTTCGTCGATCGCGTTCTGGGTGATTGGCTTCGGGCTGATGTTCGGCGACGGTACGCCGTTCTTCGGCCTGAACGGCTGGATGCTGGCGGGGGCGGACAACAGCCCGGTGACGGGCGACGCGTATAGCGGCGTGTTCAGCGCTCTCAACTGGACGGGCGTCCCGCTCTACGCCAAGTTCTTCTTCCAGCTCGTATTCGCCGGCACGGCGGCGACCATCGTGAGCGGCGCGGTGGCCGAGCGCATCAAGTTCCTTGCGTTCATCGTCTTCTCGTTCATCCTGGTCGCGGTCATCTACCCGATCGGCGGCCACTGGGCCTGGGGTGGCGGATGGCTCGCAGGGATGGGCTTCCTCGACTTCGCCGGATCGACCGTCGTTCACAGTATCGGCGGCTGGGCCGCGCTGGCTGGTGTGCTGATCCTCGGGCCTCGCATGGGCAAGTACAAGGCCGACGGGACGGTGATGCCGATTCCCGGCCACAACATGGGCCTGGCGACGCTGGGGACGCTGATTCTCTGGCTCGGCTGGTTCGGATTCAATCCCGGCAGCACGATGGCGGCCGATCCGGCGGCGATCGCGAGCATCGCGCTCAACACGAACATGGCGGCGGCAGCCGGGTGTCTCGGCGCCACGGCGGTTGCCTGGCTGGCACTCGGCAAGCCCGATCTGAGCATGATTCTCAACGGCACGCTGGCGGGGCTCGTCGCCATCACGGCGCCCTGCGCGTTCGTCAACGTGGCCAGCTCCGTCCTCATCGGGCTCGTCGCCGGCGTCCTCGTTGTCTACGCGGTGCTCTTCTTCGACAAGGTCAAGGTGGACGATCCGGTGGGCGCGCTGAGCGTGCACTTGGTGAACGGGGTCTTCGGAACGCTGGCGGTCGGGTTGTTCGCCACTGAAGGAGGCCTGTTCTTCGGCGGCGGCGTGTCGAAGCTTCTCGTGCAGTTCTACGGTGTGGTCGGCATTGGCGCGGCCGTGTTCGCGATGAGCGCGGTTGCGTGGTTCCTGCTCAAGGTGACGATGGGGATCCGCGTGAGCGCCCAGGAAGAGGCGGAAGGGCTCGACCTCGGGGAGCACGGGATCGAGGCGTATTCCGGCCTGACGCCACAAGTGCAAGTGGCGTCGGCGGAGGTGGTGTAGGCGGTGCACAAATTTCCGAGGGAGGAACGATTGATGTTGGTCACTCGCACAACGCGTCATGGATGGTCCGCACTCGCTCTCGCGCTGGCTACGTTCATCACGGCCCCGGCCTGGGCGCAGACGCCAGGGGCGCCGACGCCGACGTCCAGCACGCCGAAGTTCTTCCAGAACATTCAGCTCGGAGGGTTGGCGGACGTCTACTACGACTACAACAGCAACAAGGTCGAGGGTGACGCGCCGTTCCGCAATTTCGACACGCGGCACAACAAGGCCCGCTTCAGCATGGCGCAGTTGTGGGCTGCGAAGGCGCCGACCGCGGACTCGCGTATCGGCTTCAATGTGAAGCTCAATGCCGGCCACGCGTCCGACCTCATTCACGGCGCGGAACCGAGTACATTGGCCGCCTTCGACAGAACCGGGGCCGTGGCGCTCCAGCAGGTATACGTCAGCTACCTGGCGCCGATCGGCAGCGGGCTCCAGATCGACGCAGGAAAATACGTCACGCAGCACGGGGCGGAGGTAATCGAAGCCAAGGACAACTGGAACTACTCGCGCTCGCTCCTTTTCGCGTTGGCGATCCCGTATTACCACACGGGCGTCCGTGCCAGCTACACCGTGAACGACAAGGTCTCGTTCATGGGGACAGTCGTCAACGGCTGGAACAACCTCGAGGACAACAACGGCGCGAAGACGTTCGGCGGGCAGGTGATCGTCAAGCCGGTCCCGCAGCTCAGCATCGTCCAGAACTATATGGGTGGTGCGGAGCAGACCGACAACAACGATGACGTGCGGCACCTCTTTGACACGACGGTGACCATCACGGCGACGGACCGCATCAGCCTGATCGGCAACTACGACTACGGCAAGGATTCACTGGCCGGCAGCGGCGTGAGCTGGCAGGGGGTGGCGGGGTACGTCAAGGTGCAGGCGACGCCCTGGCTGGCGGTGATTCCGCGCGTCGAGTGGTTCGACGACCCCGACGGCTTCATGACCGGCACGAGTCAGGCGCTGAAAGACGCGACGATCACCGGCGAGCTCAAGTTCATGGACAACCTCCTGTGGCGCGTCGAGTACCGCCGGGACTGGTCCGACATCGCCGCGTTCACGAAGAAGAGTGGCGCCGCTGTGGATTCGCAGAACACGTTCGGCATGGGATTCCTGTACTCGTATTCGTTTACGACGAGGTAACGCCCAACGAGCTCGACCGGGCGACTGTAGAGTTCGGCCTCTCCTGCTGACCGGATCTCACGTCTGGATCCGCGTGGCGGGCGGAGCAGGCGGGGCGGGCGACGGGTCGGGTGCCGGGCCAGGGGCCCGGCCCGTCGCCGCACCCGTTGCGCCGGGGCGGGCCGGGTCATGTTCTCGTGGCAGAAGGCAAGGCGGGCCGACACGCGAGCGGTCCGCCTTGCCGTTTGTCTATCTGCAGACGTGAGGCACACAGCCTCGTTCAGGCAAAACGGAGGCATCGATGTCACCAGTTCGCTCAGCATGGCAGTGGGGAGTCTCGGCCCTTGCGGCGTCGATCGTGGCCTGTCTCGCCACGCCCGTCGCCGCGCAGACGGCGCAGCCCTCGGACGAAGGTTTTCTGAACTTCTTCAGGAAGACTGAAATCGCCGGCACAGCGGACGTCTACTTCCACTACAACTTCAACGAACCGGAGACGGGCTCGAAGACTCCGTTGCGCAACTTCGATTTCGATCACAATCAATTCAGCTTCGCGCTGGCGGAGATCGCGCTGATCAAGGCACCGACCGACGACGATCGTGTGGGGTTCCGGCTTGACCTCGACTATGGGCCCGTGACCGACTGGGTCCACAGCGCGGATCCCGCCGGGCCCGAAGTCGTCAAACACTTCCAGCAGGCCTACATCAGCTATCTGGCGCCGGTGGGCCGGGGCCTGTCGCTCGACATCGGCAAGTTCGTGACCCAACACGGCGCCGAGGTCATCGAGGCGAAGGACAACTGGAACTACTCGCGTTCACTGCTCTTTGCGTGGGCGATTCCGTACTACCACATGGGGTTCCGCCTCGGATACTCACCAAACGATGTCGTGACGCTCGGCGCGTCGGTCAACAACGGGTGGAACAACACGACCGACAACAACTCCCAAAAGACCTACGGCTTCCAGGCGGTCGTCAAGCCGACGGCTGCCGTCTCGATCGTCCAGAACTACATGGTCGGGCCCGAGCAGACCGACAACACCGACGACTGGCGCCATCTCGCGGATACGACGGTCACCTATACGGTCACGCCCCAGTTCAGCCTCATGGGGAATTACGACTACGGCCGCGACGCCTCGTCCGGGCGCACGGTCTCGTGGCAGGGCATCGGGATCTACGCCAAGGCCCAGGCGACCCCGTTTTTCGCCCTCATTCCCCGGTACGAGTACTACAACGACGAGGACGGGTTCACGACCGGCACGGCGCAGAACGTCCAAGAATTCACGCTGACGGCCGAAGTCCGGCACAGTCAGGGGCTGATCATGCGCCTCGAGTACCGGCGCGACTGGTCGGACGTCGATTTCTTCACGAAACGCGGCCGGCCGCGCGACAACCAGAACACGTTCTCCGTCGGTTTTGTGTACGCGTTCAGCACGAGGCAGTAAGATTACGGTCCCCATGTCCCCGGCGGAGCGGAGCGCAGGGTCGACGCTCAGAGATGCGCTCGAGGCGGTGCGCGGCGAGCTCCGTCAGGAGATCGCGCGCGGCGCGGGTGGCCGTGCCGCGCTGGAACGGCATGCAGCGCGCGTCGACCGGCTGCTGCAGCAGCTGTATCTGGATGCCGGCGTTCCCGAGCGTCCCGTGGCGGTCATCGCCCTCGGGGGATACGGCCGGCGGCATCTCTGCCTGCATTCCGACATTGACCTGCTCATTCTCTTCGGCGGGCGGATCGGCCCGGTGGAGGAGCGGTTTCTGCGCGCGTTCATGCATCCGCTGTGGGACCTCGGCATCGTGGTCGGCCACCAGGTGCGGGAAATCGACGAATTCGCCGAGCTGGAGGCCGACAATCCCGAGTTTCTGCTGGCGCTGCTCGACGCCCGCCTCGTCGCAGGCGCCGACGCGCTGTTCGACAGGCTGCGGGCAACCTTCCATCAGCCGGGCACGCATGCCTACATCCTGCGCTCGCTCAATCAATTGATCGAGGAGCGGCACGCCCGGTTCAACGCGACGCTGTATCAACTGGAGCCCGACGTGAAGGAAGCGCCAGGCGCCCTTCGCGACGTCATGGCTGCGCGGACGATTGCGGGGCTCACCGATCCGCTGCTCCTGCAGCGCGGCCCCGCCGATCCGGGCCGCTTCGAGGAGGCGGAAGATTTTCTGTTCCGGGTGCGGTCCGTCCTGCACCTGGAGGCGGGCCGGAATCACAACGTGCTCAGCCATGAGATGCAGGAACGGACCGCCGATGTGCTCGGCTATGGGGGGGCCGAGCCCCGCCAGCGCGTTGAGCGCCTCATGAGCGACTACTTCCGCCATGCGCGCACGGTCAGCCGCTCGCTGGAGTGGGTGCGGCGCACGGCGCCCGTGCCCGTCGGACCGAACCTGGGCCTGTCGCGCGACGGCATCCGGTTCCTCGATCCGGTGCTCGCCGCAAGGACCCCCGCGTCCTGGGTCGGCGCGTTTCAGGCGGCCATTGACGCGGGCACCGAGGTCACCGACGAGGCGCTCTCGTGCATCCAGCAGCACGTCGAGCGCTATCACCCCGAGGACTTCACGCCCGAGCCGCGCGATCGCGCGGCGCTGCTGCGGCTGCTGCGGCCGCGGGCGGGCCTGTACGCGCGTCTGTCGCAGATGCACGAGTGCGGCCTGCTCGGGAAGCTCTTCCCCGAATTCGACGCGATCGCCTGGCGGGTGGTGCGCGACTTCTACCACAAGTATACCGTCGACGAGCACACGCTGCTCACGATCCGGAACCTCGAGCGCCTCATCGCGACGGACGAACGTCCGCGCGAACGCTTCAAGTCCGTGGCCGCCAGCATCGCCGCGCCAGAGCTGCTCGTGCTGGCGCTGCTGCTCCACGACGTCGGCAAGTGGCGTGACGATGACCATGCGCCCGAAAGCGTGCGCATGGCCGAAGAGGCGCTCGAGCGGCTGCAGTTGGCGCGCGAAGCGCGCGAGACGGTCCTCTTCCTCATTCGCCATCACCTCCGGATGTCGCTCGTCGCGTTCCGGCGGGACACGGAGGATCCGGACATCGTCAGGGACTTTGCGGCGCTCGTCGGCACCGAGGAGCGGTTGAAGATGCTGTGCCTGCTCACGCTCGCCGATATCGAAGCGGTGAGCCCTGAGACGCTCACGCCCTGGAAGGAAGAGCTCATCTGGCAGCTGTACGTCGATACCTACAACCACCTGACGCAGCGGTACGGCGACGAGCTGATCGGGCGCAACCAGGCCGGGCTGGCGGAACTGCTGGCGGGCCGGCCGGCCGACCTGCCCGAAGGCGAGATCACCGGCTTTCTGGAGGGACTGCCGCGGCGCTATCTGCAGCTCTTCCCCCGCGAGGCGATCTACCGCCATGTCCGGCTGGCGCGGGACATCCGACCCGACGAAGTCCACGTCTCGCTCGAACAGAGCGACGGCGTCTGGACCGTCGCGGTGGCCACGCTCGACAAGCCGTTCCTCTTTTCCAATATCTGCGGCGTGCTCTCCTCGTTCGGCATGGACATCCTGCGCGGGCAGGCGTTGACGAGCCCCAAGGGGCTCGTGCTCGACGTCTTCCAGTTCACCGACGACGAGCGGTTCCTCGCGCTCAACCCTGACGGCCAGGCGCAGGTCCTGCACGTGCTCCAGGAGGTGGTGGCCGGCCGCGTGGACGTCACCACGCTGCTCCGCGGCCGGGAGCAGAGCATTTTGCGCCCGAAGGGAACGCCCCGGGTGGCGCCGGTCGTACGCACCGACAACGAGGCCTCCGGCCGCTTCACGATTCTCGACATCATCGCGGGCAACGCGCTGGGACTGTTGTACCGAATCAGCCGCGTGATCTCGCGGCACGGGTGCGACGTGCACCTGGTGCTGATCTCCACGGAAGGAGAGCGGGCGATCGATGTCTTTCACATCGCCAAAGACGGCGCCAAGCTCACCGAAGCGGACCAGCGCGCGGTGACCGTGGACCTGCAGACGACGCTGGAGGGGATCTAGCGGGTGTCGCACTTCCTCGAGCTCCTGCTGCTGCTCGCCATCGTGGTGACCGCCGCCAAGATGGCGGGAGCGCTGGCGAACCGTTTCGGCCAGCCCGCCGTGTTCGGCGAGATTCTCGTGGGGCTCCTGATCGGGCCCACCGTCCTCGATCTGCTCGGGTGGCCGCTGTTCTCCGGCGGCGGCGCAGAGGAGGACGCGGCGTTCCTGCCGGTGATGCACGACCTCGCCGACATCGGCGTCCTGCTCCTGATGTTCGTCGCCGGTCTGGAAACGGACCTCGTCGAGATGCGCCGCGTCGGCAAGGTTGCGTTCTGGTCGGCATTCGGGGGCGTCGCACTGCCGATGATTGGCGGCGCGCTCACGGCGGTGGCGTTCGGGTTGCCGCTCTACTGGGAGGGGATCTTCATCGGCGCGATTCTCACGGCGACCAGCGTCAGCATTTCCGCGCAGACGCTGATGGAGCTCGGGGCGCTTCGCACGCGCGAGGGCTCGACGATCCTCGGCGCCGCGGTCATCGACGACGTGATGGGCATCATCGTGCTGTCGCTCGTCGTCGCGTTTGCGAAGGCGTCGGCTGGCGGCGTCGACCTCGTCCAGATCGCGCTGGTGGCGGTTCGCATCGCGGTGTTCTTCGTGGCCGCCGTCCTGGCAGGGCGCTGGCTCGGGCCGGTGCTCCGGTGGGCCGCCTCGTTGGCCGTCAGCCAGGGCGTGCTCGCCGCGACGCTCGTCATCGCCTTTCTGTACGCGTGGGCCGCCGAGTACCTCGGCGCCGTGGCGGCGATCACGGGCGCGTACGTCGCCGGAGTGCTCGTTGCCCGCACCGAGTTCAAGACCCAGGTCGATGCGGGCATTCATCCACTGACGTACTCGATGTTCGTGCCGGTGTTCTTCATCAACATCGGCCTGCAGGCCAACGGCCGGGAGCTCGGCGACCGCGTGGCGTTCACGATCGCGCTCGTGGCTGTGGCGATCGTGGCCAAGGCGATCGGCTGTGGGGTGTTCGCACGGCTGTGCGGATTCACCGCCCGCGAGTCGGTCCGCGTGGGCGCCGGGATGATCTCGCGGGGCGAAGTGGGGCTGATCGTCGCGGGATACGGTCTGGCCAACGGGCTGATTGGACGCGACATCTTCTCCGCATCGGTCGTCATGGTGCTGATGACGACGATGATGACGCCGCCGCTGCTCCGGCTCGTCTTCCCGCACCGTCCCGGACCGGACGTCGTGGTGGAGGAGGCCGTCGCGGGCGTGCCGGGGGTGTTCGAGCAGGTATCGTAGGCCGGGTCCGTTTTGGCCCCGGTAGGTTCATGCGAGTCTCGCCGCCACGACGCGGCGACTTCACACAGTGAGGTGACGAATGAATCAAGCTGACACCGCATGGATGTTGATCGCGACCGCGCTGGTGCTGCTGATGACCCCCGGGCTCGCTTTCTTCTATGGGGGCCTCGTGCGCTCCAAGAACGCGCTCAACACGTTGATGATGAGCTTCATTGCGCTCGGGTGCGTGGGCCTGGCGTGGGCACTGCTCGGCTACTCGCTGGCCTTCACCGAAGGCAACAACTGGATCGGGGACCTGTCGAACGCCTGGCTGGCTGGCGTCAACCTGGAGCCGAAGGGGACGATCCCGCACGTCCTGTTCATGGCGTTTCAGGCGACGTTCTGCATCATTACGGCGGCGCTCATCTCGGGCGCGATCGTCGAGCGGATGCGGTTCTCCGCCTACATGCTGTTCATCACGCTGTGGGCGCTGGTGGTCTATGCTCCCATCGCGCACTGGGTGTGGGGCGGTGGCTGGCTGGCCGACATGGGGGCGCTCGACTTCGCCGGCGGCACCGTCGTCCACGTCAACGCCGGCGTGGCAGCGTTCGCGGCGGCGCTCGCCGTCGGCAGGCGGCAGGAGTACCCCTCATCCTCCCTGGTGCCCCACAACGTGCCGTTCGCGCTGCTGGGTGCCGCGCTGCTGTGGTTTGGCTGGTTCGGGTTCAACGCCGGAAGCGCGTTGGCTGCCAACAACATCGCCGGCCTCGCCTTCGTCACGACCATGTTGGCGCCCGCGGCGACGCTGGTGGCGTGGAGCTTCCTTGACATGGCGCGCTCGGGGAAACCGACCGCGGTTGGCGCGGCCACGGCGATTGTGGTGGGCCTTGTCGCGGTGACCCCGGCGGCGGGGTTCATCAGCCCCCTGAACGCGATCATTCTGGGTGCGATTGCCGCCGTGCCGAGCTATGTGGCGATGCAGATTCGCGCGAAGACGACACTGGACGACTCGCTCGACGTGGTGGCGGCGCACGGCGTCGGCGGGGCGACCGGGGCGCTGCTGACCGGGGTGTTTGCAGAGCGAGCTCTGAACGGCGTCCAGGACGGCCTGCTCTTTGGCAACCCGGGCCAGGTCGGCATCCAGGCGACGGCAGTCGCCGCCGCGATCGTCTACAGTGGCGTGATGAGCTTTGTCCTCTTGAAGCTGATTGGCATGGTGATTCCACTGCGAGCGGCCGACGCGGACGAAACCGCTGGTCTCGACATTACGCAGCATGGCGAGGAAGCGTACCTGCACGCCGGAGAAGCATCGTCGCGGCGGTAGGCAGAAGAGATCCGGCAGGATTGTCGCAGATATCGAGACAGAGCGGAAGGAGACGCTATGAAACTGATCAAGAGCATCGTCCGGCCGAACAAAGTGGACGACGTGAAGGACGCGCTGGCGAAGCTGAACATCTCGGGGATGACGGTGACCGAGGTGCGCGGGCACGGCAAGCAGAAGGGGCACACGGCGATCTACCGCGGCAAGGAGTACAACGTGAGCCTGCTGCCGAAGATGGAGATCGAGATCGTCGTGCCGGACTCGATTGCCGATGACGCGATCAAGGCGATCGTCACGGCGGCGCGGACCGGAGAGATCGGCGACGGGCGCGTGTTCGTCCTCCCGGTCCTCGAGAGCTACCGCATCCGGACGGGAGAGAAGGAGTCGTAGGTCGTTCGGAACGTTCGGTCGTTCGGAGCGTTCGAATGCGAAACCTCGTCGCCCTTATCGTTCTCGCGACTGCCGCGTGCGCGGGCTGCGGCGCCGCCCGACCCACGTCCGCCGCGTCGACGCGGCTCTACGTGCTCGATGGCGGCGTGCTCGCCTCCGACCCGGCCCGGTATCGGCTCACCGAGACGGAAGTCCAGTCGGTACCGCTGTCGGTTGCGGCGTATCTGGTGGTGCATCCCGCAGGCGTCCTGCTCTGGGATGCCGGCGCGATTGCCGACGACGAGCGGCGGTCGCGACCGGCGGGGGTCGAATACCGCGTCAAGCGCACCGATGGCCAGGAGCGCATCGTCACACTCGCGCCGACGCTGGAGGAGCAGCTGCAGGCGAGCGGCTTTCCCCCGGATGCGGTGACCCATCTTGCCCTCTCTCACTACCACTGGGATCACACTGCCGACGCGAACGCGTTTGCGCACGCGACGTGGCTGGTGCGTGAAGGCGACCGCGCTGCCATGTTCGCCGACCCGGCCCCCGGCGCGGCCCGCCCGGCCACCTACGCGGCGCTGAAAGGGAGCAAGACGGTCGTCGTGAGCGCGGACGAGCACGACGTGTTTGGCGATGGCACCGTGATCACAAAGGCTGCGCCCGGACACAGCGAGGGCCATCAGGTGCTCTCCGTGAAGCTCGCGAAGACGGGCGGGGTCGTGCTGTCGGGCGACCTCTATCACTACCCCGAAGAGCGAACGCTGAACCGGCTGCCGACGTTCGAGGTCAGCGAGGAGCAGACCGCGGCATCGCGCCGCGCGCTCGAGGCCTTCCTCATGCGCACCGGCGCGGCGCTCTGGATCCAGCACGACCTGGTGAATCACCGCACGTTGCGCAAGGCACCGCAGTACTACGACTGAATCAATCGTGCGGGTCGACCCGTACGGATCTACTCGTGCCTGAGCGCCTCGATCGGATCGAGGCGCGCGGCGCGGACCGCCGGAACCATCCCGAACACCAGGCCGACGCTGGCGGAGAAGCCGAGACCGAGCGCGAACGACCACCAGGGGAGCGAGACCGGGAAGCCGGTGAAGAGATTGACGGCGGCGCCGATGGCGCTCCCGAGCGCGATGCCGAGGACGCCGCCGATCGAGGTCAGCACGGCCGCCTCGGTGAGGAACTGCACCAGAATCTCGCGCCGGCGCGCGCCGAGCGCCTTTCTCAGGCCGATCTCGCGCGTCCGCTCGGTCACGGAGATCGTCATGATCGCCATCACGCCGATGCCGCCGACCATCAGCGCAATCGACGAAATGACGATGAGCGCGAGAAACGTCGCCTGACTCACGCGCTGCCAGACCTCGAGCGCGGCGTCCTGCGAGACCAGATCGAAATCGTTCGGCTCGTCGACGCGCAGGCCGTGCCGGATGCGCATGATCTCCTGCACCTCGGCGACGAGCGCCTCGCGCCTCGCGCCGGCCCGCGGCGCGGCGGCGATGAGCACGCTCTGGTGCGTCTGATTGCCGCTCCTGAAGATCTGGATGCCGAACTGCTTCCGGTACGTCGTCTCGGGAATCACGACGAAGTCGTCCTGCCCCAGATCGAAGCCGCCGGCCGCCGGACGTGTGCCCAGCACGCCGATCACCGTGTACTCGACGGTGCCGACGCGCACGGACTTCCCGACCGGATCGATCCCCACGCGGCCGAAGAGCGCCTCATATGGCGTGTGCCCGAGCACGACGACGTTGCGGCGGCGGCTCACTTCGGCAGCGGTGAAGAAGCGCCCGGCCTGGAGGTCGAGGAAGTTGATGCGCGCGAACTCCTCGGTCGTCCCGAGCACGGCGAGCATCTTCGTGCGCTCGCCGCGATAGACGACGCGTACCTGCGTCGGCGGGCCGCCGGCACCGAGCCAGACGTCGACGATCCCCGCTGAGGGCGCCAGCTTCTCGATCGCGGTTGCGTCCTCCACGGTGAGATTCGGACGACGGAGCAGCTCCGTGAAGCTGCGGCCGGCGGTCAGGCTCACCCCGCTGAACTTCGCCACGAAGATCGTGTCGGGGCCGAGCTCCTGGATGCTGTCGCGGAGCGATCGATCGAACCCTCGGATGAGCGACGTCATGCCGACGATCGCGGTGATGCCGATGACCACACCGAGCACGGTGAGCGCCGAGCGCAGCGTGTTGGCGCGCAGCGTGTCGAGCGCGAGGAGCACGATATCGCGCGGCAGGCCGGCCATCATTCGCGTCTGAGCGCCTCGATCGGATCCAGCCGCGCGGCGCGCGCCGCGGGAAACGCGCCGAAGCAGAGGCCGACGGTGGCTGTGACGCCGAGACCCAGGGCGACCGACCACGGCTCCAGCCGCGCCGGCAGCGGCGTGACCGCCGAGAGGCCCTGCGCCGCGAGAAAGCCGAGCGCAATGCCCGCCAGCCCGCCGACCGTCGACAGCGTGATCGACTCCGTCAGCACCTGGAGCATGATGTCCTTCCGCCGCGCGCCCACGGCCTTCCGCAGCCCGATCTCGCGCGTCCGTTCGCTCACGACCATCAGCATGATGTTCATGATGACGATGCCGCCGACCAGGAGCGACAGCGCCACGACGCCCACGAGCACCGCGAAGATGCCGGTGGTCGCCTGCCGGTAGAGTCCGAGCAGCGTGTCCGACGTGTAGATGCCGAAGTTGTCCGGCTCGCTCGGCTTCAGCCGCCGCTCCGTCCGCAGCGCCACCACCGCATCGTCCATGGCGGCCTGAAGCCGGTCGGGGGAGGCCGGCTTCACCATCAGCGACAGTGACGGCCGTGCGCCAAACAGCTTCATGTGCGCGCCGAGCGGAATCACGGCGTAGCCGTCGAGCGAGGCACCGAACACGCCGCCCTTGCGCGAGCTGACGCCGACGACGCGGAAGTGGGCGCCCCGGATGCGGATCACCTTGTCGATCGGCGTCACCTCGCCGAAGAGCTGGTCGGCGACGTCCCAGCCGAGGAGCACGACCGGCCGGTTCCGGTCGACCTCGAACGGCGTCATCATGCGGCCCCGCTCCGCATCGAAGGTCGCAAACTCGACGTACTCGCTCGTGACCCCCTGGATCTGGACGTTGTCGAGGACCTGGTCGCGGTACGTGATCGTGCCGCGCCGCTGCGCCTGCGCGGCGATTGCGTCGATGGAGGCGCTGAACGCGCCGATCGCATCCGCTTCGCTGAGCGTGATGTTCGGGTTGTTGCGGACCTGCTCCTCTTCGTCCTCGGTGCGGGTGATCGGCGGAACGCGCTGGATCGTGAAGGCGTCGGCGCCCACGTCGGTCAGGATCGCGTTCTCCACCAGCGCGTTCACGCCCTGGATCAGCGACACCACCGTGATGATCGACGTGACCGCGACGATGTTGCCGAGCACGGTCATGAAGGATCGGAGCCGGTTGGCCCAGATGGCGCCCAGCGCGAGCGCGACCGATTCGAGAATCTGCTGCATTACCGGCCGGATTCCTGCAGCCGCACCTCCGCCCCGTCGGGAAGCTCGCGGATCGAGGAGAACGGGCCGGTCATGACCTGATCGCCCTCGTTCAGCCCTGACCGCACCTCGAAATACCGCTCCCCCGCTATGCCCGTCTTGACCGGCATGAACACCGCGCGGCTGTCGCGCAGGATGAATACACCTTCGGTCTCGCGGCGCTCGTGGCCCGGCGGCGGCTCTGGCGGCACCGGGGCTGGTGCCGGCGTGCGCGTGAACAGGCGGAAGCGGCTCGGCCGCGGCGGCTCGCGGACGAGCGTGCCGTGCGCGTCATACAGGAGCTCCCGTACGGTCAGCGCCTGGATCGGCACCGCCAGGACGTTCGGGCGCGTGGCGGTCGTAATCTCGGCCGTGCAGGTGAACCCCGGGCGCACGTCGGGAACCGGCTCCTCGAGCGTGATCACCACCTTGAAGTTCGTCGCCTGCGCCGTCGTCGTGGTCTGCTGCGACGCCGTCTGCTGGATCGGGCTGTTGCCGATTTCGGTGACCCGGCCGCGGAACGTCCGGTCCGGCACGGCGTCGATCGTCACCCGCGCCTGCTGGCCGAGCGTCACTTCGGGGACGTCTGTCTCGTCGACCTCGACCTCGGCCTCGATCACGGACATGTCGGCGATGGTCAGCAGCACGGTGCCCGCGTTGTTCATCGTGCCGACCACCACGTTTTCCCCTTCCTCGATGTTGCGGCGCGTGACGATGCCGTCCATCGGCGACGAGATGATCACCTGACTCAGGTTGTACTTCGTCGTTGCGAGGCTGGCCTCCTCCTGTTTGATCTGCTGCGCGCGCGTCTGGACCTCCTGCTCGCGCGTCTGCACCTCCTGCTCGCGCGCCTTCAGCTCCACTTCGCGCAGCTCCACTTCGTTTTGCGCCCGCTCGAGCGCCTCGCGCGTCGTCAACCCCCCGCTCCAGAGATCCTGCTGGCGCTTGAGGGTCTGACGCGCGAGATCGAGCGTTACCCGCGCCTGCTCGACCGCGGTCCGCGCCTGCTCGACCGCGGTGCGCGCCTGCTGGAGCGCGGAGCGCGCCGCCGCGACGCTCGCTTCACCGCGCTGCAGCGCGCCCTCGAGCGAGCGCGGATCGATTTCGAGCAGAAATTGTCCGGCGCGGACCCGCTGTCCCTCTTCGACCGCCAGCCGCGTGACGCGGCCGATCGTAGTGGCGGACAGGTTGATCTGACGCTTCGGCTGAATCTTCCCCGAGGCGGAGACGATCGCCTCGAGATCGCGCGTGCGGACGCGTTCCACCGTGACTTCGGGCATGTTCGGACGCGTCAGCCGGACGGCCGCCGCACCGGCACCGGCCAGCACGACCACGAGCACCGCCAGCAGCACACGCCTGCGGGTCATGCGACCCCCCCCGTCAAGGCGACCGCCAGTGCGACGAGCGCCGCCAGCAATACATAGACTCCCGCAATGGCGGCCGCGACGCGCACGGCCGGCCGCTGGTACAGCACCGACACGCCGATCGCGAGCACGGCGATCCACCAGATCACGAAGAGGTCGATCATGCCCGTGAAGCGCGCGAACGCCGAGGATTCATCCAGGAGCGTGAAGAACATGCTGAGCGTCAGGGGACTGGCCATCGTTTCGCGGACGTAGATGACCGGCGCCGCAATCACCTGCCGGAGCGCCAGAATGACGCCCGCGTGCGACGCGATCGCCAGCACCTGGCGGTACCTGACCGCACGTCCGGCCGGCGCGCGGAAGATGGCGACCAGGGCCGCCGAAAGGCTCACGGCCAGGAGCGGTCCGCTGACCAGCGCGGTCACGAACGCATAAGCTGTGCCGTGCGCGCTGAGTTCCTGCACGTCCGCATACTGCGCCTCGTCCACGCGCCTGTCGAATGTCGAGACCGTTCGTTCCAGCTGGTCAAGGAGCGCCAGCTCGCCAGTCTCGGTTTCAAGGACCAGGGCGGTGGCGGTAAACGCCGCGAGGAAGGCGACCGCCAGCACGTCGGCCCAGCGCGGCGCCGCGGCGAGCGCCTCGAAGGTCGTGCGCGGGTGTCGGAGAACCCCCCACATTCGGGCCGGGAGCGGCCGGATCGTCACTGAAAACTCCTGATACGATGAGGGTTCTTCCTTCGTACCTAAACTATCCGTCCTATGCGACACTGTCCAGCCGCCTCCACCCCACGGCGCAGGCGTGCGCCGTGGGGGCCCCGGGTCTGGGTTGTCATTGTGTGCACGTGTGTCGGAGCCGCACAGGCGCCGGTGCGGGCGCAGGTCACCGAAGCCGTTGGCAGCCGTGCCGCAGGGATGGGCGGCGCCTTCGTGGCCGTGGCCTCGGACAGCAGCGCCACCTGGTGGAATCCGGCGGGCCTGGCGGCCGGGCCCTATGTCGATGTGGCGCTCGCCCGTGGCGTCGTCGAGGTCAGCCCTGAGGCGGCCGAAGACATCCCGGAGACGGGGGTGTGGCGCCAGCGCACATCGTGGTTTGCGCTCGGCACGCCGGTCATCGGCGTGTCGTATTACCGCTTGCGGCTCACGGACATACAGCGATCCGACCCTACAGGAGGACCGCCGGCGGGCCGAGAAGATAGAGGGGCGGGAGTCCCGGTCCGCTCGCTCGCGGCGAGCCAGCTCGGCGTGACGCTCGTTCAAACGATTCTCCCGGGTGTACATACTGGCGCAACGCTGAAATACATGCGGGGCGCGTTTGCGACGGGACGAGGCGACGTGCTGGCCGCGCCGTCCGAGCTGCTCGATGCCGGCGATGCACTCGCGAGCGAGGATGGCGACGGCCGGTTCGATCTCGATCTCGGCGTGCTGGCCACGGCAGGCATCGTGCGCCTCGGTGCGCGCGTGCGGAACGTGCGTGAGCCACGGGTCGGGTCGGTTCAGTTCGAGCGGCAGACGCGCGTCGGCCTGGCGTTCGACGGCGCGGCGATCGGCGGGCCGCCGCTGACTGTTGCGCTCGATGCCGACGTCGACGAGTACACGGTGGCGGCGGGTGCGCGGCGCGTCGTGGCGGTGGGTGCGGAGCACTGGGTGTGGAACCGGCGCCTCGGGCTGCGCGCCGGGGGCCGCTTCAACCGCGTCGGCGCGCGCGAGCGGAGCGCCACGGTCGGCGCGAGCGTCGCCGTGCGTGGAGGTCTGTATCTGGACGGGCACGTCGTCCGCGGCGCCGCTGCGGACGAGCGGGGGTGGGGCGTCGCGGCGCGGGTGTCCTTCTAGCGGAGCCCCCAACGCGCGGACTGTGCGCGTTTGGGTGCTGTCACTCATGGCGGTACGCATAGGCGAGCTGCTTCTCAAGGAGAAGCGCATCACCGTCGAGCAACTCCAGGAGGCGCTCAATCACCAGCGCCAGCACGGGGGAAAGCTCGGCTTCAATCTGGTGAAGCTCGGCTTCGTCAAGGACTCGGACATCACCGCCCTCCTCAGCAAGCAGTACGGCGTTCCCTCCATTTTGCTCGCCGAATTCGAGATCGACCCCGCCGTCATCAAGCTGGTCCCCGCGGAGACCGCCCAGAAGTATCAGATCGTGCCGCTGGCGCGCGCGGGCGCGACGCTCACGATCGCGATGACCGATCCGACCAACGTCTTCGCGATGGACGACATCCGGTTCATGACGGGGTACAACGTCGAGCCGGTCGTCGCGTCGGAGATCGCGGTCCTCGAGGCGCTCGAGAAGTACTACGGCAAGGCGGTGGGGAACGGCGCGGGCGCCGCTCCCACGAGCGCGCTCGAGGTGGCGAGCAAGGCGCTCGCCGAGATGCCGACGCCCACCGACGCCGCCGACGTCGAGGTGCTCGAGGACCTCGAGGAGATCAGCGCCGAGACGCTCGCCAAGCAGGGCGAGGAAGCACCGATCATCAAGCTGGTGAACGTGCTGCTGATGTCGGCCATCCAGAAGGGTGCCAGCGACATCCACATCGAGCCGTACGAGAAGGAGCTGCGGGTCCGCTACCGGATCGACGGTGTGCTCTACAACATCATGTCGCCGCCCCTGAAGTTCCGCGACGCGATCACCTCGCGCGTCAAGATCATGGCGAAGCTCGACATCTCCGAGAAGCGCCTGCCGCAGGACGGCCGCATCAAGATCCGCTTCCAGGACAACGGCCAGCCGAAGGACATCGACTTCCGCGTGTCGTGTCTGCCGACGCTGTTTGGCGAGAAGATCGTCATGCGTCTGCTCGACAAGGACAAGCTGATGCTCGACATGACGAAGCTTGGCTTCGAGAGCGAGTCGCTCACCAGATTCGAGGCCGCCATCCTGAAGCCGTGGGGCATGGTGCTCGTGACGGGGCCGACGGGATCCGGCAAGACCAACACGCTGTATTCGTCAATCTCGCGCATCAACACGCCCGAGACGAACA
The DNA here is from genome assembly GCA_016184455.1 of Acidobacteriota bacterium. Lineage (GTDB taxonomy): Bacteria > Acidobacteriota > Vicinamibacteria > Vicinamibacterales > UBA2999 > MELF01. The sequence goes on from JACPCS010000132.1 coordinate 21,464, forward strand.
TCATGACGGCGGAGGACCCGGTCGAGTTCAATCTCATGGGGATCAACCAGGTACAGGTGCGTGAGAACATCGGGCTGACGTTCGCCGCGGCGCTCCGCAGCTTTCTGCGCCAGGACCCGAACATCATCCTCGTCGGCGAGGTTCGCGACTTCGAGACCGCCGAGATCGCGATCAAGGCGGCGCTGACGGGCCACTTGGTGCTCTCGACGCTGCATACCAACGACGCGCCGAGCACGATCAACCGACTGATGAACATGGGCATCGAGCCGTTTCTGGTCGCCAGCTCGGTGAACCTGATTTGCGCGCAGCGGCTCGTCCGGCGGATCTGCAAGAGCTGCGTGGAGCCGAGCCCGACACCGCCGCAGGCGCTCGTGCAGGCGGGCTTCTCGAACGACGACGCGAAAGCGGTCGTTCCGCAGCGGGGCCGCGGCTGCGAGAAGTGCAACAACACCGGCTACAAGGGGCGCGTCGGCCTCTATGAGGTGATGGAAGTCACCGAGGAGCTGCGGGAGCTGATTCTGGTCGGCGCGTCCGCACTGGAGCTGCGGCGCAAGGCGATCGACGAAGGAATGATCACGCTCCGTCAGAGCGGGCTGCGCAAGGTCAAGGACGGCGTGACGACGATTGATGAGGTCGTGAGGGAGACGGTCAAATGACGCTACCGGAACTGCTGCAGAAAGTGGTCGAGCTCGACGGCTCCGACCTGCACCTGGCGACGCGGACGCCGCCCCAGATCCGCGTGCACGGGCACCTCGAGCGGCTCGATGGTCCCGACCTCACGCCGGCCGACACCAAGGCCCTCACCTACAGCGTGCTGACGGACCAGCAGAAGAAGCGGTTCGAGGAGCACCTCGAGCTCGACTTCTCGTTCGGCATCCAGGGCGTGGGCCGCTTCCGCTGCAACATGTTCCACCAGCGCGGCGCGGTGGGGGCCGTCTACCGGCTGATCCCGGAGAAGATCCGCTCGTTCCAGGAGCTCGGCCTCCCGCCGGTGCTCGCGACGCTCGCCGAGAAGCCGCGCGGCCTCATTCTCGTGACGGGGCCCACCGGCAGCGGCAAGTCGACGACGCTGGCCGCGATGGTCGACAAGATCAACAAGGAGCGGCAGGACCACATCCTCACGATCGAGGACCCGATCGAGTTCGTCCATCAGCACCAGTCGTGCCTCGTGAATCAGCGCGAGGTGCATCAGGACACCGAGAGCTTCGGCAACGCGCTGCGCGCCGCGCTGCGCGAGGACCCCGACATCGTCCTCATCGGCGAGATGCGCGATCTCGAGACCGTGGAGTCGGCGCTCCGCATCGCGGAAACGGGGCACCTCACGCTCGCCACGCTCCACACCAACTCGGCGGCGCAGACGATCAACCGCATCATCGACATCTTCCCGGCCCACCAGCAGAGCCAGATCCGGACGCAGCTCTCGCTCGTCCTCGAGGGAATCGTCTGTCAGTCGCTCCTGTCGAAGATCGGCGGCGGCCGCGTGGTGTCGCTCGAGATCTTGATCCCGACCCCTGCCATCCGGAACCTGATCCGGGAGGACAAGATCCATCAGATCTACTCCGCCATGCAGACGGGGCAGGAGAAGTTCGGGATGCAGACGATGAACCAGTCGCTCGCCACGCTCTACATGAAGAAGCTGATTACGCTCGACACCGCCCTGAGCGCTTCGTCCAACCGCGACGAGCTGCAGGACATGATCAACCGCGGCGCCGGCGTGGTGGCCGGCGCGGGCCTCGGCCGCACGGGCATGCCGCCGCGGCCCGGCATCGGGAGGGCCTAGACTTGGGGTGGAGTGAGTCACACGCATGGCAAATTTCGCTTACACAGGACGATCGCGCGCCGGCCAGACGGTCACCGGTGAGTTCGTCGCCGACACGATCGAGGCGGCGGTCGCTGCGCTGCGCCGCGAGCAGCAGATTCTGGTCACACAGATCACGCCGGTGCGGGAGAAGGCCGCGCGGGCGGTGCGCGGCCGGAAGCCGCGCGCCAGGGGGGTCAAGGCCAAGGACCTGGCGGTGTTCACGCGCCAGTTCTCGGTGATGATCGGCGCGGGGCTGCCGCTCGTGCAGTGCCTCGAGATTCTCGGCACCCAGGCGGAAGACCGCAATTTCGGCGGGGTCATTCTCGCCGTCCGCGCCGACGTGGAGGCGGGTGCCTCGCTCGCCGACGCGATGAAGAAGCACCCGAAGGTCTTCGACAACCTGTTCACGAACATGATCGCGGCGGGCGAGGCGGGCGGCATCCTCGACGCCATTCTCAAGCGGCTGGCGACCTACATCGAGAAGGCCGTCAAGCTGAAGGGACAGGTCAAGTCCGCGATGGTCTATCCAGTCGCGGTCATCGTGATCGCGACTATCGTTGTCGCCGCCATTCTGTGGAAGGTCATTCCCACGTTCGCGGCGCTCTTCGCAGGCCTCGGCGCCGACCTGCCGCTCCCCACGCGGATCGTCATCGCCCTGAGCAACGGGCTGGTCGCCTACATGCCGTTCATCGTGGTGGGACTGGTGGCGTTGGGCTTCGGGTTCCGCACCTACTATGCGACCCCTGTCGGACGAAAGATGATCGACGGCATCATGCTGAAGCTGCCGGTACTCGGCATCCTCCTGCGGAAGATCGCGGTCGCGCGCTTCTGCCGGACGCTGTCGACGCTGCTCGCCTCGGGCGTGTCGATCCTCGACGCGCTCGACATCACCGCGCGCACCGCCGGCAACGCCGTGGTGGAGGAGGCGATCCTCGCCACCCGCAAGAGCATCGAGCGCGGCGAGACGGTCGCCGGGCCGTTGAAGCAGACGCAGGTCTTCCCGCCCATGGTCGTCCAGATGATCGGCGTGGGTGAGGCGACCGGGGCGCTCGACACGATGCTCAGCAAGATCGCCGACTTCTACGAGGAGGAGGTCGACGTCGCGGTGGCCGGCCTGCTGACGCTGCTCGAGCCGCTCATGATTGCGCTGCTCGGCGGCATCGTCGGCGGCATCGTGATCGCGATGTATCTGCCGATCTTCAGCCTGATCACGCAGCTGACGGGAGGCTAGTCTGAACCTCCGGTCGCGCCTGGCGACGCTCATCGCGGTCAGGGTGGTCGTGGGGACCGCGCTCCTCGGCTGGGCCATCCTGATCCAGGTGAACCGGCCCGGGGCGTTCCCGATCGACCCGTTCTTCTTCCTGATCGGCGTGACCTACGCGCTGAGCCTCGTCTACCTGACCACGCTGCGCTTCGTCGACCGGTTCCCGTGGCTCGCCGATGCGCAGCTCGCCGTCGACGCGCTGCTCGTCTCGGGCTTCATCGGCCTGACCGGCGGCATCGTGAGCTATTTCTCGTCCTTGTACGTGCTGCCGATCATCGCGGCGAGCATGATCAGGTTCCGGCGGGGAGCGCTGCAGCTGGCGGCGGTCACCGCGGTGCTCTATTGCGGCATGATCGCCGCGCAGTATCTCGGCGTGACGCCGTCCTGGCTCGGCGGCAGCGTACTGGAGCTGCCGAGCCGCCAGTTCGCGCAGTACACGATCGGGATCAATCTCTTCGGCTTCGCGGCGGTCGGGCTGCTGTCGGGGTCGCTCGCCGAGCGGCTCCGCTCCGCGGACGTCCGCCTCGAGCACGCGTCGCATGAGATCGAGGACCTTCGGGCGTTCAACGAGTACGTGATCGACGGCTTACTGAGCGGACTGGTCACCGCTGACGGCGACCTCCGCATTCTGACGTTCAACCGTGCCGCCGCAGGCATCACGGGCATTCCTGCTGAGCAGGCGGTCGGCCAGGACGCTCGCGAAGTGCTGCAGCTGCCGCCCAACGCGCGAACGCAGCTGGCGGTGCTGCCCCAGACGCGCAGCATCCGGGTCGAGTTCGAGTATCGGTCCGGCGACGGCCGCCTGCTCGACGTCGGCCTGATGGCGACGACGCTTGCGCTGCCGAACGGCCGGAACGGGTATCTGTTCACCTTCCAGGACGTCACGGAGCTGAGGCGGCTGGAGCGCAACGCGCGCCTGCAGCAGCGGCTCGCCGCGGTCGGCGAGATGGCCGCGGGCATCGCGCACGAGATCAGGAATCCTCTCGCGGCGATTTCCGGATCGATGCAGGTGCTGCGCCAGGAGCTCCCGCTCAACGAAGAGCAGGGGCAGCTGATGGACATCGTGCTCAAGGAATCGGAGCGGCTGAACGACACCATTCGCTCGTTCCTCGCCTACGCGCGGCCGCTGAAGTTCCAGATCACCCAGGTCGACGTGGCCAAAATCGTCCAGGACGCCGCCGTGCTCCTTCGCAACAGCGCCGAGGCGCGGCCAGGCCATACGATCGAGGTGCAGGTTCCGCCCACCCCCCTGTGGCTCGACGCGGATGAGAACCAGGTGCGACAGATCATTTGGAACATCGCCTCGAACGGTCTTCGCGCCATGCCCGATGGAGGCCGGCTGCGTCTTGTGGCGGAATCGACGAGCGGGCCGGACGAAGTGGTGCTCGGCGTCAGCGACGAGGGGCGGGGCATTCCGGCCGAGGAACTGGATACGATCTTCCAGCCGTTTCGCGGCTCGTTCGACAAGGGCACCGGCCTTGGACTGGCGATCGTGCACCGCATCGTCAGCGACTACGGCGGCAACATCGAGGTGTCGTCGGACGTGGGCGTCGGGACAACCGTGCGGGTCCGACTGCCCCTGCGGCCCGCCGCCATAGTGGGACAGGGTAGCCGGAGGCCTTTAGGCCTCCGGGAGTCATCATGAAGCAGCCGGTGTCCACTGCCGATCCGTCGGGCCGCCCCCGCATTCTCGTCGTTGACGACGAGCCGTCGATGCGGAGCATGCTGCAGATCGTGCTCCGCCGCGAGGGATACGAGGTGGTGCTGGCGGCAAGCGGCACGGAGGCGATCCAGTACCTCCAGACGGAGCCGTTCGATCTGCTGCTGTCGGATATCCGCATGCCCGACACGAGCGGCGTGGACGTCCTGCGCGCGGCCAAGCAGATCGACAGCAACATCGTTGCGTTCATGATGACAGCGTTTGCCTCCACCGAGACGGCCGTGGAAGCGATGCGTCTCGGCGCGTCGGACTACTTCATCAAGGCAGGCTTCAGCATGGACGAGCTGCGGCTCAAGGTGCGGCAGCACCTCGAAGCGCGCAAGCTCCGCGAGGAAAACCTCCTGCTCAAGCGCGTGCTGAACAGCCGGTACGAGTTCTCGAACATCCTTGGCCGCAGCGACGCCATGCAGCACGTGTTCGCCACGATCCGCACGGTGGCGGGGACGACGAGCACCATACTCATCAGCGGGGAGTCGGGGACCGGCAAGGAGCTCGTGGCGCGGGCCATCCACTTCAACTCGCTGCGCCGCGACCGTCCGTTCGTCGCGGTGAACTGCGGTGCAGTCCCGGAGACGCTGCTCGAGTCGGAGCTCTTCGGCCACGTGCGCGGCGCGTTCACCGGCGCGCACGCAAACAAGAAAGGGCTGCTCGAGGCGGCCGACGGCGGCACGATCTTCCTCGACGAGATCGGCGAGATGACGGCCGCCATGCAGGTGAAGCTGCTGCGCGTGCTGCAGGACCACCGCTTCCGGCGCGTCGGCGGCACCGAGGAGGCGCAGGCCGACGTCCGCGTCATTGCCGCGACGAACCAGGACCTCACGAAGATGGTGGCCGAGGGCCGGTTCCGCGAGGACCTGTTCTATCGCCTGAACGTGCTGTCGATTGTGCTGCCGCCGCTGCGCGACCGGCGTGAGGACATCCCGCTGCTCGCTGAGCACTTCCTGCAGCAGTTTGCGTCGCAGATGAGCAAGCGTGTGCGGACGATTTCGGCCGAGGCGATGCGCCTGCTCGAGGAGCACACGTGGCGCGGCAACGTGCGCGAGCTGCAGAACGCGATCGAGCGCGCGGTCGCGCTCGAGCCGACCGAGGCGATTCTGCCGGAGAGCCTGCCCGAGGCCGTCCGCGGCGCCCAATCGTACGGAGGGCGGGTCTCGCCGCGCACCGGCGAAGAGGGGCGCGGCAGACCCGCCGATGGACCCGCCACAGAATTCCCTGATCTGGGCGAGGGCTTCGATCTCGAAGCGCGCGGCGAGGAGTTCTATCGCCATTACATCGCGCTCGCGCTCGAGCGCGCCGGCGGCGTACAGGTGAAGGCAGCGGAGCTCCTGGGCATGAGCTTCCGGTCCTTGCGGTACTACGTGAAGAAATACAACCTGCGCTAGCTGGTAGGCGGTAGGCGGTAGCCGGTAGCCCGGTAGCAAGGTTCGGGTTCCGGTTCTTGCTACCGGCTACCAGCTACCGACTACCGGCTGACATTTCCTGTCAGTTGAGCTTGACAATAGTTGTCATCCCCGCCAATAACGGATGAGGTTCGCCGCCGCCCTGTTCTCCTAACCCCTTAGCGCCGAAACAGTTGTAAGGCCAGCGGAACCCCGGCCGTTCAGGCACAACCGTTGCCTCTCGGTGGGCGTTTGCGGCGCTGACAACTTTCCTGAGGAGCGAGACGAATGAAGAAGATGCAGGACAACCAGGGGTTCACCCTGATCGAGCTGCTGATCGTCGTGGCGATCATCGGTATCATCGCGGCCATCGCGGTGCCGGGTCTGCTGCGAGCCCGGATGTCGGGCAACGAGTCAGCGGCCATTGGCTCGCTGCGCGCCATCAACAGCGCGCAGGCCAGCTACTCGGCGGCGGCCGGGCAGGGTGGGTACGCGACGTCGCTCACCCTTCTGGCGACCCCGTGCCCGAGCGGCACCGGGTTCATCTCTGACGACCTCAACCCGACCGTCATGGGCGCCGATCCGGTTCCGAAGAGCGGCTACAATGTCACGCTGGCGGGTAACGGAACGGCCGGACCGAACGACTGCAACGGCACCGCTACCAACACCGATTACACGGCGGAGGCCGTGCCGATCAACGTCGGGACGACCGGCGTGCGCGGGTTCAACACGAGCTCGCAGGGTGCGATCTTCTTCGACCCGGCGGGCGGCAACGCCGGAACGACGCCGATCCAGTAGCGTTCGTGGAGATCTGATCGGTCGCGAACGGGGGCGTCCAGACGGCGCCCCCGTTTCGCGTACGTCGCAAGCTGTCCCGGTGTGAACTGAGGCTTTCCGGGGGCGCCACATGAAGCTCCAGGACAACGAGGGGTTCACCCTCATTGAGCTGCTGATCGTCGTGGGGATCATCGGCGTCATCGCCGCGATCGCGGTGCCGGGGCTGCAGCGGGCGCGCCTGGTGTCCAACGAGTCCTCGGCAATTGGCTCGCTGCGCGCCGTCAACAGCGCGCAGGCCAGCTACGCGGCGTCGGCCGGGCAAGGCGGGTACGCGACCTCGCTCACCGTTCTGGGAACGCCGTGCCCGAGCGGGAACGCCTTCATCTCGGACGACCTCGACCCGACCGTCATGGGCGCCGATCCGGTGCCGAAGAGCGGCTACAACGTCACGCTGACGGGCAACGGGACAACCGGACCGAACGACTGCAACGGGACCATCACGAACACCGACTACACGGCGACGGCGGTCCCCAATAACCTCGGATGGAGCGGCGTCCGCGGGTTCAACACCAATGCGCAGGGCGGCATCTTCTTCGACCCGAACGGCGGTGCGGCCGGAACGACGCCGATCCAGTAGTCCGGCGCCATGGTTGACAGGCCTGGCATCGGCCCGTAGGATGCGGCAGGATTAAAAGACATGAAGACGTACGCCCGTCCCCTCATCATCGGCCTGTCCGCGTTCGGTCTGGCTGCATCCGTCGCCGCGCTCTACGTGCATTACCGGCTGCTGGCGGACCCGTCCTACACGAGCTTCTGCGACGTGAGCGCAACGGTCAGTTGCGAAGCCGTCCTGACGAGCCAGTACGGGTACCTGTTCGGAGTGCCCGTCGCGGGGGGTGGCGCGGTCTGGTCGGCGCTCGTGCTGCTGCTCGGCGTGCTTGGGATGGGTCCGGCTAAAGCCGGACACTACGAAAGCGGGAAGCCAACGGCGCCGGCAGCTGCTAAAGCCGGACGCCACGAGGGCCCGGCCAAAGCGGGAGCCGCCAAGGGTTCAGCGAGAGCTGGACAGGAGGCGCAGGGCGCGTTTGACGCCGCCCGGCCTGGGCGCGTGGCGGGATACATTTTCCTGCTCTCCACGATTGGCCTTGCCGCGGTGCTGTACCTCGGCTACGCGTCGTTCTTCGTCCTGCGGCAGGCGTGTCCGCTCTGCATGGCGATGTACGTCTCGGTGATCGGGCTCTTCATCGTCTCCGGGGGCGCCGCGTCGGATCTGTCCGCGATTCCCGGCGCGCTCGGGCGCGACGTGCGGGCGGTGACCGCAAGCCCGCTGGGCGTAACGCTGGCCGTCGTCTGGATTGTCGTCGCGGTCGGGCTCGTCGGCTGGTTCCCGGGGGAGG
>JACPCS010000133.1 GCA_016184455.1 Acidobacteriota bacterium
CTTAGCAAACCGCCGCCTTCAGCCGCTCGGCCACCTCACCGACCCTGTAAGTATACGGCCAACAACGAGTTGTGGGAAAGAGATTGTCCCTGCGATTGTCCCTGAAATCTGGCGATTGTCTCTGTCACGCGCGAAATACCCCGGCGATTGTCGCTCACGAAGGCGCACGCGGATGCTCACGCACCTCGCGATCGGTGGGGTGAGGGCGACGCTTCTGGACTGCAACGCGCTGTGACTGCGTCAGTTGTGGTATCGAAGATCAACCCAGCGTGCGAACCTCTGTGCCGACGGCTCAACCAAGACGCCGTCAGAGGGAACGCAGCGGTTTTTCGGCGAGATACCGGTCTGAAAAACCGTTCCCGATTCGGGCGAGTTCGACAAGCTGCCGCGCGGATCGCATCAGCCGCAGGCGCTCGATGATCCGCCGGTTCAGATCGCGGAGTTCGTCTTCGGAGAGTCGCGTGAGATCGATCGATACAGGGGCCATTCGACAAGACCGATGCGTTTCCGAAGCGTCAGGAGAAGTAAAGAAGCGCGCGGAGCTGCCTGCGCACGGTCGGCTTCTGCATGGCGACGTAGCCGGCGAGCTCGTACTCGTTGAACACCCGCCAAATCGCCGCGAGGAATCGCGGCAACTCGCGCGCGAACGCGGCGTCGTACCGGGCGGCGCCCGCAAACATCCGCAGTTTCTCGCCGACGAGATAGTCGAGCGCGTCCTTCACCCCGAAGCGTCGCTTGATCGCCCGCGTGGCGCGGCATTGCTCGATCCGGATCTTCTCGAAGCGCATGATGGGAGCAATATACCCGCGTGGCCACCGAGCTGCAAAGGTCGCGTTGGGCAGTGGCCAGAATCGCGGCTGTTTCGTATGCTGCGCCATGCAGCCAACAGATCCTTTGCTGTTCGATCCGGATGATGTGCGCGCATCGCCGGCGGATCGTTCGCTCGCCATCCGGTCCACACCCGGTCGGCCACTCGGCAAAGAGGAACGCGCGTTCAATCGCGCGCTCGCCAGGCTTCAGGCGCTCTGCCGCGCACTGGACGAGGAGAAGCGTCGGCTCGATCGGCTGCTGGTCTTCCATACGGCGGAAATCCGTCCGCGCACTGACCAAGCCGTTGCGCTGCGCACCGGTCTCGTGCGGGCGCTCGCACCATTCTTCGATGATCGCCGGTTGACGAAGGCACAACACCGCGTGCTGCGGCGGATCCTGGTCGAGCAGCTCGACGACGTGTTGACGCACCTCGAGAAACCGGATCCTGATCTCCAGGCTCTATTCGAACGGCTACACGGCGTCAGCTATGCGCAGGCGGTGCAGGACGATATACAGGAGGCACGGGCCGGAATGGCCGCCATCTTCGACGAGCTCGGGCTCGATGTTGAAGTGCCGGAGCTGCGCGCAGACATGACCGAAGAGGACGCCGCGGCCGCGGCCGCCCAGTTGGCACACGAGCTTCGCCGCGCTGAGGAGAGCCGCGACGCCGCGAAGCCGAAACCGCGGCACGAGAAAACGGCGCGTGCTGCAGGGGAGCGGGCCCGGCGGCACGAGCAGCTGCGGAAGGACAGCCTGGGCGCAGTCTACCGGCGACTCGCCAAGGAGTTGCACCCGGATCTCGAGCGCGATCCGGCCGAGCGCGAAAAGAAGAGCCGCGTCATGCAAGAGATCACCGCCGCGTACGCCCGGGGCAATTTGCACGCGCTGCTCCAGCTCGAACTCGAGTGGCTTGGTGGACCCAGCGGCGACGCGGCTCGTCTGAGCCTCGAAAAGCTGCGGGCGTACACCGAGCTGTTGAAGCAGCAAGCGACCGAACTCGCGGACGAAGTCCAGTCGTTGCGGCTCCATCCGCGATATGCGGCCCTCATCGTGGAGGGGCCGTTCGGCTTCCCGGTGGTTATCGACGGGCCGCGTGAACTGGAACGACTCGACACCATCATCGCGCAGGTCCGCTCCGCGCTCAAGCACCTGTCGTCTCGCGACGCGCTCGAGGAGGTTCGCGGCGCTATCCGTGAGTACCGGGACGCGGAGAAGCAGCAGACGCTCGCTGGATGGCGGCACCGCTAATAACAGCTCGAAAACACGACTGATTCTCAGCTCACCTCGCGTTCCGACCACGCGGCGGTCTGGTCGCGACGGCCATGCAGCACCCTGGCTACTAAGACATCGCCCTCGTGGCGGTAGTAGACCACGTAGTTCTCGACGGCGAACGATCGAACGCCTTCGCCGAACTCCGGCCGGAGGCGACCCATCCGAGGCTGCTCAGCCAGCAGTTCGAACCGGTCGATGATCGCGTCAATGAGTTGGTCGGCAGTGGCGGGGCTGGCGTCTTCGGCGACGTACGACCAGATCTTCTCGAGGTCCTGCTCGGCAAGAGCGGACAGCCGATAGCGCATCTACGACTTCTTGGCGCGAGCCGCACGACCGCGGGCCTTGATCCCCTCCGCGAGCTGACGACCTGAGGTCCTGTCGTAGGCGCGTCCCTCGCCCCGAGGCAACTGATCAAAGCCCGCCTGCACGTCGGCACGAAGCTGCTCCCGCGCCTGGTCGCGTTCCTTCAACAGCCGGAGCGCCTCCCGGACAACTTCGCTGGCGGTCTGGTACAGACCGCTCTCAACCTTTTCGTTCACGAGTCGTTCGAGTTCGGGCGTCAGCGAGACATTCATGGGAATCAACCCTCATTGTCGAGGCTAGCCGTCATAACGGATATTGTCAATATTTGACATAAACGGACAAGCCGCAGGACGGCTGAGCTGTCCCTGAAATTGTCCCTGGGAGCCGCCAAAACAGGGCGTCCACAGCCAATAGGAGCCAAGTCGCCCGGTCGTCGATGTTCTGAAGAGTGAAGGAATTACGGGGAAAAATGAAAATGGCCGAGAGGCTCGACGACGTTTAGCAACCCGCCGCCTTCAGCCGCTCGGCCACCTCACCCTTCGACTCGCTGCGCTCGCTCGGGGCGAGCCCTTCGAGGGAGCAGCGGCGAGCCCGCAGAGCCTTCAGTATACGGCCTACAGTCCCATCGCGACGACGCGCGAAGCGGCACACTCCTTCATGATGTCGATGAACCTGGCAAACTGGTCGCGCGTATAGACGAATTCGTTCGGACCGCCCGGGTTCTTCCGCAGCCCGTCCATCCACCCGAGCTCGTCACCGAAGAGCCCCGGGTGGCCGTTGAGGAGCGCCTGCGCGCCGGCCGCCTTGGCGGCGTCGAGCGCCCGGTGGAACGCCTCGAGCGAGGCGCGGTCGGGCGTGATATTCGCGCCCGAGAGCATGAGCACCGTCAGCGGCTGTCCGCGGTGCTTCACCGGAATCAGGAAGGCCATGGCGCCGACGGTATGCCCCGGCGTCACTCTGAGCGTGATCGTCGTGTCGCCGAGCGTGACCTTCTGGTCGTCGGTGATGACGAGGTCGCGCCTCGGCCGCGGGCGGTTGGCCTGCGCGGGATTGGCGTTCGGATTCGGACGCTCGATCAGATCCCAGTCGAGACCGCTCATGGCAATCCGCGCTTTGTACTTGTCCTGGAAGTACGGCGCGCCGCCGAAGTGGTCGAAGTGGCCGTGGCCGACGATCACGTATTTCACGTCGGCGGGGTTCAGTCCCACCTTCCGCAGCGACGGCTCGATGATCGTCTCCGCTTCCTGCACCGTGTTCAGGGCATCGATCAGGATCACCCCGTCGCTCGTGCGCACGGCCCAGGCGCCCACCGTGTTGAAGCCGAAGTACCAGAGGTTGTCGAAGATCGGAACTGGCTCGACCGGCCGGGGCGGCTCCGGCTTCCGGCCGGCGTTCTGCGCCTCGAGCGCGGGGCGCTGCGGGCCGAGCGGTCCGCACGTGTTCTCGAACCGCGCCATCAGCTTGGCGTCGCTGCCCGCAATCGCCTTTGCCTTGGCGACGTGCGCCTGCGCGTCTTTCGACGCGGCGTACTGCTCGGGCGTCGGATAGCCGCGTCCGGCGCCCGCCGTCGTGCCGCCGGCGGCGGGGCCGCCACCGCGGCCCTGCGCCCCGGCGTGGAGCTGCAGCGCCGCCACGCAGACGGCAAAGATGAGCGCGAGCTGGAATCGGCTGCGCATCGCGTGCCTCCTCATACGAACCACGTCGTGCCGCTGAACATCAGCCAGCAGACGAATGCGCCGACCACCGTCATCGAGAGACCCCACCAGAGGAGCTTGTTGAACAGCCCCTGCGAGTCGACCCCCGCGGGCACCCCCGCCATGCACAGCGCGCCGGTCGTCGACAGCGGCGAGAGATCGACCAGGTGCGAGCCGACGTTCATCGCCGACGCCACCGCGATCGGGTCGAGATTGCCGAGCCGCTCGACCAGTCCGGGGACCGTCGGGAGGAACGCAGGGAGGACGACCCCGGACGTGCTGCTATAGACCGACACCACACCGGTGACGAACGCCACCACCGCCGTGACCGTCTCGGTCGTCGACAGCCGCACCAGCAGATCCGTGAACAGGTTGAGGCCCTGCGTCTTCTCCATCAGCGTGATGAGCACCGTCACCCCGGTGACCATGAGCATCACGCCCCACGGCATCGCCCGGATGGCTTCTTTCTCATCGGCCGAGCGCGTGAAGGTCAGGATCGTGGCGGCGGTGAGCGCGGTCATGCCCACTTCGAGCTCGAAGCCGATGACGCCGATGAGCAGGAGCACGATCAGCGTCAGCGTCAGCCAGTGGCGCGGCTCGATCGGCTGCACCGGCTGCTCGGTGGCGGCAGCGCCGGTGCCGCCACGCACGAACAGCTCGAGGCCTCCGAGCGCGAAGTAGCCGCCGAAGGCGACGAGCGTGTGGCCCAGGATGTTGTTCCGGAACGTGATCCACTCGAGCCCCGGAAAGCCCATGCGGTCCATGACGCCATTGGCCACGACGCCGGTCGGCGAGAAGGGCGACAGGCTTCCGGCGAGCGCGCCGTTGCCGATCATGACGGCCATCAGGAAGAAGGAGATGCCGGTACGCGACGCCACCGCCATGGCCGGCGGCGCCAGGAGCGCGGTCGCGCCGATGCTCCCCGGGCCGATCGTCGACAGGCCGAGCGCGAGGAAGAAGAACATGATCGGCAGGATGCCGACATGCCCGCGGCAGAGGCGCACGGCCCGCTCCGTGATGCGTTCGAGGGTCCCGTTGCCGCGCGCCATGCTGAAGAGCAGCGTCACGCCCGCCAGCGTGATGAAGAGGCCGGTCGGAAACCCGTCGAGCAGGTCGCCCACCGACATGCCGCCGAGCAGCACGCCGACGATCCACGCAAACGCCAGGCAGACGACGCCGACGTTGATCGTGGTCACCATGCTGAGGGTGACCGCGATCACGAGCGCGCCGACCGAGATCCAGGCGAGATCCATGGCGATTTATGAATTTACGAATCTACGAATCTACGAATTGCCTCTCTTTCAAATCCGTCAATTCGTAAATCCGTAAATCTCACAATGTAATCGGCTGGCCCGCGAGCACCCCCGAGCTGACGACGTGCACCAGTTCGCGCACATTGCGGAGCTCGTCGAGCGACTCGAGCCGATTGAGCATGGTGTCGATCGCGTCGGGCCGCAGCACGAGGCTCGCGCAGTCGCTGAACTTGCCGTGCAGCTCCTCGCGCGTGAACGGCTTCTCGGGGCCGCCGCGGTACCGCTCGTCGGCCTCCTGTACGAGCGTCCGGCCGTCGATGAGATCCACCTCGATCGTGCTGCGCATCTTCTCGAAGCCGCGCGCCTCGATCTCGGCGTCGCGCACCGTCGTGACCTTCTTCATCATGGCCTGCACGGGCGCGCTGCGGACGAACTCGTCGGTGAACTCGTGAATGCCCGCCTTGCGGCGCAGCAGCAGGCTCGACATCATGAACGGCAGACAGAACTTGGCCTCGAGCTCGCCGGTCGCGAAGGGATACCGCAGCGGATTCAGGATGTTCGATCCCGCGCGCACCCGTACCGCCTTCACCTGATCGGGCGTGATGTCGTTGGCCACCACCAGCTTCAGCATCGCGTCCATCGTCGGATGGCCAAGGCTGCCGCAGGGGTACGGCTTGAGCGACACGCCCGGTGAGACGATGCTCGGCGGATTGCCGAGCACGCCGACGATGCGGTTGGCGTCGAAGCCGGCGCCGAGCGTGAAGACGCGGAAGAAGCCCCAGGCACTCTCGAGCGCATCCTTGCCGCCCGTATGCCCGCGCGAGGCGAGCTCGGCGGCCATGATGCCGTTCTGCGCCGCGCGGCCGACGTGGAGCGGCTTGGTCATGGTGCCGAAGTTCAGGCGGATCCCGGAGCTCATGCTCGACGCCATCGCGAGCGCGTGTCCGAGCGCCTCACCGCTCAAGCCGAGCAGCTTCGCTGTGCTGATCGTGGCGCCGAAGATCCCGAACGTACCGGAAGAATGAAAGCCGTTCTGATAGTGCGTCGGGTGAATCGCCTCCGCCATCTTGCACTCGACCTCGAAGCCGACGAGATACGCCTCGAGGAACTGCCGCCCCGACACGCCGAGGTGCTCGCCGACGGCGAGGCTCGCCGCGAGCGGCGGAATGGTCGGATGCGTCAGGAGGCCGAAGATGCGATCGGGCGACGACGAGAGCTGCGTATCGTCGAAGTCGAGCGCGTGGCCCGCCGTGCCGTTGACGAGCGCGGCGGACGCGGCCCGGCAGGCGAACGGCTCGGCGCCGAGCACCGTCGCTTCGCCTGCCTCCTTCCCGGCGCGCACGTACTCGCGGACGATGCCCGTCCCGCGCGCGGCGGAGCCCGCGAGAATCACGCCGAGCCCGTCGACGATGCACTGCTTGGCGAGAGCGACGGCCTCGCCGGAAAACCGTTCGAGCGTGGTACGGGTGACGTAGTCGATGACGGAGGCCGTGGCCCTGTTTTCACTCATAGTCCAGAAATTCCAACTCCCAACTCCGCAACTCCCACGATTGTGCGTTGGTCCTATTGGAAGTTGGGAGTTGGCGATGCAGGTCCGGCAAGGCTACATCGATCGTGAATGGCGTGACAAGATAGTAAGGTGGCTCCGCTCATCGGCCTGATGCTCGGTGACCCGACGGGAATCGGGCCCGAGATCGCCGCGAAGGTCCTGGCATCGAACGTCGCAGGCGACGCCGCGCGGCTCGTGGTCATTGGCGACGCGCGCGTCTTGGACCTCGGCATGCGCGACGCCGGCGTGCGCATTCCGTACACGGCCTATGCGCGCCTCGAGGACGTGCCGTGGCCGTCGCCGGCGTTGCCGGTCGTCGATCTGGGCAACTGCGACCCTGCGCGCCTGCCGCGCGGCGAGGTCTCTCCGGAGGCCGGGCGTGTGTGCGGCGAGACGCTCGAGCGCATGGTCGGGTTCGCGTGCGAGGGCCGGCTCGACGCGGTCACGTTTGCGCCGCTCAACAAGGCGGCGCTCCATCGCGGGGGCTACCCGTTCCCCGACGAGCACCAGATGTTCGCCAGGCTGACGGGGCACACCGGCTTCTACGGCGAGATGAACGTCATCCCCGAGTTCGCCACCTTCCGCGTCACGTCGCACGTGTCGCTGCGCCAGGCGATCGATCTCATCACGCCCGAGCGGATCGAGGCGGCGCTGCGGCTCGCCGACACGACGCTGCGCGCGCTCGGACACGACCGGCCGCGGATCGGGGTCGCGGCGCTCAACCCGCACTGCGGCGAGAACGGCCTGTTCGGCGACGAGGAGATCCGCATCATCCGGCCGACGGTCGAGCGGCTGCGTGCGGAAGGCATCGGCGCCACGGGACCGTATTCGTCCGACACGATCTTTCTCAAGGCACGGCGCGGCGAGTTCGACGGGGTCGTGATGATGTACCACGACCAGGGGCAGATCGCGACCAAGCTGCTCGGCTTCAACAAGGGCGTCACCGTGACCGCAGGGCTCGAGACCGTCTTCACGACGCCCGCCCACGGCACCGCATTCGACATCGTCGGACAGGGGAAGGCCGACCCGGGCGGGCTCGAGTACGCGCTCAGGCTGGCCGCGAGACTTGCCGCCGCACGGGCCCTTTGATGCCGTCCTGATCGTGGCGTTCGGCGGCCCGCGCGGGCCCGCCGACGTCCGCCCGTTCCTCGCGCGCGTCCTCCGCGGCCGCCGCGTGACGCCGGAGCGCGTGGAGGCGGTCGCGCACCACTACGGTCTGTTCGGCGGCGTCTCGCCCATTACCGACGTGACGATGGCCCAGGCGCGCGGGCTGGAAGAGCGGCTGACGGCCGCCGGCCGGCCGCTGCCTGTGTACGTCGGCATGCGGAACTGGCACCCGCTGCTCGCCGACACCCTGAAGCAGATGTACGCCGCGGGCCTCAGGCACGCTGTCGGGTTCATTGCCGCGCCGCATCACGCGTACTCGAGCTGTCAGCAGTACCGCGAGAACGTCGCCGACGCGCGGCGCGAGCTGCGCGCGGCCACGGGCGGCGATGTCGACGTGACGTACGTCGGGAGCTGGTTCGACCATCCGCTCTTCATCGACGTGAGCGCCCAGCACGTCCGCGACGCGCGGTCGCGCGTGCCGGAGGACGTCCGCGGCGCCGCGCGGCTCGTCTTCACCGCGCACAGCATTCCGCTGCCGATGGCCGAGCGGTCGCGCTACCGGGAGCAGCTGCGCGAGTCGGGACGGCTCGTCGCCGAGCGCGTGGGCATCCCCGATTGGACGATGGTGTACCAGAGCCGCAGCGGCCGTCCCGAAGATCCGTGGCTCGAGCCCGACGTCTGCGCGTATCTGCGGGCCGAGCGCGCGCGAGGACTGCCGGCCGCGATTCTCTGTCCGATCGGGTTCGTCTGCGACCACATCGAAGTGCTCTACGACCTCGATCGTGAGGCCGCCGACGCGTGCCGGGAGGTCGGGTTGCCGATGGTGCGCGCGGAGGCGGTCAACGCCGATCCGCTCTTCCTCGACATGATGGCGGACGTCGTGCTGCGGACGATACGCAGGTACGAAGGCGGCCGCCCGCTGCCGATCGTAGCCGTTTAAGGTCGTGGGGCGAGCGTCCACTTTCGCAGCACGCGCCGGCATGTGCAGAAGCGTCCGAGATGGCACGCGGCCACGTCCGTCGCCACGAACGTGAACGGCTCGATCCGCGGCGGCTCGTTCGCGTGGCCGAGCGTGATGTGTGGCGCGAACGAAAGAAAGCTCGACTTCAGCCGGTATCCGCTGACCCATGCGATGTCCGCAGCACGGGCGTCTCCCTCCGCGAACGCGGACGCGCCGCCAAAGGCGTGCTCGAACTCCCGGAGCGCGTCCATGAGGCGCTCGTGCAGGCCCGTCAGCGCATCCGAACGGGCGATCGCCATCCAGACCGTGCTCGCCAGCGTCTTCCCGCCACCCGTGGCCTCGAGCGTGAGCGGCGGCTGCTGAGGCAAGACGACGTCGAGCCGATCGAAGATGCGCTCGAGGTCGGCGGCGCGGACGAACTGCTGGGTGAGCGTGACATGCGGCAGGTGCGCCTCGTCCAGTCGGAGCCCCTCGAAATCCTTCGCGGGCAACGCGGCGCTGAGCTCGATGGCGCGGTCGCGGACGTGGGCCGGCGGCAGGATGGCCACGTCGAGCGCCAGCAGATCCGACATACGATTGAAGTCCCACTATCCAACCCCAACTCCCAATCGGGACCACGCTCGAACTCACATGTTGGGAGTCGGGTTTCTTGGGAGTTGGGAGTTGAGTGTATGACACGCCGACTCCTGCGGGCGGTCTTCGTCCTCCTGTGGATGCCGGCCCTTGCCGCCGCGCAGGCGCCGGTCACCTACCGCCTCTCGTTCCCGGAGGCGGAGCACCGCTGGATGCAGGTGCAGGTGCGGTTCGACGAGCTCCCGCCCGGACCGCTCGAGCTGCGCATGAGCCGCGCCTCCCCGGGACGGTACGCGGTCCACGACTTTGCGAAGAACGTCTATGACGTGCAGATCGCGGGCACGGGCGGCGCCCCGCTCACGGTGATCCGCGCGACCCCGCACGAGTGGACGGTGATCGGCCATTCGGGCCGCGTGGAGGTGTCGTATCGCATCTTCGGCGATCGCATCGACGGCACCTACCTCGCCATCGACAGCACGCACGCGCACATCAACATGCCCGCCGCCCTGATGTGGGCGCGCGGCCTGGAAGATCGCCCGGCGATCGTGCAGCTCGAGTCGCCGCGCGGCGCGAGCTGGCGCGTGGCGACGCAGCTTCTGCCCGGCGCCGATGCGCTCACCTACGCTGCGCCGAATTTCTCCTACCTGATGGACAGCCCCACGGAGTTCAGCGCATTCAGCCTGCGGACGTTCACGGTCGGCGACGCGCCCGGCGCGCCGGTCTTCCGTCTCGCGGTCCATCACACGGGCACCGACAGCGAACTGGATGGCTTTGCCGCCGACGTGGAGAAGATCGTCCGCGAGGCGCGGCACGTCTTCGGCGAGTACCCCGCGTTCGAAGGCAATGCCTATACGTTCATCGCCGACTACCTCCCCTGGGCCGCGGGCGACGGCATGGAGCACCGCAACAGCACGATCCTGACGAGCGGGAGCTCGATCCGGTCGAATCGGCTGGGCCTGCTCGACACCGTGTCGCACGAGTTCTTTCACACGTGGAACGTCGAGCGCATCCGGCCGCGCGCGCTCGAGCCCTTCGACTTCAACGAGGCGAACGTGTCGGGTGAGTTGTGGCTCGGTGAGGGGTTCACCAGCTATTACGGTCCGCTGGTGCTGCTGCGCGCCGGAGTCATCCAGCTGAGCGACTTCGTCTCGGAGATCGAAGGGCTGATCAACGACGTGCGTCTGAGTCCCGGGCGCCTCGTCCGCAGCGCCGAGGGCATGAGCCGCATGGCGCCACTGGCCGACGGTGCCGGGTATGTCGACCGGACGAACTTCGCCGTCACGTATCTTTCGTATTACACGTGGGGTGCGGCGATCGGTCTCGGCCTCGACCTCACGCTGCGCGATCGGTCCAACGGCCGGGTCACGCTCGACGACTACATGCGCGCGCTCTGGCAGCGGCACGGGAAGCCGGGCGGCACGCGCCCCGGCTACGTCGACACCCCATACACCATGGCCGATCTCGTCGCGGCACTCGCGGCAGTGTCGGGCGACGCGGCGTTCGCGAGCGACTTCTTCGCACGCTACATCCAGGGCTCCGCGGTCGTCGACTACGAACGACTGCTGCCGCGCGCCGGCTTCGTCGTACGGCCGGCCGCACCGGGGCAAGGCTGGATCGGCGAGCTGCGGCTGCAGGATGCGCAGGGGGGGGCGCGTGTGACCGCGGCCGTGCCCTTCGGATCGCCCGCGTACGCGGCCGGGCTGGAGCGCGACGACGTGATCGTGGCGATCGGCGGACGCGACGTGTCGAGTGCGGCCGACATGACGCGTGCGGTTCGGGAGCGGAAGCCGGGCGACACCGTGTCGGTGACGTTCGACCGCCGTGGGCAGCGGATCACGGGCACGGCGCGTCTCGCCACGGATCCGCGCGTGGAAATTTCCCCGGTCGAACAGACCGGCCGGGAACCCGCTGCCGACGAGCGCCGCTTCCGCAACGGCTGGCTGAGCTCGGCCGCGCGGAACGCCTTTTGAACCACCCAAGGGCTCGATGGTTACCAGCCTCGCCCTTGGCTGGTTGGCAGTATCTGTTTGGCGCGCTCCGCGCGCCTAGGACCGCTATGCGGACCGGCAACGGGCACCAAATTCCAGTCTGGGGCCGCATAGCGGTCCGGAGCTCGACATGAACCTCGCCGGACTCTTCCGGGCGGTCGATACGCTCATTGCGGTCCGCGACGCCGCGAAGCGCTTCACGGGCGGCGCGCCGCCGCCCGCCGAGCCGCCGCCCGCCGAGCCGCCCCTGGCACCCTCCGGTCTCGCCGGACAGATTGAGACCCGTCTGACGAACGTCGTGGTCGCGGCGCTGAAGGAGGCGTTCGACCGCGATCACGCGCGCCTCGAGCTGGAACGGACGCATCTCGAGGAGGAACGTCGGCGCGCGGAGGCCGCGCTCCAGCACGAGGTGCGGCGCCAGGCGGCAGACCGCGAGCTGGCGCGGCTTCGGCTGCTGGCCGGCACGGCGATGGTCGGATGGCTCGCATCGATCGCGATCGTGGCGGCCGGTCTGGCCGGCGCGTCCATGACCGCGCGCGTGTCGCTCGGCCTCGGGTGGCTGCTGCTGCTGGCGGCGCTCGGCGCGTCGTTCACCGCCCAGGGACGCGTCGGCGCCTCTTCGCAGCCGCAGAAGCCCGGCATCGCGGTGGGTGCGGCCTCGATGTGGCTGCTGCTTGCAGGTCTGGCGGCCACGGCCGCGAGTCTCTTATTCTGACGGGACGATCACGCCGGGCGCCAGCTTCCACGCAGGATCGAGCGCGCGCTTGACGGCGCGCATCTCGGCGATCCCCGCCTCGCCATAGAGCTCCCGCAACATCTGCTGCTTGAGCGGGCTCCGCCCCACGCCGTGCTCGGCGAGGGGCGCGCCTCCCATGGCGATCACCCGGCGCGCGATCTCGAGCAGCGCGCGGGTCCCGCGGTGCATGTCGTCGACCGACCGCGGCACGACGTTGGGGTGCAGGTTGCCGTCGGACAGATGCCCCCAGATTGCGTACTCGAGTCCCTCCCGCTCGAACGTCTCGCGGTAGAGCGCGAGCGCGGCGTCGAGCCGTTCGAACGGGACGACGAAGTCGCCCGCCGTCTTTTCGAGGCCGGGATCGACGCGCGCTTTCGCCGCCGCGATCTCCGCGTTCACCGCCGCAGGCACAGCTTCGCGCAGCTCGAGAAGGCGCGCGGCCTCGCGTTCATCGGCCGGCGCGGCGATGCGCGGATCGTCAGCGACCCCGCAGGCGCCGAGGACGTCGGCAAGCCGCTCCATCGCGGCGGTGTCATCATTCGGGACCTCGACCTGCGCCAGAAGGAGGACGGACGAGGGTGTCGGGCGCGGCACGCCGGCGCGCGCAAACGTCTCCGCGGGCAGACGCGCGAGCGATCGATCGTCGATGTACTCGATGGCGGCCACGTCGAGCGGCCCCTCGCCGCGCCAGCTCAGCGCCGCTTCCTGCCGCAGCGCCGCAGTGACGGCAAGCGCCTGCGCCTCGGAGTCGCAGGTGACGAGCACCAGCGAGCGCCGGGGCCGTGGAATGACGCGCAGCGTGGCATCCACGATGATCCCGAGCGTCCCCTCGGAACCGATGAAAAGGTCGATGAGATCCATCCCGGTGCGGGCATAGTACCCGGCCGAGAGTTTGGGTACGTCGGGCATCCGGTACTGCGGAACGGGGATCTGCACGATGCGGCCGGACGGATAGGCCAGCTCAAACACTCCGTCCGGCGAGGCGATCGCCTGGCCGCGCCCGAGCGTCACCACCGCGCCATCGGCAAGCACGATCGTGACGGCCTCGACCCATCGCCTCGTGCTGCCGTACTTGAACGTGGCGGCGCCGGCCGCGTTCGTGGCAATGGTGCCGCCGACGAAGGCGCCCTCGAACGTCGGGACGGGCGGGTAGTACAGCCCGTGCGAGGCGAGCGCGCGCTGCAGGTCCGCGAGCGGCACGCCGGCGCCGGCGCGCACGGCGCTCCTCGACAGCACGTCGATGCCCGTCAGCGCGCGCGTGCTGAGCAGCAGCTCCCCGCGCGGCGTGGCGCCGCCGGTCAGCGACGACTGCGCGCCGATCGGGAGCACCTGCCGCGCGGACGCGACCAGCGCCGCCGCGTCCGCGGCGGTCCGCGGAAACACGATGCCCGCCGCAAAGCCGCCAGCCACATGGGCCGCGTCGCTCAGAAACGAGGCGAGGAGATCGGGGCGAGTGTCGACGGGGGGCGCACCGAGCGCCGGTGGCGGCGGGACGTCTATGCGGTGCGTCGAGCAGGCTCCTGCGCGTCGATTATGTAGTACTTCTCTTCTTGCGCGTCGTTCGTGTCCTCGTGCGAGGCCGCCGTGGCTTGGGCGCTTCCGCCTCCATCGCTTTCTGCGTTTGTTCGAGCTGTCGCTGCAACGCGCCAATCACGCGACCAAGCGATTCCGCGGAGCGTAAGAGCAGCGATCCGTTCGCGCGCGATGGGCGGACCCGCTTTCGCTTTGGGCCGTGCGACGCGCGCGCTCGTGCGCGCTTGGCCATGCCATTCCTCCACGCGCTCAGGTGGAGCAAGCGGCGCGCCAACTCTATTCGCTTTCGGATCGGGGCAAAAGAACGTCGGAGATCACGGCCCAGCTAGCGCGGCCGCTTCTTCGGCAAGCCACGCGTCGTACTCGGCCTGCGTGTGAATCGTGTAGAAGCCGCGTAGACGATGGTGCGGTAGCCCCACAGCGGCTTCCGCGCGTTGTTGGTGATGATCCCGCCGGGCGCGGCCGCCTCACCGAACACCCCGCCGACGTACGGCACCGGTTCGCCGGGATACGCGAGCTGCCACCGAATGATCGGGACGAGACAGAACCCGACCAGCAGGAAGAAGAGGCTGGTGATTCCGTACAGGAGACCGATGTGCGTGTGGTCGGTGGAACCGAGGTATTTGAGGAACAAACTGTTTATTATCAGTGCCTTGGCTGGATTCTATAGAATGCAGGTCATGGTCGCACGATTCGCCGGCGTGCTGGCGGCCGTCTTCATGATCGGAAACGCCGTGCCGGCGATGGCACAGACGACCGCGGATCCGATCCGCTACACGCTCCGATTTCCAGAACCGCACACTCACTACGTGGAGGTGACGGCCGTCGTGCCGACGGGTGGGCGGCCTGCAGTCGAGCTGATGATGGCGGTGTGGACGCCTGGCTCGTACCTGGTGCGCGAGTACTCGCGCCATGTGGAGAGCGTCACGGCCGCCAACCCCGCCGGCGGCGCCCTCGCGGTCGAGAAGACCGACAAGAATCGGTGGCGCGTCACCACCGGCGGTGCGCCAAGCGTCACGCTGCGGTATCGCGTGTACGCGCGCGAGATGAGCGTGCGCACCAACTGGGTCGAGACCGACTTCGCGATGCTGAACGGCGCCCCGACGTTCATCACGCTCGCTGACGCGGCCCCTCGGCCGCACGAAGTCGTCATCGAGCCGGCGCGCGGCTGGCGCACGTCGATGACGGCCCTGCCGGAGATGGCCGGCGGCCCGCACCGATATCGCGCGCCCGACTACGACACGCTCGTCGACTCGCCCATCGTCATCGGCACCCCGGCCGTGTACGAGTTCACGGTCGACAACAAACGGCACGCGCTCGTGAACATCGGCGAGGCGGGCGTGTTCGACGGCGCGCGGGCGGCGAAGGACCTCGAGACGATCGTCCGCGAACACCGGCGCATGTGGGGTTCGCTCCCGTACGACCGCTACCTGTTCCTGAACGTGCTGGCGGCGGTCCCGGGTCAGATTTCGGGCGGCGGCCTCGAGCACCGCAACTCGTCGATGCTCATCGCGAGTCGCTGGGCCACGAGGGCGCGCCAGAGCTACCTCGCGTGGCTGGAGGTGGCGAGCCACGAGCTCTTCCATGCCTGGAACATCAAACGGCTGCGCCCGGTGGAGCTCGGGCCGTTCAGCTATGACGACGAGAACTTCACGCGCAGCCTGTGGATCGTCGAGGGGTTCACCGACTACTACGGCGAGCTGCTCGTCCACCGCGCGGGCCTGTCCTCTCAGGCGGAGTACCTCGATGCCCTCTCGAACAAGATCGAAGAGCTCCAGACCACGCCCGGGCGGCTCGTGCAGCCGGTAGAGCTCGCCTCGTTCGATGCGTGGATCAAGTTCTACCGGCCTGACGAGAACAGCCCGAACGCGTCGGTCAGCTACTACACCAAAGGATCGGTGATCGCGTTCCTGCTCGACGCGCGCATTCGACGGACGAGCGGCGGCGCCCGCAGCCTCGACGACGTGATGCGCGCGGCCTACCAGAAGTTCTCGGGCGGCCGCGGCTACACGCCCGACGAGTTCCGCGCGGTGGCCGAGCAGACGTCCGGGCTCGATCTGCGGTCGTTCTGGACAGAAGCGGTCGAGGGCACGAGCGAGCTCGACCACGCGGAGGCGCTCGCGGCGCTCGGATTGCGCTTCAGGGCGCCGGCGGCGTCGTCACCGGATCGCCCCGGGCGCGCATGGCTCGGCATGAGCACGCGCAACGACGCGGGGCGCCTGGTCGTCACCGACGTGCAGCGCGAGACGCCGGCGTACGCCGCGGGCGTCGACGTCGACGACGAGATCATCGCGATCGACGACGTCCGCGTCCGCGCCGATCAGCTGGCGCAGCGGCTCGAGGTCTACAAGCCCGGGGATCGGGTCACGCTTCTCATGGCGCGCCGCGACCAGCTGCTCCGGCTGCCGATCACGTGTGGCGAGGAGCCGCCGCGGCGGTGGCGGCTCGAGATCGATCCGGCCGCGGCGGAGGCGCCGCAGCAGCAGCGCGCCCGCTGGCTGCAGCCCGGGACATGACGTTTCACCCGCAGTACGTCGACGACGTCCTCAGCGAGAACTTCGAGGACGCGAAGGCGCTCTTCCTGTCGCCGCTGATGGCGATCCACTACGCCCACCTCGTCATGCTCGCCGACCGCGGCATCGTCTCGAGCGAGGACGCGCACGCGCTGCGCGAGGCGCTCGACTCCATTTCGATCGCCGAGGTGCGTGCCACGCCGTACGACGGCGCCTGCGAGGATCTGTTCACGCACGTCGTGCGCCTGCTCGAGCGCGCCTGCGGCGACGACACGGCCGGCCGCCTCCATACGGCCCGCAGCCGCAACGACATCGACATGGCGATGTACCGGCTGCGGCAGCGGGAGTTCATCCTGGCGGTGGTCGACGCCTCGCTCGACCTGCGTGACGGACTGCTCGCCATCGCCGACCGCCACCGCGAGACGCTGCTCGCCGCGCTCACGCACACGCAGCCGGCGCAGCCCTCGACGCTGGCGCACTACCTCTTGGCGGTCATCGAGCAGCTCGAGCGCGACGCGGTGCGCCTGCGGGCGGCGTTTGCCTCGACCAACCGGTGTCCGCTGGGGGCGTGCGCGATCACGGGCACGGGCTTCCCGATCGATCGAGAGCTGACGAGCGACCTGCTCGGCTTCGACGCGCCGACCGGAAACACCTACGGGAGCATCGCCACGGTCGACTATCTGCTCGAGAGCGTCTCCGCCGCGGCCGTGCTGCTGTCCGGCCTCGGCCGGTTCGTTCAAGACCTGCTGCTCTGGTCGACGATGGAGTTCGGGTACCTGCGGCTCGGGGAAGGGTTCGTGCAGGCGAGCAGCATCATGCCGCAGAAGCGGAACCCGGTGGCGCTCGAGCACGCGCGGGCGATCGCCAGCAAGGCGATCGGCCAGGCAGGCGCGGTCATGGTCGCCGTCCACAACACGCCGTTCGGCGACGTGGTCGATACCGAGGACGACCTCCAGCCGCTCGTCGCCTCGATGTTCCGCGATGCCCGCCGCGCCGTCACGCTGGTCGATGCGGCGCTGCGCGGCTCGGAGTTCGACGTCGTCCGCCTCGAGTCGCGCGCAGCCGAGGGCGGCACCACGCTGACCGAGCTCGCCGATCACCTCGTGCGCCGGCACAACGTGCCGTTCAAGGCGGCGCAGACGATTGCGGGCCGGCTGCTGGCCGCGTACCGCGAGCGGCCGGGCACCTCCGCCTCCGCCGAAGGCTCCGGCGAGACCTCGCCGAAGCGCTTGCGCGACGGCGGGCCGCTCGGTGCGACCCTCGCGCGCGTGTCGGGCGATCTGCTGGGCGTGCCGCTCGAGTATACCGACGCGGAGATTGCCGAGATCATGAGCCCGCGGCACTTCGTGGACGTGCGGCAGACGCCCGGCGGGCCGGCCCCGGCGGAAACGGCGCGGGCGCTCGCCCGATCGCGCGAGGCGCTCGCCGCCGATCGAGCCTGGCTGGCGGCCGCGAGCGATCGGCTCGCCGACGCCCGCGCGCGGCTACGGCAGCGCGCCCAGGCGCTGTGACCGACGCAGGCCGCCGCTACGTCCGGGTGATCGTCATCTGGACGGCCGTGCTCCTCGCCCTCTACGCCTTCCAGGAATACTTTTCCTGATGCACTGGATCGACTGGACGATCGTGGCGGTCTATCTGGTGTGGATCGTGTGGGACGGGCTTCGCCTCACCAAGCGCAGCCACGAACTCGAGGGCTACTTCCTGGCGAGCCGCAGCCTGCCGTGGTGGGCGGTGGGCCTCTCGGTGATGGCCACGCAGCTCAGCGCCGTCACGATGATCGGGACGACGGGACAGGGGTACGCAGACGGCATGCGCTTCCTGCAGTTCTACTACGCGCTGCCGGTCGCGATGGTCGTGCTGTCGGTGACGCTGGTCCCCTTCTTCCACCACGCGAAGGTGTATACGGCGTACGAGTACCTCGAGCGCCGGTTCGACGCGAAGACGCGGGCGTTCACGAGCCTGCTGTTCCTCCTCTCCCGCAGCATGTCGCTCGGCGTGGTGATCTCGGCGCCGGCGGTGGTGCTCGCGGTCGTGATGGGCATCGGCGTGACGAACACCGTCCTCCTCATCGCGCTGCCCACCGCGCTCTACACGATGTTCGGCGGCGTGCAGGCGGTGACCTGGACCGACGTCAAGCAGATGTTCCTGATCGTCTTCGGCCTGGTGGCCGCGATCGTGGTGCTCATCGTCTCGCTCCCCGCGGACGTCGGCATTCCGCAGGCGCTGAGGCTCGCGGGCGCGACAGGGCGGCTGCAGACGTTCGACTTCACCTTCGATCTCTCGAATCCGTACACCTTCTGGTCGGGGACGATTGCCGCGCTGTTCCTCTTCTGCTCGTACTTCGGCACCGATCAGAGCCAGGTGCAGCGGTATCTGACGGCCCGGTCGGTCGCCGAGGCGCGCGAGTCGCTGCTGATGAGCGCCTACTGGAAGATTCCGCTGCAGGCGCTCGTGCTGCTCGTCGGCGTCTTCGTCTTCGTTTTCTACCTCTTTGAGCCGTCCCCCATGTTGTTCAACCGCGTCCACGAGCGCGAGGTGCGCCGGGGCCCCCGGGCCGCCGAGTACGCGGCGCTCGAACAGCGGTTCGCCGCAGCAGCCGCGGCGCGGCGGGAGGCGGGCGCCGCACTGGCGGAGGCGGACGCCAGTGGCGAGGCCGGGCGCCTCGCCGGAGCCGCCGAGGCCTTCCGTACGCGCGACGGGGAGGTGCGGACGATTCGGACCGAAGCGCTCGCCCTCGTCCGTCAGGCGACGCACGATCCGGCGTACAACGACGTGAACTACGTGTTCCCGACGTTCGTCATGACCGAGCTGCCGGTTGGCCTCGTCGGGCTGCTCATCGCCGCGATCTTCGCCGCCGCGATGTCGACGATTTCGGCCGAGCTGGCCTCGCTCTCGACCGCCACGGTGATCGATTTCTATCGGCGATTCGCGCGCCCCGGGGCGACCGACCGCCACTATCTGCTGGTCTCGCGGCTGGCCACCGGGTTCTGGGGACTGTTCGCGAGCGCAGTGGCCGTCTGGGCGGCGGAGCTCGGCTCGCTCATCGAAGTGGTCAACCGCTTCGGCTCGTTCTTCTACGGCTCGATTCTCGGCGTCTTCATCCTCGCGGTGGGATTTCCGCGCGCGACGGGCACCGGTGCGTTCGTCGGCCTGATTGCCGGCATGGCCTCGGTCGCGTGGGCGGCGAGCTTCACCACGGTGGCCTTCCTGTGGCACAACGTGATTGGCGCTGTGGTGGTGGTGATGGTCGGACTGGCGGTAAGCGCGGGTGAACGCTCGTTCAGGTCCGCGAAACAAGAGCGGCGATGATGGCCCCAAGCGCGGCGACGACGGTGAGCAGCGACGTGATTTGAATGCCCACGAGCCATTTGAACTGGTGGGCCATTTCTCTCTCGAGGCGATCGAATCGGGCGTTCATGCGTTCGTCGAGGTGGTCCATCCGTTGCTCGAGGCGGTCCATCCGTTGCTCGAGGCGGTCCATCCGTTGCTCAACACGTTGAGTGATAGCTTCGATCGCAGTGAGCCGCGACGAGATTTCGCCGACCTGTCCCTCGAGATGCGTAAGCCGCTCTTCCACCGCGGGCATCTCCGCCTCCTCCAGCATACCGTCGTCGGTTGATCCTGACCAACGGCAGGGAGGCACGATGGCTGCCAGGCAGAATGTCGAGGAAATCCGGCGATTTGAAGACCGAGGTACGCAGAAATTGCCGTGCGCGATCGCGATCGAGACGGCAATTTCGTCGTACTCGCGCGAACGCGCAGATATAATTCCTTGTTGGCCCAGGAGTGTGAATGTCCAAGATCACGGTGAAGAACCCTGTCGTCGAGATCGACGGCGACGAAATGACGCGGATCATCTGGCACACGATCCGCGAGACGCTGATCCTGCCGTATCTCGACATCGACCTGAAGTACTTCGATCTCTCGATCGAGTCGCGCGACAAGACCGACGACACGATCACGATTGACGCGGCGGAGGCGACCAAGAAATACGGCGTGGGCGTCAAGTGCGCCACGATCACGCCCGACGAGGCGCGCGTCAAGGAGTTCAGCCTGAAGCAGATGTGGCGGTCGCCGAACGGCACGATCCGCAACATCCTCGACGGCACGATCTTCCGCGAGCCGATCGTCTGCCGCAACGTGCCGCGCATCGTGCCGCACTGGGACAAGCCGGTCGTCGTGGCGCGCCACGGGTTCGGCGATCAGTACCGCGCGCAGGACTTCCGCTTTCCCGCCGCGGGCACGATCACGATCAGCTGGATTCCCGAGGGCGGGGGGGAGCCGATCGAGCGCGAAGTCATCAAGGCCACGGGCGGCGGCATCGCGATGGGGATGTTCAACCTCGACTCGTCGATCGAGGGGTTCGCGCGCGCCTGCTTCACCTACGCGCTCGGCCGCCACTATCCCGTGTATCTCTCCACGAAGAACACCATCCTCAAGGCTTATGACGGCGCCTTCAAGGACACGTTCCAGCGCGTCTATGACGCCGACTTCCGGAAGGCCTTCGAGGCGAAAGGGCTCACCTACGAGCACCGCCTGATCGACGACATGGTGGCGGCGAATCTGAAGTGGAACGGCGGGTATCTCTGGGCGTGCAAGAACTACGACGGCGACGTCCAATCGGATACCGTCGCGCAGGGGTACGGTTCGCTGGGTCTCATGACGTCCGTGCTCATGTCGCCCGACGGCAAGGCAGTGGAAGCGGAGGCGGCGCACGGAACCGTGACGCGCCACTACAGGCTGCACCAGCAGGGCAAGCCGACGTCGACCAATCCGATTGCGTCGATCTATGCCTGGACGCGCGGCCTGCAGTACCGGGGCAGGTTCGACAACACCCCGGACGTGGTCACGTTCGCCGAGACGCTCGAGCAGGTCTGCGTCGACGTCGTCGAGTCAGGGCGCATGACGAAGGATCTCGCGATCCTCGTCAGGCCGGATCATCCGTACCTGACGACCGACGAGTTCATGGGGGCAATCGAGGCTGAGCTGCGGAAGAGGATGACGGTGACGGCGTAGGTTGACGTACTCGGGCCGGCGGGTTCAGGGGCCGAGGGCGTCGTCGACGCTGAGCACCCGCACGGGCCCGAGGTTCAGCGCGCGGACGCCAGGCTCGATGATCTTCCGATCGCCCACGGCCACCACCGCGAAGCGTGATGGCTGGATGTCGCGTTCGGCCGCCTGCTGCACGGCGGCGGCCGTGACCGCCAGCACGTTCGGCACGTAGCGCTCGAAGTAATCGTCGGGCAGCCGGTAGACCACCAGCTCCTCGAGCTGCCGCGACAGATCGGTGCTCGTCTCGAACTCGGCGGGGAAGCCGAGCGCGATGAAGTTCTTCGCCTTCGCCAGCTCCTCCTGTTCGATCGGTTTTCGAATTCCGTCCAACTCGGCGAAGAACTCGCGGATGGCCTCGGCGGTCTTGTCGGTCTGCACACCGGCCGCCGCGACGAACGGCCCTGCCGACAGCCGCATGTCGAACGCCGAGCTCGCCCCGTAGGCGTAGCCGTGCTCCTCGCGCAGGTTCTGATTCAGCCGCGAGGTGAACGACCCGCCCAGCACCGTGTTCAGCACGAGCAGTGGGAAGAAGTCGGGCGTCGCGCGGGGCACGCCCACCCAGCCGATCCGGATCTGCGACTGTTCTGCGTCGGGCTTGTCGATGATGTAGGTCTGTCGAGCCGTGAGCTGCGGCGCCGCGGGAACGGTCAACGCCTTCCGAAGCGCCCCCGTGGCCGACCACCGGCCAAAGTGCTTCTCGAGCCGCGGCACGACGGCGTCGGCGGTCACATCGCCGACCACGATGAAGGTGGCGTTCGTCGGCTGGTAGTACCCGGCATGAAACGCGCGCAGATCGTCAGCGGACAGCATCTTCACCGTCGCTTCGGTGCCGACGGCGCCCGTGCCGTAGCGATGCTCGCGCCCGAAGACGACGCGCGAAAAGGCCATGGCCGCAATCGAGGCGGGATCGTCGCGCGCCTGCAGCAGCGCGGTCAGACGCTCCTGGCGGAGCCGCTCCAGGTCGGCAGCGGGAAAGGTCGGCCGGAGCGCGACATCGGCCGTGACGGCGAGCGCAGCGTCCAGCTGCGCGACGGGGACGTTGAGCCGAATGGCCGACGCATCGAAGCCGCTCGCGGTCGACAAGTCGGCGCCGAGCAGCTCGATCGCGTCGGCGATCTCGAGCGCCGAGCGCGCCCCCGCACCTTCGTCGAGCATGGCGGCGGTCAAGCTCGACGTCCCGAACCTGCCGGGCGGATCGTCTCCAGCGCCCGCGCGGATCACGAGGCTGACCTGCACGATCGGCACCTCGTGCGCTTCGACCACCCACACGGCGACGCCGTTCGACAGGGCGCGCTTCTCGATCGACGGGAGATTCAGCTGGGGCGGTGGAGCGAGCGCGGGAGGCTTCGATCGATCGGGGCGTTCCTGCGCCGCCAGGAAGCTCCCGATGGCGATCGCGGCCAGAACGAAACCGCGCAAGGCACGAAGCACACGAGAACTCTCGGCACTCATCGCTGTGTCTCGGGTTCGACGATCAGTTCCACTCGGCGATCGGGTGGCAGCCATCGCATCGCGGCCGCCTGCACGTCTGTGGCCGAGAGCGACATATACCGCGCCAGATCCTCGGCAAAGAAGTCGGGGCTCGCACCCGCAACGTAGTACGCGTTCATCTGATTCGCCTTGCCGCCGAAGCCGCCGACGCGCTCCATCGATCGGTAGAACGACGCCTGAATCTGATTGAGCACGCGCTCCATCTCGCGCGTCTGCGGCGGCTCGCGGCTGAGTCGGTCGAGCTCCTCGTCGATGACCGTCTGGATCTCGGCAATCGTGTGTCCCGGCCGCGCAGTGGCGACGATCAGGAACGAGCCGCCGAGCGCGGCCGGCTGCTGCACGGCGGTGACGTCCTGCGCCATCTGCGTCTCGTAGACCAGACGCCTGTAGAGTCGCGAGTTCTTGCCGTCGGCGAGCACTGACGCGGCCACGTCGAGCGCCGCGGTGCCCGGCGCATAGTCCCGCGGCGTCACCCAGGCGAGGTACAGCCGCGGCAGCCGCACCTGGTCGGTGATCGTCCGCCGCCTGACCTCCGTGAGCACGGCAGGGGGCGCCGCCGCCGGCTGCACGGACGGCCCGCGGGGGATCTCGCCGAACCATTTCTCGACAACCGCACGTGTCCGTGCAAGATCGATGTCGCCGGCGATGACGAGGCTCGCGTTGTTCGGCGCGTAGTACGCCTCGAAGAACGCCACGATGTCGTCGTAGCTGGCGGCCGTCAGATCCTCCATCGAGCCGATCGTCGGCCAGCTGTAGGGGTGGCCGGGCGGCCACAGCATCCGATCGATCTCGATTGACGCCATCCCGTACGGCCGGTTCTCGTAGCTCTGACGCCGCTCGTTCTTCACCACGTCGCGCTGGCCGTCGACGCGGGCCGGCGCCATCGTCTCGAGCAGGTATCCCATGCGATCCGATTCGAGGAAGAGCGTCAGCTCCAGCGCGTTGGCCGGCAGATCGATGAAGTAGTTGGTGCGGTCGCTGTCGGTGGAGCCGTTGCTCGTGGCGCCGGCGGCCTCGAGCAGCGTGTCGAACTCACCCTCGGCGACGTGCGCCGATCCCTCGAACATCAGATGCTCGAAGAGATGCGCCAACCCGGTGCGGCCGGGCCGCTCGTTCGCCGAGCCGACGTGATACCAGACGTTGACGCTGGCCACGGGGACGCTCGTGTCGCGGTGAAGAATGACGTTGAGTCCGTTGGCGAGCGTGAACTGCTCGTACGCGACGGTCAGCGGCTGCGGAGGCGGCGACTGCCCGCTCGCCGGCAGCGCGGCGAGGCCGACGAGCAGCAGAGCGATGCGGAGGCGCATGCGTGCGTCCTGCGGTGAGTGTATCCCAGCGCGGTTCATGGCGCGGTCGGGCTAGACTACAATGTGCAGTTCCTGATGGCACAGGCACTTGTCGCCGTGGTGATGGGCTCGTCGTCCGACTGGGAGACGATGAAGCACGCATGCGAGACGCTCGAGCGGTTCGGCGTCGAGCACGAGCGGCACATCGTCTCGGCGCACCGGACGCCGGCATGGACGGCCGAGTTCGCCACGGGCGCCGAGGCGCGCGGCATCGAGGTCCTCATCGCAGGCGCCGGCGGGGCCGCGCACCTGCCTGGGATCGTGGCGGCCTACACGGCGCTGCCGGTGCTCGGCGTCCCGATTCTGAGCGCCGCGCTGCACGGGCTCGATTCGCTGCTGTCGATCGTGCAGATGCCGGGCGGCGTCCCCGTCGGGACCCTCGCGATCGGCAAGCCGGGTGCGATCAACGCGGCGCTGCTCGCCGTCTCGATCCTCTCCAACTCGCGCCCGGAGCTGCGCGCGAAGCTCCGCGCGTTCCGCAGCGAACAGAGTGAGAAAGTCCGCCAGGAACGCCTGCCGTGAGCCGGCCGGCCGCGCACGGCTTCAGCGCCCGAGTCATCGGGCCGGGTGCTGTGCTGGGAATATACTCGGGGTGGCCAGCTCGGCCGCATGTTGTTGATCTAGTCGGGGGCTGCCTCACCTGCCGCGACGCGCTCGGCGAGCCCCGCCCTACGTACACCCGCGTGGGTAGGCCGGGGCTCGCGCCCGTACACGATTCAACGGCCGAGCCCCGGCGCTCACGGCACCAATCTCAGCGTGTGCACGGCCGGCCCCGGGAGAAACGGCGTCGGCTCGCCGGCGAGCCACGCCCCATGGGAATTCGCGTAGAACGGCGACAGCGGATGGCCGCTCTGGCCGGTCGGCATGTGCATGATCCCTTCCGCCTCGCGTCCCGGTGACACGATCATCCGCTCGGACGCGCCGATCGCGCCCCAGTGCACGCGCGGCGTATACAAGTCGCCGGGGAGCGCGGCGCGCGGCATGTCGAGCCAGCGCCCCGCGAGCGGAATCGCGGCGGACAGCGGATGCCGGAACGTCACCTCGTTGTACTCGGACCAGATTCGGTCACCGAGCGAGCCGCCTCGGTCGCGCATGGCGTTCGCAATCGTGTCGTCGACCGTGTCGAGGATGAGCTCGTTCCAGGTGGCGTACTGTGGATCGAGCAGATGCAGCGGCTGCTCGGTTGCGAGGCGCCAGAGGGCCGCGTCACGGCGGCGCACGTTGGTGTAATCGAACGTCGGGTCCGCTTCGTAGCACTCGGCGAGCACGAACGCGGTGATCCGCTCGGAGAGGAGCTGGCGAACCGCCCGGGTCAGACGGTAGGCGGCCGAGTCGGCCGACGCCTGGCCCGACCAGTCGCGCTCGAGAACGTCGCGGAACGACGAGCGCTCCCCCCGCCCGTGGATCGCGTCCGGCGTGAGCGTCTCGAGCAGGAGCGTGCGCCAGCGCGCCAGAAAGTCGGCGCGCGTGTCGAGCGCGATGTCGAGCAGGTCGCGCGCCGTGAACCGGTCGCGTGCCATCAGACGGTCGCGGATGATGTGCGCCCGCGACCCGATCTCGTAGCTGCCGTCGCCCAGGCGGGCGAGCATCGGGCCATCGACGACCCGCGCGTTGGCCGTCCAGATCCGGCCGTCAGCCGGATCGACGACTCGTGGGTACTCCTCGTCAGACAACCAGCCGTCCCACCGGCGCGAGCCGTCGGCCCATGACGTCGGAAGGCGCCCGTCGATGCCGACGCGCCGCGGAATCGAGCCGTAGATGCTCCATCCGATCCGGCCCGCGCGGTCGACGACGACGACGTTCTGCCCCGGCGCGCCGACGCCGTTGGCCTGATCGAGCGCCTGCTCGAGCGTGCGCGCGGTCTCCATGGGCGTGATCGACCCGGCGAGCCGTTCGGGCGCATGCGCGACCCACCGGTAGGCCCGCGGACGGCCGCGGTGATCGGGCTCGAGCACCGGACCCCAGATCGTCCACCGCACCTCGTGCCGATCGGGCGCCTCTCCCGCAATCTCGATCATTGCTTCGCGCTGCTCGAACGGCCGCCACCCGTCCGGCGTGCGGTACTGGTTCGGCCGCGACGGATCCGTCTCGAGCAGGACGATGTCGTTCCAGTCGGCGTAGGTGTTGGTGAAGCCCCAGGCAATGTGCGTGTTGCTGCCGACGACGACCGCGGGCACGCCGGGCAGCGTGACGCCGGTCACGCGGAGCGGGGTCTCGGGGTGGGACGAGTCGAGCCACTCGAGCGAGGCGCGATACCACGTGTTCGGCACGCGGATCGTCAAGTGCATGTCATTGGCGAGCAGCGCGCCGCCGGCGTCGGTCAGCCGCCCCGCGACGGCGAAGCTGTTGCTCCCGATCGCCTCGCGCTCCTCACGTCCCAACTCCCAACTTCCAACTCCCAACTCTCCAACGTCCCAACTCCCAACTCCCACCTGCCAACCGCCAACGCCCAGCCTCGACTCCACGCGTTCAGGGTTGGGGCGTTGGACGTTGGGAATTGGGAGTTGTCGCTTCCCGTGCCGCTTCGAGCGCAGGTCGTACACCTCGGGCCCCGGAATGGGCCGCAGGGGATACGCGCCTCCCACGAGCGGCGCGTCCCACTCGGAGCCCGCCGGTGCGAGGAACTCGGCCATCGGCGCCGGGAGCACGTCGTGCATGGTGGCGAGCGTCGCCTCGTACGACCCCTCGTCATCCTGCAGCGTCACGAACATCGAGAGGATCACGAGCAGCGTGTCCTCGGGCGTCCACCGCGCCGGCGTCTGCCGCAGCACGAGGTACTCGAACGGCGGAGCGCTCAGCGCGTCGAGGCCGGCGTTGACGCCGGCCGTGTAGGCCTCGAGCACTGTGTGGTCGTCGGCGCCGAGCAGCGCAACGGCACGGCGCGCGATCGCACGGAATCGATGCACGCGGATTTCCCGATCGACGGCGAGCGCGCGGATCCCCACGAGCGCCGCCAGCTCGCCGGCCGCGCGGCGGCGCGCCAGGTCCATCTGGAAGAACCGATCCTGCGCGTGGAGGAACCCTGTGGCGCGCGCGGCATCGGCGCGGGTGCGGGCGCGAATCGTCGGAATCCCGAGCCGATCGCGCGTGACCGCGACCGGCGCTTCGAGTCCGGGCACGCGCCGCTCGCCATCGAGTTGCGGCAGGCTGCCGCGCAGCTCGGCCCGCCCCCAGACGACGGCCGCGCCCGCGGCGAACGTCAGGACGACGAGCAGCAACGCAAGCGCGCGCAGGAGTCGTCTCCCCCCTCGACCCACGCGATCCATCTTAGCGGGGTCCCCAACCGGGGTCCCCATCGCGCACCGCGCGATGGGGTGGCGTCGCGCGGCTTGTGCGCGTGGGGGTGCCTTTGCGGCAAGGTACAATGGCGCGTCGTTTGGCAACTCCCAACTCCCAAGAACCCACCTTCCAACCGTGGCTTGGGAGTTGTGGCGTTGGGAGTTCTGGCGGATGCGAGCATAGATGCCGACGCGCTACGGCGTTTCTCCCTGGCTGCACCTGTCTCCCCCGGCTCGCATCCCCCCTTTTCCCGGCTATCGCGGCGCGCGCACGGCCGACGTCGTGGTCATCGGGGGCGGCCTCACCGGGTGCGCGGCGGCGTACGTATGCGCACATGCGGGGCTCACCACGATTCTGCTCGAGCAGGATCGGATCGGACAGGCGCGCACGGCGCACGGCATGGGGCTGCTCACGCCCGAGCCGGGACCGTCGTTTCGCGACGTGGTGGCCGCGCACGGGCTGCGGGCCGCACGGCGCGTGTTCGAGGCGTGGCGCAGGGGAGCGCTCGAGGGCGTCGCACTCCTGCGCCGGCTCCGCGTGCCGTGCGGGTTGGATCCGCGAGACACGATCGTGGCCGTCCGCCGCGACGGGGAAAGGCTCCTCCGGCGTGAGTACGACGCGCGCCGCAAGGCAGGCCTCGAGGCGGTCTGGCTGACCGAGCGGCAGGTGCAGGCGCGCATGCGTGTCGACGCGTCAGGCGCGCTCAAGGTGGGCGGCGGCTTTGCGCTCGATCCGTATCGCGCGTGCCTCGGCATCGTGGCCGCGGCGGCCGCTCGCGGCGCGGCCTGCTTCGAGCGATCGCACGTCCGGAAGGTTCGGTTCACGCGTCGCCATGCCGACGTCGTTGCCGACGGAGGCACGATCCGTACACGAAAAGTCATCGTCGCCACAGCCAGCGCGACCGCTGAATTCAAGGCGCTCCAGCGGCACTTCACGGAGCGCGAGGCCTATGTCGTGTTGACGGGGCGGATGCCCGCCGTCATGCGGAAACAGATCGGCGACCCGCACGCGGTGCTGACCGACCGCCACGCGCCCCCGCATCACGTCCGCTGGAGCGGCGACGACCGCCTCATCATCGCCGGCGGTGACCAGAACGAGACGCCCGAGCGGAAGCGGCCGGCCGTCCTCCTGCAGCGGACGAACGAGCTGATGTACGACCTCCTGAAGATGTATCCGGCGATTTACGGCCTGCAGCCTGAATACGGATGGATGACGCCGTACGGGCAGACGGCCGACGGGCTCATGTACATCGGCGCGCACCGCAACTTCCCGCACCATCTCTTCGCGCTCGGCGACCGGGCGGTCAGCGCGACGGGGGCGTTCGTCGCCTCGCGCATCCTGCTGCGCGCGGTGCAGGAGATGCCCGAGGCGGCTGACGAGGTCTTCGGTTGGAACAGGTGACGCCCGTGACCGGGCCGGTCGACATCCTCGCGTTCGGTCCGCACCCCGACGACATCGAGATCGGCATGGGTGGCACGCTCGCCAAGCACGCGGCGCTCGGCCATCGCGTCGGGTTGTGCGACGTCACCGCGGGCGAGATGGGGAGCAACGGCACGGTTGAGGAACGGCTGGCCGAAGCCGAAGCGGCGCGGCAGGCGCTCGGCGCGGTCTGGCGGGCCAACCTGCGCATTCCGGATCGCGGGATCGGCCGCGCGCCCGAGCACGTGCAGGTCGCCGCCGAGATCGTCCGCCGGGCGCGCCCGCGGGTGGTGGCGCTGCCGTACTGGTTGGATCGTCATCCCGACCATGTGGCCGCCAGCGAGCTGCTGACCGAAGCGGTGTTCAGCGCGGGACTGCGGCGGTTTCCGGCCGCGGGCGAGGCGTGGACGCCCGAGGCGGTCTGCTACTACTTCATCAACGACCTGGCGGCGCCGTCGTTTGTCGTCGACGTGAGCGACTACTACGAGGCGAAGCGGCGGGCGCTCGCCTGCCACGCAAGCCAGTTCAGGCCCACCGCGGCCGGCGCGGTGCCGACGCGCCTGACGAGCCTGCGCTTCCAGCAGCTCATCGAGAGCCGCGACGCGCAGTTCGGCGCCCAGATCGGCGCGGCGTTTGCCGAGGGGTTCGTGATGCGGCAGCCGGTCGTCCGGGCGCACCTGCTGTCCGGAGAATAGATGCCGGGCAGAACCTCCACCTCCCAGAATCCAACTCCCAAACGATATCCAGTGGTGTTTGGGCGTTGGGAGTTGGACGTTGGGAGTTGTGTTCGATGAACATCGGCATCGTCTGCTATGCCTCGGTCGGCGGGAGCGGCGTCGTCGCGACCGAGCTGGGCAAGGCGCTCGCCCGCCGCGGCCATCAGGTGCATTTCATCAGCACGGAGACGCCGTTCCGGCTC
>JACPCS010000134.1 GCA_016184455.1 Acidobacteriota bacterium
GATCGACCGGCGGGACTTCGGCCTCACGTGGAACCAGGTGCTCGAGACCGGCGGCGTGGTGGTCGGCGACCGCATCGAGGTGGAAATCGAGATCGAGGCCGTGCGGCAGTCAGCGGCCCAGGTCGCCTGAACGTCAACCGTGGAGGTACGACGGCGAACGTCGGGGCTCACGGTGCAAAGTCGAACTCGATCTGCTGGATGTGCCCGCGCCAGTAGGCGAACGGCCCGTCCGGCAGCATCCACGCGACTTCACTTTGCATCGGGATGCGCATGCCGTACACCTCGGCGTACTCCATGTGGCGGCCGACCCACGGCGTCGGCACGCCCGTGCCGTTCACGTCGCGGTAGCGATCGGGCGCAAACGTCCGGACGATCTCGCCTCGGCTGCCGAACTCGAACTCGACGGCGACCGCATGGCCGCGGTCGGTCAGCGTCGCGCGTGCCCTCGTCGGATCGATCGGATCCCAGCGGACACCACTGCCGGGCAGCAGGGCCGTGGGCAGCCACGGCGCCTCGGCCAGGTAGCGCTGCAACGCAGCGGCAGACAGGTGAGCGCTGCCTCGCTCGTCCACGACCGGGATGAGGTTTGCGAGTCGCGCCTGCATCATCCCGGTGCCCTCGAGGTACCCGTCGCGGACGCGAACGCTCAGCAGCGGCGCCTGACGGATGCGCGCATCCCAGACGAACCCGGGAGGCGCCACCGAGAAATACTCGACGGAACGGAACGGACGCCACGGCGCATCGGGACTCGTCCGGAACTCGCCGCTGTGCTCGATGCGCGCGTGTCTGATGAGCGGCTGACCCGGGGTGAGGGCGAACGAGAAATACTTCGCGACCGGTGCGGGCAAACCCGCCAGCGCCTCTGAGGAGAATCGCGCCGCGGGGGCGGCGCCGGCCGAGAGCAGCCGATCGACCGCCCGGGCGCTGGCCCGGTTCCATATCGCTCCGCCGACGGCCACCGCGGCAAGCGAGCCGCCAATAGCCACTCCGGACAGGACGAGCGCGCGATTGGCCGTGCGCATGAGAACCTCCTGCAAACGCGATGCGCGGATCTATCGCCGTCGGACCTTTGCCATCCGTTCGAGCACGGCGCAGACCGCGCCCGTATCCTGCTCCGGCCACGCAGCCCGGGCGGCAGCATGCGCGAGCTGCCCGCGCCGTCGGCCAGCACCTTCAGCGTGATGGCGGGATCGAGACCGCCTTTCATCGCGAGGACCAGCGCCTCAGCGGCGGCGACGTTGTGGATCGCCACGAGGAGGTTCGCGACGAACTTCATCTTCGATCCCGCGCCGAACGGACCGACGAAGTAGTGCGCACGGGCGAACCCGTCGAGCACGCGCCCGACGCGCCGGTACGCGGCGCGCGACCCGCTGGCATACACGACGAGATCCTTGACGCGCGCCTGGGCACCGGTGCCGCTCAACGGGCAGTCGAGCAGCGTGATGCGCGCGGCGCCGAGCCGGCGGCGCGCGGCGTCCTTGACGGCGATCGGCAGCGTGCTCGTCTCGATCACGATGCGCGCGGCGCCAGCGTCGTCCGACAGCGCAGCCGCCGTCTCCGCCAGTGCCGCCGCCGAGGGCAGCGAGCAGACGATCACGGCGGCCCGCCCGGCCACCTCACGGGCGCTCTCCGCGGCGATGCCGCCGGCGCGCGCGTGCGCCCGGCGGCGCGCCGGCAGCACGTCGTACCCGATGACGCGGTGACCGGCCTTCAGCAGGTTCGCGGCCATGGCCGATCCCATGATCCCGAGGCCGATCAGTCCGACTGTTGCCATTCCTGTCCCTCGGCGGGTCCGCGGCTCGCTGGATCGCACCTCCCGCGGAACCCGCCCTACGCGTTACGCTGGAAGTAACCGGTTACCGCCCGCGTAACAGCTCCACTCGCGGATCGCACCACTTTATCGACATCTACGGGCGGCACTCGGATTGCACTGTGGATTTTCATGCGACTTGCAGCTGTGACGGTGCTCCTTGCTGCCGCCGCATCCTGGAGCTGCGCGGACGGCTATCCGGCTTCTCCCTCACCGGTGGTGCCGTCCGCGGCGCCAGGGGCGCATCTGCGCGTCGGGCCGTCCGACTACCACGAGACGCCGATGCCGGCGCCGGACCCGGTCGCCGATCCGGCGCCGATGCCGGCCGCGCCGGTCACGATCTCGATCGTCGGGTCGTTCGGGGCCGCGGCGTTCGCGCCCAATCCGCTTCAGACCTCGATGGGCGCCGCCGTCGCCTGGATGAATGCGGACGCTACCCTCCATCGAATCGTGCTCGACGACGGGACGCTTGTCGGCACGATTGCGCCGGGGCAGACGAGCGCGCCGATCACGGTGAGCGCCGCCGCGGTGACCTATCACTGCACGCTCCACCCGTCGATGGTGGGGACGATCGGCGATCCCGCAGTGGCCGCGCCAGCCCCGACGCCGGCGCCGTCGCCACCCGACGATTACCCGCCGCCTGGCGACGACTACGGCGGGTACTACTAGCGCGTTTTTCACGAAGCTGTAGCGTCCGCCTTCAGGCGGACCTCAGGGCCGGCTAAAGCCGGCCGCCACGGCTTCGTGAAAAACGCGCTAGGCGGGCCGCGCGTAGTAGTAGCCCGCTTCCTCCTCGACCAGGACCGGCGAGCCGAACAGTTCGCTGAGCCCCTCGGCGGTGAGCACCTCCGCCTTGGGCCCCGACGTCAGTACCCGCCCGTCGCGCAGCAGGATCACGCGCTGGATCTCCGGGACGATCTCCTCGATGTGATGCGTGATGAGGATGAGCGTCGTCCCGTCGCGCGCCACTTTTCGGACGCGCTCCATGAACGCGTGCCGCGCGACGAGATCGAGGCCCGTGGTCGGCTCATCGAGGACGAGGGCGCGCGGCGCGGTGACGAGCGCGCGCGCGAGGAGCACGCGCCGCGCTTCGCCGCTCGACATCTCGTCGAGCCGCCGCCGGACCAGGTGCGACACGCCCATGCGCGCCAGCGCGTCGGTGACGCGGTGCCGCATCTCCTGTGTCACCACGCCGTATCGCAGGATCCCCTGCGTCGCGAAGAACCCGGAGAGCACCGCCGCCTCGGCGGTGACGCGCCCTTCGTTGTTGCCGAAGACGAACCGATGGTGGAGGTCGGAGGAGATGATGCCGAGCTGCGCCCGCAGCTCGAAGACGTCCCAGCTGTCGTGCCCGAAGACGCGGATCGGCGGCGGCCCGCCGTCCGGCGCGAGCGGGCGGTCTTCGTGCGTCAGGAGCCGGACGAGCGCCGACTTGCCGGCGCCGTTGGGGCCCAGAATCGCCGTGTGCTCATCGGCGTGGATGGTGAGCGTGAGCCCGTCGAGGACAGGGCGATCGCCCTTGACGACGGTCGCGTTGCAGAGCTCGAGAACCGGATTGGACACATTACGCTGGCAGCGGCTGGCCGCGGGTTTCCTCGGCCGCCGGGATCGCCAGCAGGCCGAGCACGAACGCCAGCGCCGTCACCGCCACGGGTACACCGAGGCTGCCGTATGACGCAATTCCTTCGCCGACGAGAAACACCATCGCCACGCCGACGAAGCGGCCGATGGAGCTGATGAAGCCGATCGCGCTGCCGCGGCAGTCGGTCGTGTACTGCTCGGGAATCCAGAGCGTGTACATCGCGAAGTTCGCGCCGCCGATCCCGAGGATGAAGATGAACACGAAGAAGAGCGGCAGGGCCGAGGGCAGGTAGAAGACGTAACCGAAGCCGAGAGAGATGCCGACGAGCATCACCGCGAAGTACAGGCCCATGGTCGTCCGCCGGCCCAGACGCTCGGCAAGGCCGGGCGCCGCGAGACAGCCGAGAATCGTCGCGAGCGCGAGCACCGCCGTCGCGTACGAGGCCAGGCGTGCCGCATCGGCCGGCGCGTACCCGTACTCGGGCCGCTGCGCAATCTGCGTCACCGCCGTTGGAATGTAGACCGAGCCGGCCCACAGCCCGATGATCGACACCAGGAACAGGATCGACATGACGGCCGTCCGCTTCTTGTACTCGGGCGTGAACAGGCGCGCGAACGACTCCACCATACCGGGCCGCTTCATCTTCGCCTGCTGCTTCCATTTGTCCGTCTCCTGGACCTCTTTCATGATCCAGAAGACCATCAGCGCCGGCAGGCCGCCGATCGCGAACATCCAGCGCCAGCCGAAGTTGGCACCGATGAAGTAGTTGGCCGCCGCCGCCAGGAAGAATCCGAAGTAATAGCCGGTGTGCATGAGGCCGGCCGCGAACTTGCGGCGATCCTCCGGCATGTGCTCGGCGATGAAGGTGCCGCCCATCGGCTGCTCGCCGCCAATCCCGATGCCGCAGAGCACGCGCAGGATCGCCAGCTGCCAGACCGTCTGCGAGAACGCGCACAGCATCGTGAAGATCGAGTAGGTGAGAATCGTCAGCATCAGCGCGGTGCGGCGGCCGAATCGGTCGGCCACCGGGCCCCACACCATCGAGACGCCCCATCCGAACAGGAACAGCGCAAAGAGCACGCTGCCGTAGAAACCGATGTTGCCCGGCGTCGGCTCGACGCCGGAGTTGGGAAGCAGCTCCCGCAGCGCCGGCACGAGCACCAGCGCATAGATGAAGGCGTCCATCCCGTCGAGCGTCCAGCCGCCCCAGGCCGCGAGGAATCCCTTGATCTGATTCGGCGTGAGCTTACTGCGCGTTGCCGGCACACCGGCGGCGACTGACATGCACCCGACCTC
Source organism: Acidobacteriota bacterium (assembly GCA_016184455.1). Lineage (GTDB taxonomy): Bacteria > Acidobacteriota > Vicinamibacteria > Vicinamibacterales > UBA2999 > MELF01. Next base: position 4,689 of record JACPCS010000134.1, read on the forward strand.
CGAACGCCATGCGTGTTGCGAAAAACGGCAATTCTATGGGGCCTCGACAGGCGCGGTCAAGGCGCGCGCGTCTGCCGGCGTCGCTCGCGTAGAGCATCGAGCGTGCGGCGCACGTCCTCAGACCCGGGATCGAGCGCCAGCGCCTGCTGCAGGTGATCCTCAGCTTCCTCGAATTTCCCCTGCGCCGCAAGCATGAATCCGAGATCGCCGTGCGCCTGGCCGTTGCGCGGGTCGAGCTCGACCGCGCGCAGCAGGTGCGTCGTCGCCTCCGCGGGGACACCGAGTTCGGCGAGGGCGGCGCCGAGATGCCAGTGCCCCGGGGCGTCGTTCGGGTCGAGATCGAGCGCGCGTCGAAACTCGGCGATCGCCTGGTCGAGCGCGCCGCGTTCGGCGAGTGCCAGGCCGAGCACGTTGTGCGTCCCGGCCGATTCCGGGATGATCGCGCCGAGGTACGCGCTCCCCGCGACCGCGCGTCGCTTCGTGTCGGCGAGTCGGCGGGCCTGCGCCACTTCGGCGGGGCTCGCGTCGTAGGCGAGCGCGAGCAGCCGGAAATAGAGATCGAGCGAGGCGAGCGCCGGCACCGGCCGGCCCGCGTCGAAGCAGCGCGGGCACCACTCGGCCACCCGGCTGAGATCCACGATGCCGGCCGGCACGCCGTGGCCGGCGTTCAGCATCGATCGGACGCCGTACTCCTGCAGCGGGCGATCGTCGACGACCGGTGGCACGCCGCGCGTCGCCTCGTCGAGCGTCCGGGCGGAGCCGACGAAAGTGGCGACGATCTCGGACAAGGTACCCAGGCTGACGCGCTCGAGATCGGCGCGCACGGCCGGCGCCGCCCCGAGCGCGCCCGCCACGCGGTCGGGATCGATCGCGATGCGATCGGCCGTCGTGCCGACGAGCAGCAGGTCCGAACCGGAACCCGAGAGGAGCACGGCGGCCGGAAACACGTCGACGAAGGCGCGCACCATCGAGAGCGTCGTCTCGGGCGGCACCTGATAGGCGGGGAGCCACTGGCTGACAGAGCCGTTCGGCTTCAGCCGGCCGCGCGCCAGCTCGTAGAACTCGCGCGAGTAGAGCGCGCCCACACCGGCGTACGCAATCGGCGGCGGCTCGAGCACGACGAGGTCGTAGGCGGCGGGCGGCCGCATCAGCAGGTGCTGACGGCCGTCGTTGATGTGGACCGCCACTTTCGGGTCGGCGAGCACGCCGCGGGTGGCGTCCTCGAAGTAGGGTGCGTGCGCGAGGATGTCGCGCGACAGATCGGCGAGCTCGACACGCCGGACCGACGGGTGCAGCGTGGCCGCATGCGTCGTGTTGCCGACGCCGAAGCCGATGACGAGGACGTCTTCCGGACGGTCCATCGACAGGAGCGGCAGGTGTGCCAGTGCGCGCATGTAGCGCTGCGAGAGCGGCAGCGTCGACGACATCGCGTGGCCGTTGGTATAGAGCGTCCGTCCGCGGCCGGGCGCCTCGGCGACGGCAATCAGCTCGGTGAGGCCGTCGCTCACCACCAGGCGCCGCTCGTCGTTGCGCGGTGCGCCGAGGGCCCGCATCGTCACGTGGTCGGAGGGCAGCCGGAGCCACAGCCCGAGCGCGCTCGCCGCAATCGCCAGCGACACCGCAAAGATCCAGGAGGCCGACGCCAAGCTCCAACTCCCAAGACGCCAACCCCCACGCTCTTGGGAGTTGAGAAGTTGGGCGTTGGGAGTTGTCTGCGGTCCGTGGATGGAACGGCAGGCCAAGAACAACGGCACGATCGCCGCCGCCGCGATGGTCATCAGGATCGTCGTGCTCAGCTGGAGACCCGCGGCGGGCAGCAGCAGGAAGCCCGCGGCCAGACTGCCCGCCACCGCGCCGGCGGTGTTTGCGAGGTACAGGACGCCGGCACGCCGGCCCACCCGTGCCTCCGCGCGCTGAATCAACGCGTTCGCGAGCGGAAACGCACAGCCCATCAGCAGCGCCGGCAGCGCGACTTCCTGCAGCATCGGCTTCGCGTTGAACCAGAGCTCCGCCAGCGTACCGGTTCCCGTGACGACCTCCGTGTTGATCGGCTCGACGTCGGCGGCCGCAAACCCGAAGAGCGTGGAGGCGACGAGCAGACCCTGCGCGAGCATCAGCCATTCGGCGGGCCGGCCGGTGCGGCGGTGTACGGCGCCGCCGACGAGCGCGCCGAGGCCGATGCCGAGCAGGATGAGCGTCAGCAGCAGCGAGAAGACGGCGCGAAATCCGCCGAGCAGGATCGTGAAGTGGCGGAACCAGAGGATCTCCATGCCGAGCGCCGCAAGGCCCGACATCGCAAGCGCCATGCTCGTGAGCACCACCGCGCCCGCGCCGCCACCGTGTGCTGATGGTTGGTCCGGCAGCTGCGGGTCCGGCTGCCCTTCGACTCCGCTCAGGGCACCCCGAGCGCCAGCCGAGGGGTGAAGCCGGACGCCACGTACCTTCGACTTGTGACTCTTGACCTTTGACCTGTGACTTGCCAAGTACCACGCGCCGACACCCGCCACCACGTTGAATCCAACCGCGATCATCTGCGTCGACCAGAGCCCCCATGCCGGCACCAGCGCGAAGTCGGTGAGCACGGCGCCCGTCGCGGCGCCGAGCGTGTTGATCCCGTACAGCTCCGCGATCCGCCAGCCGCCGATCGCGAGATCGCTCCGCACGAGATGCCGGATGAGCAGCGTGAGCGTGCCGCCCATGAGCAGCGTGATCGGCGTCAGCAGCGCAATCGCGCTCCCCGCACGCGCCAGGTACGAGCCGGTCGAGAGCACGTACCAGCCGGACGGTTCGCGGACGTAGGACGAGACGAGCGCAGACACCGCGCCAAGGTGCGGCAGCGCCGCCGCGACGGCGAATCCGAGCGATGCAATCGCGATCTCGACCGAGCCGTACGCGCGCAGCAGCGAGTCCGGGTGATGCATGTAGCGGCGATCGGCCCACGCGCCCACGACGTAGCTGCCGACGCCAAGCCCGAGCATGAAGACGGCGATGACGATCGACGCGGAATAGACGGTGTTGCCGAAGACGTTCCCGAACACGCGGACCCACACGACCTGGTAGACGAGGCCGCTGAGTCCGGAGAGGAAGAAGAGGAGGTAGATCAAATGAAGTGCCGGGTCTGCAGCGCCCGCAACGACCGCGCCGCGAGACCCGGCCTACGTACGTAGGGCGGGTTCCGCCGACGCGCGCGATCCAGCGCGAGGCGGACCCGCCGCGTGCCTAGTTCGTCCCCCAGCCCGGGGTCACCTGCTTGCCGAGGAGGAACGCGGCGTTGGCGCCCGGACGCGGCACGAACTTCTGCGCGCCGCCGCTGTCGACCGCCGCCGTGTAGACATTCCCTGCCTGATCGACGGCCATGCCGTGGACGCCCCAGAAGGCGCCCGGGAAGTCGCCCCACGTCCCCCACGAGTACTGGAACTTGCCGTCGAGGCTGTACTTCAGCATCTTCGACGTGCCGCGATCGAAGGCCCAGAGGGACCGGTCGCTGGTGATGATGAAGAGATGGATGTCGGAGATCCCGCGCGGCCCGAACGTCCACTCATCGAGGTACTTGCCGTTCTCGTCGAACACCTGCACGCGGTTGTTCTGGCGGTCGTTGACGAACACCCGGCGCGTCTGGGGATCGACGGCGACGCCGTGCACGTTGTTGAAGTAGCCCGGCCGCTTCTCGGGCGGCGTCCCCTTCTCGCCCCACGTCATCAGGAACTTGCCTTCACGGTCGAACTTCACGACGCGGGTGTTCGCGTAGCCGTCGGCCACGAAGAACTCGCCGCTCGGCAGCCACGCGATGAACGTCGGCCGGTAGAAGTGCCTGTTGTCGGTGCCGGGCACGTTCGGCTCGCCGATCGTCTGCAACAGCGTCTTCCCATCGTTCGAGAACTTGAAGATCGCGTGCCGGTAGTCGTCCACGATCCAGATGTGCTTCTGCGGATCGTAGGGGCTGATGTAGATCGCGTGCGGGCGGCGGAACATCTTGTCCCACTGCGTCCAGTCCTCGATCAGGTCGCCCTGCGCGTTGAAGACGGTGACGATGTGCTCCCAGCGCCAGTCGACGCCGGGCTGGCCGGTGTCGAGGTCGTCGCCCGGCTGCTGCGTCCCCGGCTTGAAGAGCGCGCCCGGCGGGCTCGCAGAGGTCGCGTCGCGCACGGGCAGCCGTCCGATCGGGAACTCGATGCTCGGCGCCACCTTCACCGTGGCGGGCCGCTTGTGAATCGTCGGCAGCTCGCCGCGCTGCAGCACGAAGACGCGGTTCGGGCTCTCGGCAAACACCGACTGCCCCGCGCCCCACGTCCAGTCGCCGTGCCCCGGCAGTGCCGTCAACGGCTTCGGCCAGTTCGCCGCCGTGTAGGCGCCGAAGACGTCCTGGCCACCCTTCTCGCTCGGCAGGGCCGCCGTCGTCACGGCCTGCCCCTGCCCTTCGACCGTCGCCATCTGCGTGCCGAGCACGACGCCGACGACCAGCGCCGCACCGGCGGCGATGACTATGAATGATGCACGCTTACGCATATCTGTGCCTCCGTTCTTACCAACGAGAACTCTATGCGGCTGACGGTTGAGGGGTCAAGCTGAGTGGTGAAGAATATCCCCGCGTGCCCGAGACCCCTGAACAGAAGGCGCGTCGCACAATCGACGCGGACCTCTCCGCCGCGGGCTGGAAGGTACAGAGCCGCGACGAGCTGGACCTGACCGCCGGTCGGGGTATCGCCGTGCGCGAGTTTCAGATGAAGCCCGGCTTCGGCTTCGCCGACTACCTGCTCCTCCGGACCAACAGGCACTTCACGCTGAAGCAGTCGCCCATTCAGCGGAAGGACTTCGACGACTTCGTCGCGTGCTACAAACCGGGGCGGCTGCATGAGCGGGCCGAAACCTGGAGCGAATCGAACTCGGAAGGCCGCTGGCGGTCCTTCGCGTACGAGAATCTGGCGAAGCGCGACAAGCTCAGCCTCGACTTGTTCTGGATCAAAGACAAGAGCCTGACGGATACGGATTCGCTGCCGCCGCCGGACGTCCTGGCCACGGAGATTGCCGACGACCTCGAAGCCGCCCTCGAGCAGTTTACGAAGATTGCCGCGCGACTTCGAAACCCGCCTGTGCCTTGAGACCCAGTTGCAGCGGGCGGCCAAGCGCTCTGCTGAGGACCTGAACTCGACGCACAAGGCCTGCCACCTGCCTTTGTGATCCAGGCTGTTGCCGCGGATCAGGACCTGCGCGTCGGACGCTGAGCGATTGGCGTACAGGGCCGACTGATCACGTTTCGGCAGCTGCGGCCCGTCCTCGAAAAAAAGTTCAGGTGTCCGGTCGGATTCTCTCTCCAGAAGGTACCAGGCACGACATGAACGCGTTGTGGGTCAGTTGGACTTGGGCTGACTGTGCAGCCAAAGGCTTCTTGAGCCCGGCTTATGTCGCGTGCAACAAGCCGGGCAGCCACAGGTCTTACCCCTATTGTCCGAGACATGGACGAGGCCGTGATAGGTTCCCTGCGTGCAATCAAATCGATCGATAACCGGCTTGATCAACGTCGGATCTCGCCGCTCGTAAAGAAGAAACAGCGCGTGTGCGACGTAATCGGCAAGCTGAAGCATCCTGGTTTCCTTGGCCGGTGCCGTGAACGGAATGTCCGCCAAGTTATTCAGGACTCCCCATTGAGTGCCCAACCCCCTGAACTCGTTCAACCATGTCTTCGCGTGCTGCTCGTACTGGCTCTGCGCCAAGACAATGAGTCCGCGTTGAGGATTGTTGCGTTTTGCTTTTCGGGCCAGGAGGGTATCGAACCGTTTTGTAACCTGTTCCAAAGCAAGCCGAATTGCATCTGCCCCATGCATGGTGTCGTTCTTCTCAACGACAGCGCCAAACAGCACAGCCTCTGGAGCTGGAGCATTCGTGATCACGTTTCCAATCTCGCACAGTACCGTCTGGCGAAGATCGGCATCCACTCGACGCCAGAATCCGTGACCGGACTTGATCGGCTGCGCGTGAAAATCAAGAGGCGGAGCGGTTGGGAAATGAGTGGCCTTGATCAGTTCGGCGTCGCGCTGCATCCAGTACGTGCGGCGCTCGAAAACGGCGATTCCGGCGAGCACGAAATGGCGGTCGCTCGCATCGAAGGCGTTGCCCGACTCATCGATGTAAAGCAAATACATCAGCTTTGCGGGCAAAAAAAAGGCGGCTGACCGACCCTCTCAGGTCGACGGACCCCAGAAAAGGAGGCCCTGTCAGTCGCAATTGAATAGTACGGGAGGTAGTGGCTCCCAGTCAATAGTGGCAAAAGCGGCCCACATCTCACCTGATTCGCCGGTCTCTTCGCCAATCCACCCGACGAAACCCACGCCGATCGTTTCTTGCTCGGCTGCGGCTCATGTTCGACGATGTCGTCCAACACCTGCAAACAGGAAGGGCGGGGCCGCGGTCGTGTGCCGCCGCGGAACCCGCCCTACTCCAGGTCTACCGCCTACCGGCTACCGGCTACCAGCTACCGGCTACCGGCTACCAGCTACCGGCTACCGGCTAATTGGTCGCAATCGCGGCCGAGTTCTTCTTCAGCCACGCCACGATCCACTTGATGATCTCGTCGCTGTTCTTCTCGAGCATCATGACGTGGCTGTTGCCACGGATGCCCACGTCCTCGAGGCGATAGAACTCCACCTGCACGCCCGCCTGCTTGAGGAACTTCGGGATGCACGGGTCGTACACGCGGTGGTAGGTCGCGTTGGCCGAGGCCATCAGGACGCGGATGTTCTGCCAGCGCGCGAGCTTCCGCGCCGGCTCCTCCTGCATCCAGCACGGCGCCTCGTCCGGACGCTCCTGCTTTTCTTCGAGCTTCACTTTCAGATCGGCCGGCGAGCTCGCCGGCGGATCGTACTCGTACCGGGCGTTGGTCAGCCCCCACGAGTTCGGGCTGCGCGGTCCGGCGGTCACCTTCGCCGTGTTGACGTTGCCGAACTGCGGACCGCCCGGCTCGAGCGCCACCATCAGCGGCACCAGGTTCGGCCGCTGCTCCGCGATCTCGAAGCCGAACCCGCCCCCCTGCGAGTGCGTGAACATGATGACGGGCGTCTTGATCATGTCGAGCAGCGCGACGCCGGCAGGCGGCGTGAGCGCGCCGGTCGCGCCGGCGAACTGCACCTGCGTCCTCATGAAGAAGTCGAAGATCGGATCGCCGATCTTGCCTGCGCCGGGCCACTGCGTGTGGTTCTTCGCGAGCGGGAAGTCGCCCCGCTCGCGCGTGTTGGTCCAGATGCGCTCGAGCTCGAGCGCCGTGCGGATGTTCAGGTTGCCGTCGAGCGGCGTCTTGCCGTCGGGGCCGGGCACCGGCACGTACGGCGAGCGGCCGCGCGCGGCGTAATCGACGACGTAGACGACGTAGCCTTCGTCGAGCAGGCGATAGGCCCAGCCCGGTCGTCCGTCCGGCGTCTGCAGCCACTGCACGCCCGTCTGGCCGTTGGCGTGCCAGAGGATCACCGGATACGGCTGCCGAATCTGCTTCGGCACGTACACCTCGGTGTACATGGGCCCGCGCATCACGCGCCGGTCGCCCTCGAGGCCGTACTGCCCACCCGCGTAGAAGACGCCCTTGCGCGCCAGGTTCTCGGTCGAGAAGGTCGGGATCGCCTTCGGCGGCATCGCGCGCGAGACGTTCTCGCCACGCCTCGGCCGCACGTTCGTGCTGAGCCAGTTGCCGATGTACTTCGCGATGTCGGCGCTGTTCTTCTCGAGCATCATCAGATGCCCGTTGCCCGTGAGGCCGACCGTCTCCGCCTCGACGTACTGCGTCTTGACGCCCGCCTGATTGAGCCACTTCGCGAGGCAGTGGTCGTACACGCGGTGGTAGCTCGCCTCCATCGAGAGGAAGAGCACCGGGACCGCCTGCAGGTTCTTCAGCGTGCGCGCCGGTTCCTGCTGCACGTAGCACGGCACCTTGTCGGGCGACGGCGCCTGCGCCTCGAGCACCGCCTGCAGCTCTTTCGAGTCGCTGATCGCCGGCTCGTAGGTGATCGGGCTGTTGGCGACGCCCCAGGTCATACCGCCGCCCCCGCCGCCGCCGGTCGCGTTGTAGGCGACCTTGACGTTGTCCACGCTGCGGATCGGGGGCGCCTGCGGCTCGACGGTCGCAATGGCCCTGACGAGATTCGGTCGTGCGTCAGCCACGAGCCAGCCGGCGCTGCCGCCCTGCGAGTGCGTCAACAGGATGACCGGCGTGTTGATCGCGTCGAGGAGCGCGACGTAGGCGTCGCGCGTCAGCGCCTCGTGCCGGGTGCCGCCGAGATATTGCAGCTGCGACTTGGCGAACTGGTCGAAGACCGGGTCGCCGATGCGGCCGGTTCCGGGCCACTGGGTGTGCTTCTTCGCCGCCGGGAATCTGCCGAGCACCGCCGACGCGGTGAAGTTCTGCTCGAGCAGGGCCGCCGTGCGGTAATTGAACGTCCCGTCGACGCCGGGCACGAACTGCGATCGGCCGCGCGTCGGCACGTCCGTGAGATAGACGACGTAGCCCATGTCGAGGAGGTTATAGGCCCAGCCGGGACGGCCGTCCGGGGTCTGCAGCCACGCGACGCCCGACCCTTCCGCCCCATGGATGAACACGATCGGATACGGCGACCGAATCTGTTTCGGCACCATCACCTCGACATACATGGCGCCGCCCATCGTCGCTTCCTTGGCCTCGCCGAGCTCGCCGACGTACTTCCCGCCGGCGAACCAGAAGCCCTGACGGGCCACGACGGCGAGCGAGACGGTGGGAATCGAGGACGGCGGGGTCGCTTTGGCACCTGCGCTTTGGGCGGCAGCCTCCACGCGGAAGCCACCCAGGAGCACGAGCACCGCGAGCAGCAGTCGACACGGCTTCATAAGCTGAACCCCTTGTTAAAGAATGTAGGAGAGCGATTCGTAATCTCCGGATCATAGCCCAGCACGCGCGCCCCACCCCTTTTCCCAGTGTGCCTTCGGGTGTAGAGTTCGGGGCACCTTTTTGGTTGGTGGTTGGTGGTTGGTGGTTATCGGAGGCTCGTCATGCCGAATCGCAGGGAATTTTTCCATCGCGTCGCCGGTGCGGCGGCCGGTGCGTATGTGATCGGGCGCGGGGGCGCGCCGAGCGAGGCCCAGGCGCCGGCCCGGCGGCAGGTCTCGATCGCCGGGAAACGTATCCGCGTGATCGACGTGCACGCCCACACCAACATTCCGCTCGGCGACGTCGTCAAGGGCACACCGTTCGAGAAGCAGGCCGCCGCCAATCCGGGCCTCGAGCAGCGCATCCTGGCGATGGACAAACAGGGGGTCGACCTCCAGGCCCTCAGCATCAACGGGTTCTGGTGGTACGAGGCGACGGACCAGGGGCTCGCGCGCGCCATCTGCAACGCGCAGAACGAGGGCCTGGCCCAGTGGGTCAAGAAGTACCCGGATCGCTTCGTCGCGATGGCGTCGGTGCCGCTGCAGTTCCCCGCGCTCGCCGCGGAGATCCTGCAGGACGCGGTGACGCGGCTCGGCGCGCGCGGCGTCACGCTCGGCGGCCACGTCAACGGTGAAAGCCTGTCGCTCGAGAAGTTCGATCCGTTCTGGGCCAAGGCGGCCGAGATGGGCGAGCTGGTCTTCATGCACCCGGGCGGCGCCGAGAACATCATCAGGGAAGGCGCGTGGAAGGGGCGCGGCGATCTCGGCAACATCATCGGCAACCCGCTCGAGACGACGTACTTCCTGACCCGCCTGATCTTCGACGGGGTGTTCGACCGGCATCCGCGGCTGCGCGTCTGCGGCGCGCACGCCGGCGGGTATCTGCCGTCGTACGTCATGCGCACCGACGTCGCCTGCGAGGTCCGCAACAACGCGAACTGCGCGAACAAGAAGCGGCCGAAGGAGTACCTGCGCTCGCAAATCCTCATCGACACGATGGTGTTCTCGGAGGAAGGGCTGCGGCACCTGGTGGCGGAAGTCGGGGTCAACCAGATCGTCTACGGCACCGACAACCCGTTCAACTGGCCGGTGACCGTCGATCTCGTGCTGAATGCGCCATTCCTCAACAACGCGGAGAGGGAGCAGATCCTGAGCGGCAATCTCGCCAGACTGCTGCGCGTGACGAGCTAATTTGGTTGGTGGTTGGTGGTTGGTGGTTAGCAGGCGGAGAACCGCGATGCGAAGTCGTCGACAGTTTCTCAAGAACGTGGCGGGTGCGGCGGCGGGGGCCTGTCTCGCCGGACACGGCGTGGCGGCGCAGGCGCGCCGTCAGGTGATGGTCGGTGGCCGCCGCGTGCGCGTGATCGACGTGCACAACCACTGGGACATGCCGATCCCGCCCGCGATCGTCAAGGGCACGAAGTTCGAGGAGTACGCGAAGGGCGCCTCGTTCGACGACCGCATCGCGACGCTCGACAAGATGGGGATCGACATCGCCGCCGTGAGCGTCAACGACTTCTGGTGGTGGGAGACCGACGATCGCGGCCTCGCGCGCGCCATCTGCAGCCACCACAACGAAACGCTCGCCACATGGCACCGGATGCACCCGGACCGCATCGTCGGCATGGCGTCGGTTCCGCTGCAGTTTCCCGATCTGGCGGCGCAGATGCTCGAGGAGGCGGTCACCAAGCACGGCGCACGCGGCGTGACCGTCGGCGGGCACGTCAACGGCGAGAGCCTCTCGTCGCCGAAGTTCGATCCGTTCTGGGCCAAGGCGGCCGAGATGGGGCAGCTGGTCTTCATGCATCCGAACGGCTCGCAGAACCTGCTCGAGCCGGGCGCGCTCTCCGGCCGCGGCGGCCTCGGCAACATTGTCGGCAATCCGCTCGAGACGACGGTGTTCTTATCGCGGCTGATCTTCGACGGGACGCTCGACAAGTTCCCGAATCTGAAGGTCTGCGGCGCGCACGGCGGCGGCTACCTGCCGTCGTATCTCGGGCGCACCGACGTGGCGTGCGGACGGCCGAACCAGAACTGCATCATCAAGAAGAAGCCGGCCGAGTACCTGCGCACGCAGATCCTGGCCGACACGATGGTGTTCACCGAGGACGGCCTGCGGCACCTCGTCGCCGAGATGGGCCCTGGGCAGATCGTGTTCGGCACCGACATCCCGTTCGGCTGGCCCGTCCACGTCGATTACATCCTCGACCACAAGGCGCTCAGCAACGCGGACAAGGAGGCGATCCTCGGCGGCAATCTGATGAAGCTGCTGCGGATCACTTCCTAGTCGGTAGTCGGTAGTCGGTAGTCGGTAGCCAGATCACTCGTCGGCCCCTTCGGCACGCGCCGCCTGGAGCTCGCGCCACACCTGCATACCGGCCTCGACCGCGGCGCGGGTATCGAAGGACAGGCCCGAAGGCATCGCCTGGGTCGCGTACCCCATGCGGGAGTACGCCTGCGCCATTGACTCGGCATCGACGATGGCCGGGTCGTCGGCGATCTCCATGGCGTGCTGCAGCTCGTGCCCGACAATCGCCAGCACCAGCCCCGGGTGCGGCAGCTCCCTGATGCGCACCATGACGTATCGTGCGCCGCTCACGGCTGCCATGAGCGTGAGGCGCCCGTCGACACGGCGAACCGGTCGCGGGTCGGACATCACGTACACGACGAGGTCCGACTGTTCCAGCCGGTCGACGAGGGCGCGTAAGGTGGCCGAGATGCGCAGCCCTTCCTCCAGCAGGTCGCGCAGATGGGGTTCGAAGGTGCGAACGCGCCGCGCCTCGGCCGTGATCCGCGCGGGTCCGGCCGCGGCGGTCGCCTCCGTTGCACTCGTAACGAAGACGACGAACATCAGGCCGCGTCCGGCGTTGAGCAGTAGCATGGCAGGCCTCCCGGATTCGGTGCTCGCAGTGCGTCTGATGCCGCTCGGACGAAGAGCGGCGGATCAACCCGCCTGCGCGTCTCGGGGCCTGCGGTCGAGGGCGGATCGCCTCAGTGAACGGCGACAGATCTGTCGCCGGTGTTTGCCGTTCCTACAAAAGGATCGCGGGGCTCGGCTTCGGGCGCGACGACCAGGTCGCGCCCCGTGCGCACGACGGTGCGGACGGCGGTCCACCGAAGGAACCCCGCGCTCGTGAGCACGTCGATCACGGTGCGGCAGTCGTCCACACCGAGGTTCCAGAGCCGCGCGGCCTGCGGCAGCGTCAGCTCGAGTCCGGGCATTTCGACGAACTCCGCGCGGATGCGATTGATCAGCGTGGTGACGGTCATGCGCTGCGCGTCAGCAACGCGTGGGCCACACCGGGCGTGCGCCCCTCCAGGGCTGCATCTCATTCAGCCTCGAGCAGTTACAGCCGGCCGCCATGGCGCGATCGGCCAGAGCGCGACGAGACGGAAATGTCGTTTCGTCGAGGCAGGCCTACGTCAGCGTAGGAGCAGCTGCCGGAGGCTGCGTCCGAGCCGATCCGGTATCATCTGCGGCGGGGAGGAGCGCGTGCAGAATCGCAGACATTTCTTCAGGACGATCACCGGCGCCGCGGCCGGCGTCTATGTCGCCGGGCGCAGGGGCTTGACGGCGGCACAGGAGCCGCCCGCGCGGCGGCAGGTGTCGATCGGCGGCAGGCGCGTTCGCGTCATCGACATCCATGCGCACGCGACGGTCGCCGAGGTCGAGCCGGTCGTCAAGGGGACGCCCTACGAGCGGCAGGCGGGCGGCCGTCCACTCGGCCCCGATCGCATTGCGCTCATCGACACGCAGGGGATCGACATTCAGGCCCTCAGCATCAACGGGTTCTGGTGGTGGGAGGTGCAGGACCGCGCGCTCGCCGACCGGATCGTCCGCGCGCAGAACGAGGGGCTCGCGACGTTCGTCAGCCGCTACCCCGATCGATTCGTCGCGATGGCGTCGAGCTCGCTGCAGTTCCCGGATCTCGCCGCCCAGCAGCTCGAGGACGGCGTCACACGCCTCGGCCTGCGCGCCGCCGCGATCGGCGGACACGTCAACGGCGACGATCTGTCGCTGCCCAAGTTCGATCCGTTCTGGGCCAAGGCCGCCGAGCTGGGCGTGATCGTCTTCATGCACCCGGGCGGCGCCGATAACATCGTCAGGGAGGGCGCGCTGCGCGGGCGCGGGGACCTGGGGAACATCATCGGCAACCCGCTCGAGACCACGTATTTCCTGACGCGGCTCATCTTCGACGGCGTCTTCGACCGCTTTCCGAACCTGCGCGTCGGCGCCGCGCACGCCGGCGGATATCTGCCGTCGTACGTCATGCGCACCGATGTCGCCTGCGACGTCAGGAACAACGCCAGCTGCGCGAACAGGAAGAAGCCGCGGGAATACCTGCGCTCGCAGGTCTTTGTCGACACCATGGTCTTCTCCGACGAAGGGCTGCGCCACCTCGTCAACGAGATGGGCGTGAGCCAGATCGTCTACGGGACCGACAACCCGCTGAACTGGCCGGTCACGGTGGACCTGGTGCTCAACGCGTCGTGGCTGCCGGAGGCCGACAAGGCGGCGATCCTCGGCGGCAACCTGACGAAGCTGCTGCGGATTACGTCCTAGCCACCGGCTACCGACTACCACCTACCAGCTGATTCCAGTATGATTCCTCGCGCGGAGGAGGCATCCATGAGGAGAGGGATCGTGCTGGGCGCCCTGCTCGCCCTCGGCGCCCTGTCGCTGACGGTCGCGGCGATGCAGCAGCCGGCCGGAGGCCAGCAGCCGATGGTCGTCGAGATCGACAAGCTGAAGGACAACCTCTACGTGATGAAGGGCGGCGGCGGCAACAGCTCCGTCTTCATCACCCAGAAGGGCGTCATCGTCGTCGACACCAAGAACCCCGGCTGGGGGAAGCCGCTGCTCGATGCGATCCGCAAGGTGACCGACAGGCCGGTGATGATGATCGTCAACACGCACACGCACGGCGATCACGTGAGCGGCAACGTCGAGTTCCCGGCCGAGATCGACATCGTGACGCACGAGAACACCGCCGCCAACATGAAGGAGATGCGGCCGAACTCGTCGGCGGCGCCGACCCCGAACCCGCGCAACATCTTCAAGGAGAACAACGGCAAGGGGCTCGCCACGCGCACGTTCCGCGACATGATGACGATCGGCAGCGGCAACGAGCGGATCGAGCTGCGGTACTTCGGCCGCGCGCATACCAACGGCGACGCGTTCGTCTACTTCCCGGTGCACCGCGTGCTCCACGTCGCCGACGTCTTCCCGGGCAAGGAGCTGCCGATCATGGACGCGAACAACGGCGGCACCGCCGTCGGGTACGCCGACACCCTCTCCAAGGTGCTGTCGTTCTCGGAGAAGAACGCCGACGTGCTGGTCAACGGCCACAGCAACACGACGACGACCAACGCGGACCTGAAGGACTACATCCAGTTCATCCGCGGCTACGTGAGCCAGGTGCAGTCGGCGAAGAAGGCGGGCCGGACCGTGGACGACGTGGCGAACGGCTGGAAGCCGCCGGCCGGCTACATGGCGCAGCCGGCGCGCGTCCGCTCGAACGCGCAACTCGTCTTCAACGAGACGAAGTAACGTCTAGGTTTCCGCGCGCAGCTGCCGCATCGCCCAGTCCTGCAGCGTCAGCGGGCGATCGGCGCGCGGGCCGCCGGCCTTGGCGCTGTGGTGCGGGTGGCCCAGGCCGGCGATCATGTCGCGCTTGGCGTTGACCGCCGCCTGGTAGAGGCGGAAGGCGCCCTGCGGGTCCATGATGCGGTCGTCGGCGCCGTAGCCGATGAGCATCGTGCACTCGATGAGATGCGCTCGGCCGTCGGTCGTGTACTCGCGCACCATCTTCCGCGCCCCGGCCACGTCCTTGGCCCCGATGATCCACCGCACGCGATCCTGAATCGGCGGATAGTAGTCGAAGAGATCCGTGGCGAGGCTCAGGGCGCCGCTCGACATCCAGACCGCCTTGATCCGCTTCTCCGCCGTGACGGCCCGCGGCACGCTCCAGCCGCCCATGCTGATCCCCTGCATGCCGAGCCGGTTGATGTCGACGTCGGGCCGGGTCGCGAGGTAGTCGACCAGCGCCTTGACCACCCGCTCGGTGTCGGGCGGCAGAGGCAGGTTCTGCAGGCGCATGGCCGAGCCCTGGCCCGGCAGGTCGACCACCAGATACGCCATGCCCCTGGCCGTGTAGGAGCCGCCGCCCATGATCGTGTTTTCCGCCATCGAGTCGGCGCCCTGGAAGCCGATCACGGTCGGAAACCGCGTGCCTGACGCGCCGCCGGGCTTCCGGAAGTAGCCCTCGAGCGTCTTTCCCTCGTACGGCACCTTGACGCGCTCGAAGGGCGGGCGCACCAGCTGCCACGCCTTGTCGAACGTCTCCCGCATCTTCCTGTAGGTATAGAGCTGCTTCGGGTGGTGCTCGGCCGCGTAGACGGTCGCGTTCGACCAGAAGTCCTGAGCGCGCCGATAGTACTCGTGCGCCGTCTGCTTGAACCCGGCGGCGACGTACTCCTCCGCCAGCCGCTCGTTCCTCTCCGCCACGCGCGTCCACTCGCTCATCCACGACTCCGGATCGAACGGCTTGGCGCGCTGGGCGACTTCGAGCTCGTCGCCATCGGAGGTGTGCATCGACTGCACCATGCGAATCTCGAGCTGTCCTCCGCCGGGCAGATCCGGCCCGGGGAACAGCGCCTTCTCGTCGCGGCCGCCGACGACGCCGATGTTTCCGCTGCCCGGCCCGAAATCCTGCGCGAACGCGTCCGCGCCGAGCGCCCTCGCCATGGCCGCCGCGCCGGCCGAGAAGAGGCCCCACCGCATCACCCGCCTGCGACTCACCCCTCGACAATGCTCGGGGTGACCCTGAGGCTCTCGAAGGGTCACCTGTGACACGCTGCTCATATCTCTCCCCATCCTGGACGCGGATGCTACGCACGCACCACGCGCGTGACTATGACCGCCGTCATGTGACGGCCTCGCGCCGATCGGCTACCGGCGGCATCCCCGTCCACTCCATCCTGCCGATCAAGAGCCGCAACCTGGTGTGGGTGAATTCCGAGGCGATCGCGGAGGACTGCCGCGAAGGGCTCGGGCAGGCGTCGCTCGTCGACATCTCGAACGCGCGGCGGCCGCGCGAGGTCGGCTACTTCGTTCCGCCCGATCCGGTCAAGCGCTACGGCCCGGTGCCCGACACGCTGGTCGAGCAGACCGAGGACGTGCTGGTCGATCGGCGGGGGTACATCTACATCACGAATAAGAACCAGGGACTCTGGATTCTGCGGTATACAGGACCACAGCCGGCCACGAATTAGCCGGTAGGTGGTAGCCGGTAGGTGGTAGGTGGTCGCAGTTGGTGGTTGGTGGTTGGTGGTTCTGGCTACCAGCTACCGCCTACCAGCTACCAGCTGGTGAAGGAGGACGCGATGTCGATCGGACGAAAGACGCTCTACATCCTGCCCCCCACGCTCCTGGTCCTCGCGCTGCCGGGCTGCCGCTCGTCGCCCCCGCAGGGCGCCCAGTCGCAGGAGTTCCGGTTCGAGCTCGTCGAGGCGACGATCGCCGACGTACACCGCGCGATTCAGCAGGGGCAGATCACCTGCCGCGGGCTCGTCGAAGCATACATCGCGCGCGCCCGGGCGTACAGCGCGCCGAGCGATCGGCCGGTCACCGCCGACGGCAAGCCGATCCCCCAGGCACAGGGCAAAGTGCTCGCGGGATCGCCGGTGAACTTCCCGACCGAGACCGTGGCGATCTCGTCGATCGTCCCGGAGTACGACCGGTACGCAGGCCCGCCGTTCGACTTCGGGCGCCTCGAGCCGACCTCTTCCGACCCCGAGGTCCGGCAGCAGTACGGCATGACCGTCGGTACGCCGAACTCGGGCCAGGTGAACACGATTGCCACGCTCAACCTCCGCGGCGAGCGATCGGTGACGTGCAAGGGCGATCGCGACCGGCATCCGTCACAGGGCGCGCTGCCCGCCGGGGCGCCGGCTGTCTGCGAGGAGTTCCGCACGCAGCCCGACGCGCTCGAGCGCGCCTCCGAGCTCGACGCGCAGTTCGGCCGGAACCCGGATCTCACGAAGCTGCCGATGTACTGCATCCCGTTCTCGTTCAAGGATCCGTTCGAGACCGAGGACATGCGCTCGACCGGCGCGTCCGACGCGCGGTTCGACATCGACTTCCCGGCCCGCGACCACACGCTGGTCGCCCAGCTCCGCGCCAAGGGCGCGATCATCTACGCGAAGGCGCTCAACACGGAATACAACGGCATTCCGGCGCCCCCGCCGGGCGGACGCCACACCCCCGATCGCGTGCTGCTCTCGAATCTCGGGTACCAGCGCAGCAGCTGGTCGGGCAATCCCGCCAACGCGTACGACCAGTCGCGCGCCGCCTCGCTCGGATCGAGCTCGGGCTCGGGCGTCTCGGTCAGCACGAACCTGGTGATGTGCAGCATCTGCGAGGAGACGCGCATGTCGTGCCGCGGCCCCGCCAACCACAACGGAGTCGCGCTCATCCTGCCGCAGAAGGCGCTCATCTCTTTCCTCGGCAACGCCATCGGCGCCGACATCTACAACGACCGCGCCGGCATCCACTGCCGCAGCGTCACCGACGCGGCGAAGGTGCTCGACGCGCTGAAGGACCCGGCCAACGGCTACTACGATCCGCGCGACGTCTTCACGACCATTCCACGGTCGGCCGTCGTCTCGACGGGGTACGCGTCGCATGCGGCCCAGCCCGGCACGCCCGGCTCGCTCGAGGGCGTCCGCATCGGCGTGATCCGCGAGTCGATGGTGACCTTCCCGGGGATCAAGGCGGACGAGCCGATCTCCGCCGCCGCCGCACGCGAGATCAAGGAGGTGCTCGGCGGCCGCCTCGGCGCCACGCTCGTCGAGTCGGTCGATCCGCTCTGGCCCGACGACCCCGAGATCGAGAACATGCGGACGACCTACACGCGGGCGCTCGCCGAGCTCGTGCCGGTGTTCTTCCCGCGCATTCTCTTCCGCCTGAACAACCAGGGTCAGCCGCTCTTCCCCGAGTTCGTGGCGGCGATCCGGCCGACGGAGCTCGCGCCGGGCCGCACGTTCGGATCGGGCACGATGGCGCCGGCCGATTACATGGTGGCGCTGGCGGAGGGAAAGGTGCCGCCGCCGAGGAATCTGAACATCCGCACGGTTCAGGGGCTCGCCGCCGAGCGCCTCTTCCGCTTCCACATCGCGCAGTACCTGACGCGACGCTCGGACGACTGGGCAGCACGCGGGTTCAAGGAGACGCTGGCCGACTGGCCGGCGCTCAACGCGCGCTCCAAGTTCTGGAGCGACCAGCAGCGCGCCTACTGGCTGAACTGGCAGGAGGCCGACCTGCACGTGAGTCCGGCCGGCGAGCGCGACGGCACCGCCGAGCGCATCATGCTTCGCGAGCTGCTGCGCCGCGTCGAGATGAAGGTCATCCAGGAAAACCGGCTCGACGTCGTCGTCCGGCTGCACACGTCGCTTCCGCCCGGGAAGATCGGGCTCGCCCCGTGGCCGAACCCGGCCGGCGATACGCGCAGCGACATGCCGATGGGTCCGAACGCCGGCGAGACCGAAGTGTTGATTCCGGCCGGCTACGTGCGCGAGGTCTATGACGCGCGATTCGCGCTGACGCCCGATCGGAAGGACTACGTTCCGGTCAACACCGACACGCCGGACGTGCTGCCCGAGCCGGGCCTGCCGTTCTCGCTGGTGTTCCGCGCCGAGCCGGGCGCCGAGGATCGCATCCTGCGGGTGGCGTCCGCGTACGAGGCGGCCTCGAAGCGCCGCATTTCGCCGCCGCGGTTCGGACCGCTGCGGAGCGGCACGCAGTAGGTAGCTGGGTAGACTACCCAGCTACCGAGCTACCCCCTACGGCGCCAGTGATCCGAGATACGCGCTGATGGCGATGTTTCATCTGGGTGGCGTCGCGACCGTTGCGCGTGCCGCCTTTGAACCAGTAGAGACGATAGCAACGATGAAGGCGGTTTTCAGAAGATCCGTTATACGATTCGTCTCCGACTCTCCTCTACGGCCGTCCCCGACTCTCCTCTACGGCCCCCGTCGGCACAGCGACTCTGCGATCGGGTCGCGATCATCACAGCAGCAGCTGCGCGGCGCGCAGCTGCTGCGGCACGTTACCCCACGTTCGCAGGAGTTGCCCCGGCACTTGTCGGCCGCTCGACGCCGACGATTTCCATCGCGCTGTCACGCGCACGAATCGTCACGCGCACCGGGGTCGCCCAGTTCGCAAACCGCGGGTGAACGGTGGCGACCGACGCCACCGCGTAGCGGAAGCCCGCATCGTCAACCGGGCCCCACGCTGCATCCGGAATGGCGACCCGCGTGGCGGTGAGGTCGACTTCGCTGCCGACGGCCTTCTCCGTGCCGGCCCGGTTGTCGAGCGCCGTCCATCGCACCTTGTAGCTGGCAGGCGCGGCAAGGCGCAGCCGAACCGCGGCGTTGTCGAAGGTGAGCTCGGAGCCGCTGCCGCTCCGCTGCACGTCGAACGTGTCGAGGGGGTTGGTCCTGGTGATCCAGAACGCCACCACCTTGTCGCGGCGCCGGATGATCACGTCGGAGAGATATCGTGACGCTGCCGGATCCGACAGCCGGCCGGTCTCCACGATCGCCGTGATCATGCGGTCGCTGAACCGCGACGCGATACTCGCGGCCCAGAACGCGTCGGCGGCATCCATCTGGTCGAATGCCGGCTGCGGGTACTCGGTCTTCCACTTCCACGGTTCGAAGAAGTCGGCCTCGATGTTGCCGAGCGATGGGTTGTCCGGATAGCGCACGCGCGTCCAGTCGCGGGTGTAGAAGCCGAACGACAAGAGGCCCTTGGTGGCCTTGCCGCCGTCGAGGAGGTATTCGTACCCGCCTCGCGGCTGCTGTGCCGACGTGCTGCCGCTGCCGAGATTGCTGCCGAAGTCCTGCAGGTAGTGGCGAATGTAACGGCGGCCGTTCTCCTCCACGTAGCTGTCGATGCTGTTGATCGACCGCGCGTCGTCATGGTTCAACCAGGCGGTAAACACACGCAGGCCGCGGAGCTCGCGACGACGCTCGTGGGGATAGATGTCGTTCGGATCGTCGGACCGCGTGCTGGTATAGCGGAACTGGCCGACGACCTGGCCGGGCACGTAGCGGCTGGCGAGCGCGCGGATGGTCCCCGCGGACGTCCGCGGCGTGTCACGCAGCCACTGTTCGACATCCTTCATTTCGATGAGCCGCTTCTCTCCCGAGTCCGTCCGGATTTTCGCGCCGGGCGCCACATCCAGGCGCGACAGGTCGAACGTGACGATGAAGTCCTCGGGGACGTGGTACCCGATCGCGTGGAAGATCTTGGTGGAGATCACCTCGACGGACGATGGCAACTCCGGATAGTCCGCGGGATCCAGCTTGATCAGATACGTGTCACCGCGCGCGTCCTTGATGGTGAACTTTGGCGTGATTCCCGAGTCCGGCCGCCCGGTGACATGCCACATGCCGGGCGCGGGGCCGTCCACGGTGTCGGGACCGCGGACGATGTCCTCGACGCTCATGTCGAACCGGCCCAGGCGGTTCGTGAACCAGCTGGAGTCCGGCACTTCGCCGAGCGTGTTGACGTTCAGCGCCGGCCCGCGCGACTGCACGGAGTGGCCGAACGTTTCGTTCACGAACTCGTAGCTCTTCGACAGATCGAACGACGCGACCGGCGGGATGTTGCGCGTGTCCCCATCGCGCCAGATCGGGTCGTCTGGGAAAAAGCGTTTCAGCCCGGCCCATTTCGACGAGTCGAGTCGTTGCGCGGCGAGCTGCGGCGCGGCGACGACGGCAAGGCCGATGACGGCCAGCACGGAACCGACGGCCGTCGCGCGGCGCAGGGAGCGGCAGATGTGCTTAGAAGACATGTTCGAACCTCAGAAGCGGAATGAACCCCTCGCGGCTGAATGCCAGATCGAGGCGCGCGACGAACGCGCTGTTGCTGTGCACGCGCAGCCCGACGCCGTAGGACACATCGAGATTGCGCAGGTTGAGATCCTTGCGGTCGAATGCCACCTTGCCGGCGTCCACGAACAGCGCGCCGTCCAGCATCCACGACGCCTCCCACCGGTACTCGGCGGACATCAGCAGGCTGTTGCGATCGCGGAAGCGGAATTCGCGGAACCCGCGCAATTCCTGGCTGCCACCCAGCGTCGGTTGGAAGTAGAACGGTACTTGCTGCCCCGCGTGCGGGTCGGTCATGACCGCTGCGGCGCGGAACGCCAACGTTCGATACTGATTCGGCAGCGGCACGTATTGCTGCAGGTCGATTGACGTGCGGCGGAAGCCGAAGGCCGAGAGATCGCGGTCGTCGAAATTCGAGAACTGAACAGCGTACCGCCCGCCAGCGTGCGGATGCCGCGGGTTGTCGCGCCAGTCGAACGCCACGGACGCGTCGCTGCGCAGGAAGTCGGGCTGCTCGTGGTAGCCGGGAAGCGTGGCAGGATTGAAGAGCGCGTCCGTCGACGGGAATCGGCTGTCGGTGCCGGCTCCGATGCGCGGACTGAGGAACGACACCCCACCGCCGAACTCGACGAACTTCACCGGATTCCATCGGGCTTCGGCGCCAACGTCCGTTCCTTCCTGGAGATAGTCGGTTCGATCCTCTCGCCGGCTGTCCTGCCCCAGGCCGAAGAAGTCTTCCTGCGGAAAGCGGTAATACTGCCCGCGCAGCGTCACGTCGAGCGCGCTGCCGCCGATGTCATGAAAGCCCACGCTCGCGGCGGCGCGCACGTAGCCGCGGGTGCTGTTCGCGGCGACGGCGTTGATGTCGACGCGATTGGGCCTGTGCGGGTCCAGCCGCGGTCCGAAGACATGGCTGTAGCCGACGCCGTATTTCATGCCAGCGCCGGCGGGGAAGTCGCCTCCGGCAAGGTGGACGCCGTTCCAGCCGCCGAAGATCTTCGCCAGCACGTATTGGTTGTCGTACCAGTAGAGCGCCCGCTCCACGGCGGAGCGGCTGGGAGGTGTGATGGCGCTGGTCTTGGCATCGCGTTCGGCGGCCAGCATCTCGGCACGCCCCGCGGTCGGCGCGTCCTGATCCTGGGCATGGAGAAGCGAAGGCCAGGAGAGCGCCAGTATCAACAGCCACAGCCTCGCCGGAGGCCAGTTCGCGACGGAACGAATGTTTTCCTTGCGCATCAAATCACCGCCGATCACGTCAACGCACACGAGCCAGGGGACGAACAGCCGCGCTTCACGGGCAACGCAGATGCCAGACAGAAACACAAGCGCCGCAGCGGCGTTTTTCGCTGACGAATCAAATGGTTACGGGAATTCCGCGGTGTTTCGGGCGCCGTTCCACGGCGCGGCGACCGTCCGACCAGGGCCAACATGTCCATATACGCGCTGTCCGGAACGGAACACCGCAAGTGCCAGGGACGACGCCTACAGCACCATCCCGTCCCGCCCGATGATCACCTGCCCGGAGAAGTGCTGCCGGACCCCCTCGATGTACGTGGTATCGGGGAATTCGGCTGGTCCCGGCCGGTTGGAGCCCGGAAGCAGGTGGCTGAGCACGACGGTCTTGACCTTTGCCTCCGCCGCCATGCGCCCGACATCGACCGTCGTCGAGTGCGTCTCGGCGATGTGGCGGGCGATGCTGTTCGGATTGCCCGCATCGGCCGCTGCTTTCGCCTGCGCCATCATGTTGGCGTGAATGGTGACGTCCATCGCCTCGCAGACGAAGACGATAGATCCTATGTAGGCTGCGTGATGGCGGTGGAAAGGAATACGGGCCGCCGCAGTAAGCTCCCACAAACGTGCTTGAACGGCACAACGCAAGGAGGAGCAGATGACTGCAACGACCCGTTCGACAGAGTCTACCGCAGTGATTGGGACCACGTTGAAGCTGGCCTTTGAACTCGGGAGCACGAAATGGACGCTCGGGTTTACGACGGCTCCCGCGCAGCGCGCGCCATTCAAGAGCTCGTGGGCCCCAGGACCTCACGACGACGCAGAGGTACATGCATCTCAGTCCGGCCGCGATTGGGGGCGCGAGTTGGGTATTGGAGGTTGGTCCGGGTCTAAAGCCGGACACTACGTACCGCCCGTAACGCGCGAAGCGGTAGTTTGGGGAACCGGTCTGCGCATCGTATGCTGTGGCCAGAGGAGGAGGCTCGGAGGCACTCATGAACGGATCGAAACGGACCATCTGCGGTGTCGGGGGGACGGCGCTGGCGTGGGCGGCCGCCGTGGCGCTCGCGAGCGGACAGGGCGCGCCGCCGGCACAGATCCCGCGCGAGGTGCTGGCGGAGAATGTGTTCAAGAACGTCACCGTGCTGCGCGGCATTTCTGCAGACGAGTTCATGGGGACCATGGGCATCTTCTCCGCCGCGACGGGCATGAACTGTACGGAGTGTCACGTCGATAACGGAACGTGGGCGGGCTACGCGCTCGACGACAAGGCGCCGAAGCGGACGGCGCGCCGTATGGTGACGATCATGGCCGAGATCAACAAGCAGTACTTCGGCGGCCGCCAGGTCGTCACCTGCTTCTCGTGCCACCGCGGCGGCAATCGGCCGAGGGCTACGCCGAGCATCACGCAGCTCTACAGCCCGGTCACGGTCGATGAGCTCGATGTGCTCCTCCCGCCCGCCCTGCCGGGGACGCCGACCGCCGCGCAGATCCTTGACAAGTATCTGCAGGCTGTCGGTGGCGCGCAGCGGGCGGCCGGTCTTACCAGCTATGTCGCCAAGGGCACGTACACGGGGTACGGGCCGGAGAACTTCCCGCGTCCCGTTGAAATCTGGGCGAAAGCACCGAATCAGAAGATCGTCGTCCTCCGCGATCCCATGTCGGGCGACAACGTCACGGTGTTCGACGGGCGTAGCGGATGGATTTCCGCGCCGTTCAGACCGATTGACGTCCTCGAGCTTCACGGTGCGGAGCTCGATGCCGCCCGGGCTGAAGCCGAGCTGACGTTTCCGGCCAATATCAAACAGGCGCTGACCAACATGCGGAGCAGCAGCGACTTCATCAACAACCGCACGGTGCTGGCCGTCCAAGGCAACAAAGGGAACGCACTGGTGACGATGTACTTCGACGAGGAGTCGGGGCTTCTCAGCCGCCTGGTGCGTTCGACCCCTTCGCCCGTCGGACGGGTGATGGCACAGACCGACTATGCGGATTACCGCGAAGTGGCCGGTTTGAGGCTGCCGTTCAGATGGACGACAAGCTGGTTCGACGGCCGGACGAACTTCGAGATGAGCGACATGCAGACGAACGTGGCCGTCGATGCGGCGCGGTTCGCGAAACCGGGGCCGCCGAAGCCCTATAAGTAGGATCTACGATATAGTGATGCAGGCCGGAACCGGGCGGAAGGATCTTCCGGACCTCGCAGGGAGGAATGTAATCGTGAAGCAGATCTCCTATGTTGCCTTGTGCGTCGGCGCTGCCGTGTTCCTCGCCGCGGGCCCGGTCCGCGCGCATCACGGCGATGCCGGCCGGTATATCGAGGAAACCGTCAACCTCACCGGCGTCGTCGTCGAGACGCAGTTGATCAACCCGCACTCGATCCTGGTGATCGACGTCACCGAAGGCGGCAAGACCGTCCGCTGGCAGGCCGAAATGGGCGGCGCCCAGCAGCTCATCAAGGCCGGCTGGGTCAACGATGTCAAGCCGGGCGTGAAGGTGACGCTGACGGGCCGTCGTTTGAAGAGCGGCGCCCCGTACATGAACCTGACCGAGCGCGCGCGCGTCATGCTGACCGATTCGGGCAAGGTCCTGATGCAGAACGCGAACTACGGCCAGGCGGCGCCGAGCGCGCAGTAACCCCGATCGGGCTTTGGGTTTTGGGTTTTGGGCTTTGGGTGGCTTCGCCAAACGCCTGAAGCCCAGGGCCTGGCGCCCAAAGCCCGACGTGTAAAGCCCGAAGCCCTTCCCGCAGTAAAATCCTCCGTTCGCATTCATTGGACTGCCATGCGGCCAGTAACGAGGGCGCTGTACTCATTGTTTGCATTGACGGTTGGCCGCATGGCGGTGCTAGCGCAGGGGCAGAGCCCTTGGCTGGTTCGCTGGAGGCTTCATATGAGCTTGAGGCTGTTGGCCGCGGTGTGCGTCTGCGCGGGCGCCGCGGCGGCCGTCGCGCGTGGCGCGCAGGAGGGGGGCGGCTGGAGGCAGACCGCCTACCTGAAGGCGTCGAACCCCGGGATGTTCGATCACTTCGGCGAGGGCGGCGCGCTCGACGGGCACATCGGCAATGCCGTCTCCATCAGCGCCGACGGCAACACCATCGCCGTCGGCGCGCAGCACGAGAGCAGCGGCGCGCGCGGCATTGGCGGCAATCAGAACGACGAGTCGGCGTACAACGCCGGCGCCGTGTACGTCTTCACGCGCAGCGGCAATACG
The DNA here is from genome assembly GCA_016184455.1 of Acidobacteriota bacterium. Classification (GTDB taxonomy): domain Bacteria; phylum Acidobacteriota; class Vicinamibacteria; order Vicinamibacterales; family UBA2999; genus MELF01. The sequence goes on from JACPCS010000134.1 coordinate 29,913, forward strand.
TGGGCGCAGCAGGCGTACATCAAGGCGTCGAACACCGGCAACGGCGATCACTTCGGCAACGCCGTGGCGCTCAGCGCCGACGGCAACACGCTCGCGGTGGCCGCGTTCTGGGAGTCGAGCGCCGCCACAGGGGTCAACGGTAACCAGAACGACAACTCCATTCCGCAGGCGGGCGCCGTCTACGTCTTCACGCGCAGCGGCGGCGCCTGGACGCAGCAGGCCTACATCAAGGCGTCGAACACGGGCCGGCCCGGCGACGGCGAGCTGCCGGGCGAGGGCGACCAGTTCGGCTTTTCGCTCGCCCTCAGCGGCGACGGCAACACGCTCGCCGTCGGCGCGCCGAGCGAGGACAGCAACGCCGGCGGGATCGACGGCAATCAGCAGAGCGACGCGGCGAGCTCGGCGGGAGCGGTCTACGTCTACGGGCGGACCGGCGGCACGTGGGGGCAGCAGGCGTACCTCAAGTCCGACACGCCGACGAACTTCACGCTCGGCGACCAGTTCGGCTACTCCATCGCGCTCAACGGCGACGGCAGCACG